>JAWVXM010000025.1:0-19183 GCA_033723255.1 Thalassovita sp.
AAAACCACGGAATTCAACGGTCCGCTATCGGTGATCCAGCAGCCGATCAGCTTGGCATATTTGGTAATGATGTGAAGCCCCTCGGCTTCGTAGAGCTTGAGGAATTCCGGGGCTTTGCCGGCGGTTATGCGGTAGGTTCGCTTTTCGTAGATCATGGTGGTTCCGTTGGTTTCGTTGCGAGCGGCATGCCCGCCTTGCCCGAAGGCTATTCGGGATCAGGTACTTGATGCAATGAAAAAGTCGTCATTTGACGACAATGTCGCCGGACGATTATACATGAAATATCGGCATCACGCCTTGGCGGGGCGGGATCGATCGGTTAACGCAAGCCGAAACCATAAAAAGGGGGGGGCGGCGTGAAGGCTAAGTCTGATGTTCTCAGGGAGCAGGCCCGCAAGGCGAGCGGCGCGAAAAAGGAAGGTGGTTCCGGATCAGGGCGCCTGCCGCGTGCCGAGCGCAGGGCGCAGATTCTTGAAACGGCTTCCGACTTCTTTGCCGAAAACGGCCTGACCGGGCAAACCCGCATGCTGGCCGATGCCTGCGGCGTGTCTCAGCGCCTGCTTTACCGCTTCTTTCCAACCAAGCAGGACCTGGTCGCCGAAGTGTACAAGGAAGAGATCCTGGGGGCGTTCAAGGCTGGCTGGTTCGTAGATCTCCAAAACCGAAAGTTGTCGGCGGAAGAACGTTTCACCCAGTTTTATGTGGATTATCTCGAAACGACGCTGACAAGAAAATGGCTGCGCTTGTTCTTGTACGCTTCGCTGTCGGATGCATCGATGGCCCCTGACTACATCACGAGCATCGTGACGCAGCTTCTTGAGGTCTTGATGCGCGAGGCGGCGCATGAAATCGGAATTGACCTGCCCGATGACCGTGAAGTCGTTCACGAAATGGCCTGGACACTACATGGGGCGATCTCACATTACGCGATCCGTCGCCACATCTACAAGGCCAGCTGGCAAGTGCCTGAAACGCAGGTGGTTAAGATGCATGTGCGTATGTTCCTTTCGGGGCTGGCCGCCATGATCGAGGCCTATAACGCCGAAAATTCCTGACCGGAAATCTGCGCCTTGGTGCCTGCGTTGCTTTCAAATTGAGCGCTTTCGGGATTGCGATGAGCGGTGTTGCCCAAAGTTGCGGCATTCCGTGATGCGTTAAAGTCGTCAATTGACGACATAGAAATCTCAAACTAACGTGATTCTCGAAGATCGCCCGATCTTTCATCTGGATTGGCTTGTCGGGGCGCCTCGCCTTGGTGCGGCGATGTCGGAGCCGGATCGAACAACAGGGGAGTAAAAAATAATGTCACGACTAATCAAGCCGAACTTCGGACGGCGTGAGTTTCTGAAAACGTCCGCAGCAGCAGGCGCCATGGCGCTGGCAGGCCCGGCGCGCATCGCAAGCGCGGCGGACAAGCCGGTCACCATGCACGCTTGGTCGGCTGCGGTCGATACGGTGCAAAGCCATCTCAGCGCATTCACCAAGTCGACCGGTATCCCGGTGAACTACGGCAACTCGCCCTGGGCGCAGTATCGTGAAGGCATGGTGACCAAATTCGTCGGCGGCGCGCCGCTGGACATGATGTGGGTGTCTGACGCCTGGCTGCCCGAATGGGCCGAAGCCGGTTGGATCGCACCGATTGACGACTATGACTTCCTCACGGCCTACAATTCCGAGGCCGAGGATTTCTGCACCGATTCGATGACCTATAATGGCCGTCAGTACGGTCTGACCTATTACACCGATTTCATGGCCTTCCTCTATGACGAGAGCAAGATCAAGGAAGCCGGTTTCGACGCGCCGCCCGCCACCTGGGACGAAGTCGTTGAACAGTCGCTGGTGATGAAGGAAAAGGGCATCTCGGATTACCCGATGATGCTGGCCATGGCGCAGGAAAGCTGGCTGATCGAATTCATGTCGGCGCTGGTCTATTCGCATGGCGGCCGTTTCACCGACGACGCCGGCAAGTCGATCATGCAGCACGAAAAAGACGGTGCGGCCGAGGCGCTGCAATGGGTCGTGGATGCCGTCAACAAGCACGGCATCGTGTCGCCCGCCTGCGTTGAAACCGGCGAATTGTCGGGGCTGAAGGCCTTCGCGTCGGGCAACCATGCCTTCGCGATGGTGGCGAAGTACCGCCTGCGCATGCTGAACGACCCGGCGCAGTCGCAGGTCGCCGGCAACGTCAAGCAGGCGATGATGCCGAAGGGCGCCAATGGCGATCACAACACCGTTGGCTGGATGCGCTTCCACGGCATGTCGGCACGGACAGCGCAGGACAAGCAGCAGGCCGAAAACACCGCCAAGCTGATCGAATGGTTCGGCGGCAAGGCGGATGGCGAATACAAGTTCCAGAAGCTGCTGTTCCTCGATATCGGCGCGGGATTCGGTGTGAAGCCGCTGTTCAACGACCCCGAAATCCAGGCCGCCTACAATGCCTATGGTGATGTCGACGTGATCAAGGCGCAGCAGGCGCTGGCGCTGAAGAAAGACGTGGTCACGCCGTGGTTCGGCGAATGGAGCGAAACCAACGGTTCGGCCTGGCAGTCGGCGATCCTTGGCAACACCGACGTCAAGTCGGCGGTCACCAAGTCCGGCGAACTGTGGGACGAGCTGAAAGACTCCTACTGACAATACTGACCGTTCCCGGCGTGGGCGCAGTACCGCGCCGGGGGCAATAATTTTCTAATAGAAAAGGCGGGGCAACGGCGTGGCAGAAGTCGTGCATCAACAAGCTGGACGGGGCCGGTTGCGCGCCATGTTCGGTTATGAAGAACGCAGCGCAATCATGTTTCTGGCGCCGGTCATGGCGGTCCTCATGGGGGTGGCGGTTTTCCCGATCCTCTACTCTTTCTATCTGAGTTTCTTCCGCATCAAGCTGACGCGTCCGAACCGGACGCCCTTCGTCTGGTTCGACAATTATACCGATCTTTTCTCGAACGAACTGTTCTGGGTGTCGGTTTCGCGCACGGTCGTGTTCGCGGTCGTTTCGGTATCGGCCATCGCGGTGATCGCCCTTCTGGTGGCGCTGCTGCTGAACCAAAATTTCCGCGGCCGCCGGGTCCTGTCCACCATCATCCTGATCCCGTGGGCCATTCCCTATGTGGCAAATGCGCTGATGTGGAAATGGATCTACGATTCCGGCTACGGCGCTCTGAACGGTGTGCTGTACCAGCTGGATTTCATTGATAAATACATGGTTTGGCTCGGGGATCAGGACAAGACGATCTTCCTGATCGCCAACGCTTTCGTGTGGAAAGAGGTGCCGCTGGCCGCGATCCTGCTGCTGGTATCGCTGAAATCCATCCCGTCCGACCTGTACCAGGCTGCGCGTGTCGATGGCGCCAGCGTCTGGCAACGGTTCATCCATGTCACGCTGCCGGCGATGAAGCCCGGTTTCATGCTGGTCATGATCTATGAGACGATGATGGCGATCCGCCACTTCGACCTGTTCTTCATCCTCACCGAAGGCGGGCCGGGCGATGCCAGCCACGTGCTGTCCTGGCATATCTATGTGGAAACCTTCCGCAACCTGTCGTTTGGAAGCGGCGCGGCGATGTCCTATGTGCTGGCACTGGTGACCTTCGCGCTGTCCTACACCTTCATTCGCACCCTGGGCCGGAAGGTTTGACCATGACTGAAGTTACCTCAACCCGATCCGGCGGGGTCGATTACCGCCGCCGTCAGCGCCTGTCGCGCATCGCGCATTCGCTGCTGATCCTTGCCGGCGCGATCATACTGGCGATCTACGTCATCGCGCCGGTGACCTGGCTGGTTTCGTCATCGTTCCAAACCGAGGCCGAAATCGTGTCGGTGCCGCCGCACTGGATACCCGACGAACCCACGCTGCAGAATTTCGAGGCGATCTTCTCGGCGCAGGAGGAAGAAGAAATCACCTATGAAACCCGCAGCGGGCAGGACCCGGCGGCAGGTGGTTTCATTCCCTCGACCGCCAAGAACCTGCTGCCCGCGATGTGGAACAGTTTCATCGTCGCGACGCTGGTGGTGATCCTGAACCTTCTGGTCGGTGTCCCCGCGGCCTATGCGCTGGCCAAGATCCGGTTCTGGGGGCGCGACGCGTCGGTTTATTTCATCCTGATCACCCGGGTGATTCCCGATATCGCGCTGGTGGTGCCCTTCTTCCTGGTGATCCGGAAGCTGGGGATGCTGGACAGTATCGGGTCACTGGTGCTGACTTATCTGGCGGTAACCGTCCCGTTCAGCGTGTTCATCCTGGTGCAATATTTCGAGGGGCTTCCGGATGAACTGGACAAGGCCGCGCGCGTCGATGGCTGTTCGCGCTTCCAGGCGCTGGTGCGGGTGTTCCTGCCACTGTCGCTGCCATCCCTGGTCGCCGTCGTGCTGTTCACCTTCCTGACCAGCTGGAACGAATTCCTGCTGGCCCTGATGTTCACCCAGACCGAGGCGTCCCAGACGCTGCCGATCCTGCTGGCGGCTTTCACTTCGGATTTCACAATTAGTTTCTCGTTCATCAACGCGGCCGGCGTGCTGGCAATCGTGCCTCCCGTTATCGTTGCCGTGATCTTTGAACGTTACATCGTTTCCGGCCTGACCGCCGGTGCCGTCAAAGGCTAGGAAAGGAAAGACCCTTGGCTCGTATCCGTTTCGAGAACGTCGAGAAGAAATACGCAAACGGCTTCCACGCCGTGAAGGACCTCAACCTAGACATCCGGGATAAGGAATTCCTTGTCCTGCTGGGGCCCTCGGGCTGCGGTAAGTCCACCACGTTGAACATGATCGCGGGGCTGGAAGAAGTCAGCGAGGGCAAGCTGTTGTTCGACGACGAACTGGTGAACTACACGCCGCCGCACAAGCGGGACGTCGCGATGGTGTTCCAAAGCTATGCGCTTTACCCGCACAAGACCGTGTTCGACAATATCGCCTTCGGCCTGCAGATGCGCAAAGCGCCGCGCGCCGAGATCGAAACCCGGGTGCGCGACGCAGCGCGAAAGCTGGAAATCGAACATCTGCTGGATCGGCGCCCGTCGCAATTGTCCGGCGGTCAGCGTCAGCGCGTGGCGCTTGGGCGGGCGATGGTACGCGACCCTTCGGTGTTCCTGATGGATGAACCGCTGTCGAACCTCGACGCGGCTTTGCGCATTTCGATGCGCGCCGAAATCAAGGAACTGCACCAGCAGATGCAGACCACCTTCGTCTATGTGACCCACGACCAGGCCGAGGCGCTGACCCTGGCCGACCGTATCGTGGTGATGCGCGATGGCGTGGTGCAGCAGATCGGCAGCCCGGATGACATCTATGAGCGGCCGAAGAACACCTTCGTCGCTTCGTTCCTTGGTAACCCGCCGATCAACTATATCGACGGCACGGTCGAGGTCGCCAGCAGTTCCCAGGCGGTGTTCGTGAGCGGGGATCTGGTCCTGACGCTGCCGCCGCAAATCGCCGGCAAGCTGGCCGATTGCAATGGCCGCGAAGTCCGGCTTGGCATCCGCGCCGAAGACGTCGACGAAAACGCGACCGGTGGTGACGGGTCGATCATCCGGGGCAAGGTGAATTCGGTGCTTCCGGTGGGCTCGGACCAGTTCCTTGGTTTCGACTTCAACGGCGAGGAACTGTTCTTCCGTGTCGGCAAGGATCTCAGCCATTCGATCGGAGACGATGTGGCGCTGTCGGTCGACCTGAACCGGCTTCACCTGTTCGACAAGGACAGCGGCCAGAGCCTTCTCTGGTAACCGGAGCACGCGATGAAACCCGCCCCCTTCACCTATCACCGGCCCGCGGATATCGACGAGGCGCTGGAACTGATGGCGCGTTTCGGTTCGGATGCCAAGCCCCTGGGCGGCGGTCAGAGCCTGGGGCCGATGCTGAACATGCGGCTGGCGCGGCCCGGCCATCTGGTCGATCTGAATGACCTGCTGGAACTGGATTATATCCGTCCATCGGGCGACGTCATCGAAATCGGCGGCCTGACGCGGCACCATCGTCTTGCCACCGCCCCCGAGATCGCGCGCGACCTGCCGCTTCTGGCGCAGGCGTCGCGGACCATCGGTCACTATGCGATCCGTCAGCGTGGCACGATCGGCGGAAGCCTTGTCCATGCCGACCCGGCGGCGCAGCTTCCGCTGATTGCGGTCACGCTGGGGGCGGATGTGGTGCTGCGCTCGGTTCGGGGCGAACGGGTGGTGCCGGCCCAAGATTTTCTGCAATCCATCATGACGGTGGACCTGGGCGAGGATGAAATCGTCACCGCCCTTCGTTTCCCGCGCCAGTCGGAGGAGGAACACAGTTCCTTCGACCTGTTCAGCCGTCGTCACGGCGATTTCGCCATCGCCAGCGTGGCGCTGACCCTGCAGGTCGGCGAAGATGACGAAGTCGTTGCGATGCGGCTGGGCTTGGGCGGGGTGGGCCCGGTCCCGTTGCGGATGCAGGAGGTCGAGGCCAAGGCCATTGGCAATCCAATCGATGCGGCAACCGCCGCCGATCTGGCTGCTGCGGCGGCCGAAGCCGTCACTCCCGAAGAAAATGCCGAGGTCCCTGCCGCCTATCGATGCGAAGTGGCCGAGACCCTGATCCGGCGCGCCTTGCTGGATGCTGTTGAAAAGCGAGATCTGCAATGAGCGCCCCGGTTTCCATTTCTCTCGTCGTGAACGGCGAAACCCATGACGTGGTGGTGCCACCGCGCAAGCTTTTGTCGGACGTGCTGCGCGAAGACCTGCACCTGACCGGAACTCATGTGGGGTGCGAACACGGTGTTTGCGGCGCCTGCACCATCCTGATCGACGGGCAGCCAGCGCGGTCCTGCCTGACCTATGCGGTGCAGATGGAAGGCCATGAGCTGAGCACGATCGAAGCCGTGGCCGATGGCGAAACGCTCAGCCCGCTGCAACAGGCGCTGCACGAAGAACACGGGCTGCAATGCGGTTTCTGCACGGCCGGCATCGTGATGACATTCGAAGCCTATCTGCGTGACAACCCCGACCCGGACGAGGCGGAAATCCGCGATGTCCTGTCGGGCAACCTGTGCCGCTGCACCGGCTATCAGAATATCGTGGCCGCCATTCTGAAGGCCGCCAAATCGATGCGGGAAGGAAAACAGGCATGAGCGTGGACGCCCCCTTCAGCCATATCGGCAAACCCCTGCCGCGCAAGGAGGACCGCCGTTTCCTGACGGGGCAGGGGCGCTATCTCGACGATGTCGCGATTCCCGGCGCGCTGCAGGTCTGTTTCGTGCGTTCGCCGCATGCCCATGCGAAGATCAACGGCATCGATGCGCAGGCCGCAAGCGACCTGCCCGGCGTGGTGGGCGTGTTCACCGGCAAGGACCTGGCGCAATGGACCGCGCCGCTGCGCCTTGCCCCCCCGATCGAAGGGCTGCACCCGGTCGAAATGACCACGCTGCCCGTCGACAAGGTGCGCTTTCACGGCGATCCGGTGGCGGTGGTGGTGGCGCGCGACCGCTATGTCGCCGAAGATGCCGCGGAACTGGTCGAGGTGGATTACGACCCGCTGCCCTGTGCGGCGGATACCGACACCGCGCTGGCGCCGGGCGCGCCGCTTGTCGACGACACGCTGCCCGACAACCTGGTATCGCATCAAAGTTTCAGCGCAGGCGATCTTGCCGCGCGCCGGTCTGAGGCGGACCGGGTGATCGAGTCGCGTTTCAACCTGCACCGCCTGACACATGTGCCGATGGAAACCCGCGGTTGTCTCGCCGACTGGGATGCCGGGCGGGCGCATCTGACCATGCATATCGGCACCCAGGTGCCGCACCCGATGCGCGGACAACTGGCCGCCCGGCTGGGGATCAGCGAGACCCAGGTCACAGTGATCAGCCCCGATATCGGCGGTGGCTTTGGCCAGAAGATCGCGCTTTACCGCGAGGAGCTGACCGTCGCGGCCCTGTCGCGCCATCTGGGGCGGCCGGTGCGCTGGCGCGAAGACCGGATGGAAAACCTGACATCGGCCAGCCATGCGCGCGAAACCCATTGCGTGACCCGCGCCGCGGTGCGATCCGATGGCCGCATTCTGGGGCTGGAACTGGCGCTGACCGAGGATTTCGGCGCCTATTGCTTCTACCCGGCCAATTACATGGCGCGGGTGATCGCGATGATCCTGACCGGCCCCTACAAGATCGCCGATTACGCTTTCGACGTTAAGGTGGTTCTGACCAACAAGTGCGGCAACGGTCCGATGCGGGCGCCGATGGCGATCACCAGCTGGGTGATGGACGGGACCATCGACGCGGTGGCCCGCGAATTGGGGCTCGAGCCGGTCGAGGTACGCCGGATCAACGCGCTCGGCCCCGCCGATTTGCCCCATACCATGCCGACGGGCGAGGTGCTGGAAGACATCACCCCGCGAGAAACGCTGGAAGCGGCGGTCGAGGCTGTCGATATGCAGGCCTTCCGGGACCGGCAGGCCCGTGCGCGGGAAGAGGGCCGGCTGCTCGGGCTCGGGATCTGCACGGTGGTCGAATCCACCACATACGGATCGGCGTTCTACAAGGCCGCGGGCATACCCGGATCGGGGCACGAAGCTGCCTGGGTCCGCATCGAACCCTCGGGCGTGGTGAACGCCTCTGTCGGTTTGATGGGATCGGGGCAGGGCTATGAAACGCCGCTGTCACAGGCGGTGGCCGAAGGTCTGGGTGTCACCCCGGACACCGTGCAAGTGCACATGGGACACACCGACATCGCCCCCTATGGCATGGGCAGCCGCGGCGCACGCGGTGCCACGGCGGGCGGCGGCACGCTGTATCTTTGCGCGCAGAAGGCGCAGGCCAAGGTTCTGGCGATCGCCGCCGGGATGCTGAACCTGAACGACGCGCAGGGGCTTCGGCTGCACAACGGTGCGGTCGAGCGCCGGCTGGAAGATGCGTGGCAAGCCACCGGCCTGACGCTGGTCGACGTGGCGCGGCGCGCCTATCTCGATCCGACGGCACTGCCCGAAGGGATCGATCCGGGGCTTGATGTGTCGCTGACCTACGACCCGCCGGCGATGACCTATTCCAACGCCACCCATGCCTGCGAAGTGGAAATCGACCCGGAAACCGGGCGGGTGAAAATCGCCCGTTACCTCGTCGCCGAAGATTGCGGCACGGTGCTCAACCCGCTGGTGGTGAAAGGCCAGCAGCAGGGCGCCGTGGCGATGGGGCTGAGCGGGGCGCTGCTTGAACAGGTGGTCTATGACGCGAACGGTCAGAACCTCAGCGCGACGCTGGCCGATTACCTTGTCGCGACCTCCTGCGAGCTGCCGAATATCGAGATCATCCCGATGCACACCCCGAACCGGAAAACCCCGGCGGGGATCAAGGGCATGGCCGAGGGCGGCATCATGGGATCGATCGGGGTGATCGCGGGCGCGGTCAACGATGCATTGGCGCCGTTGGGCGTGAGTGCCGATCAGATGCCGCTGTCGCCGCAACGGCTGCGCGCGCTGCTGCGCGAGGCCGGGAATACCGACTAGGAAACAACTCATTCAAACCCGAGCGCCACCACTCACGGAACGCCGGGCAACACAGACAGAAGGACGGACAGGGCATGAGCACTTCGACGGAAAAGATGACGGTCGGCTTCATCGGGCTGGGGATCATGGGTCAGAGCATGGCGGGGCATATCCTCGCCGCCGGGCATGACCTTTGTGTCTATAACCGGACCAAGGCCAAGGCCGACGACTTGGTCGCCAAGGGCGCGGTCTGGAAAGACAGCCCCGGCGATGTCGCGGCAAGCTGCGATGTCGTGATCACCATCGTCGGCTATCCCAAGGATGTCGAGGAGGTCTACCTCGCCCCCGGCGGCATCGTCGAACGCGCCCGCGATGGCGCGATCCTGATCGACATGACCACGTCGAGCCCCGAACTGGCGCAACGGATCGCCGAAGCGGCGGGCCAACGCGGGCTGGCGGCGCTGGACGCGCCGGTTTCGGGCGGCGATGTCGGTGCCAGGGCGGGCAAGCTGGCGATCATGGTCGGCGGCGACGCGGGGGCTTTCGACACGGCGATGCCGCTGTTCGACGCAATGGGTGAAAATATTGTTCATTTGGGCGCGGCAGGGGCAGGGCAGCATACCAAGATGGCCAACCAGATCGCGATTGCATCTAACATGCTGGCGGTGAGCGAAAGCCTGTCCTATGCCAAGGCCGCCGGGCTGGACCAGAGTGCGGTTCTCGGCGTGATCGGCACCGGCGCGGCGTCCAGTTTCCTGCTGAACGGGCTGGGGCCGAAGATGGTGGCGGGCGATTATGCGCCGGGCTTCTTCGTGCATCACTTCGTCAAGGACATGACCATCGCGCTGTCCGAGGCCGAGCGCATGAAGCTCGACCTGCCGGGGCTGGCACTGGCCCGCAACCTGTACCAGAAGCTCGTCGATGGCGGTTTCGGCGAAGACGGAACACAGGCGCTTTATCGCGTCTACACGCAGATGACGGGAGGCGGGGATGCGGTTTGAAGGCAACGCGCTGATCCCGGCCAGTCCGGAAACGGTCTGGAAGGGGTTGAATGACCCCGAGGTGCTGGGCCGTTCCATCCCAGGCTGCAAGGCGATGGAACAGACCGGCGACAATGAATACACGGCCTCGGTCGTGGCCAAGGTCGGACCGGTTTCGGCGACCTTCAAGGGCAAGGTGGAACTGGCCGACCTGAACCCGCCGCTGTCCTACACACTGAAAGGGCGCGGGCAGGGCGGGCCGGCAGGATTCGCCAAGGGCGAGGCGCGGATCACGCTGACACCCGAAGGCGAGGGCACCCGGCTGAGCTACGTCGCCGACGCCGATATCGGCGGCAAGCTGGCCAGCGTCGGCGGCCGCCTGATCCAGGGCGTGGCCAAGAAGACCGCCGATGATTTCTTTGCCGCGTTTTCGCGCGTGCTGACCGGCGGGGAAGACACGACCGGAACGATTGCGCCTGCGGGGCAGGCGGCTGGCCCGACGGCTGCCGCCCCTGCTGCTGGCGGGCATATCGCGCTGATTGACCGCGTGGCCTGGCTGCTTGTGGGCTTTGCCCTTGGCGTTGGCCTGATGTTCTGGATGGGATGAGATGATGCGTATTGCCGACGATATTCAAGCCATGGTGCCGCAGTTGACCGAATGGCGTCAGGATTTGCATGCACACCCCGAAACCGCCTTCGAGGAACACCGCACCGCGGCGTTCATCGCCCGCGAACTGTGCGCGATGGGGCTGGAAGTGCATGAAGGGATCGCGGGCACCGGCATCGTCGGCATCCTGCGCAACGGCGACGGCTGGACCGTCGGTCTGCGTGCCGATATCGACGCGCTGGACGTGACCGAAGAAACCGGGCTTCCCTATGCCTCCAAGACCCCGGGTAAGATGCATGCCTGCGGCCATGACGGGCACACGACGATGTTGCTGGGCGCGGCAAAGCACATGGCCGCCAACCCGCCGGGACCGGGGACGGTGGTGTTCATCTTTCAGCCTGCTGAGGAAAACGAAGGCGGCGCGCGGGTGATGATCGAAGACGGTCTGTTCGAACGTTTCCCGGTCGATCAGGTCTATTCCATGCACAATTGGCCGGGGCTGGAGGCGGGGTGTTTCGCCGTGCATTCCGGCCCGGTGATGGCGGCGTTCGACACGTTCGAACTGCGCCTGATCGGGCGCGGCAGCCACGGCGCCATGCCGCATGAAGGCGTTGACCCGATCACGCTGGCGGCGCAGGTGCAGATGTCCTGGCAGACCCTGGTCAGCCGTGCCGTCGCGCCGGTCGATCCGGCTGTCATATCGATCACCCAGCTTTTCGCCGGCGATACCCTGAACGTCATCCCGGAACGGATCACCCTGCGTGGCACCGTGCGCACCTTCCGCCCCGAAACCCGGGATTTCCTCGAGACCGAGATGATGCATAGGGCGCAGGCCATTGCCACGGCCTATCATGCCGAGGCCGAGCTTGATTACCTGCGCCGCTACCCCGCCACCATCAACGATAGCACTGCCGCCGAACTGGCCCTGGGGGCGGCACAAAGCATCGTTGGCGAAGACGCGGTCGCATCCGACCTGCCGCCCAGCATGGCGGCCGAGGATTTCGCCTTCATGCTGAACGATACGCCCGGGGCCTATATCTGGATCGGCAACGGTTCCGCCGCGTGCGGGCGCAACCTGCACAGCCCGAATTACGACTTCAACGATGACATCCTGCCGCTTGGGGCACAGTTCTTCGTGGAAGTCGCTCGGCGTGCGCTGAATGGTTCGAACGCCTAGGATTGGCCATGTCTTGGCACGATCCCATCAATCAGTGGAAATGAGATGGGCTTCAGACCGGGTTTTCGGAGGGCTGATCGGCTCTGTCCAGCCAAGTGTCCAATGTTGTTCTGAGATCGGCCAGGCTCACGGGGTTGGAAAGGTACAGTATCCTTGAGGTGCCTCAGGATTTCGGGGCCTGCTTCAACCTGGTGTAATCCAAGCAGTGCACGCCGTATCTCCGAGACGGTTGGTTCGGGAAGGCCCATTCTGGCGACGAAAAGGTGCTCGGAAATGCGTGGGGTCGCCCGCAGCTCTCGCAGCCCGCGTTTCCGGTATTTCTCCAGCACTTCTTCCTTCACGGCGCCCGCGTTGAACTCCGCCATCAGGACGCTCATAGCCACGTCGTCATGGTTCGAGAAATGTGCGAACGCCAACAGATCCTTAATGGCGACCCCGCTTTGTAGCAGCATGTGCCTGCGAACCAGGTGGCTCATGGTGGAGACCGGATCGCCAAAGGCCATCTTTCTGCGCCTGAGCTGGTCAAGGCTGCGGATCGGGCTGTCCTGCCTGACGACGATGCTGCCCTTGAATGTCGGCTGACCGCCGATGCTGAGCCGCGCCAAAGTGTGCTGGAGACCGAAACGGTCAACCAATTCAACATGTGACGCCGGCCCCAGATAGGCGATATCGAGTTCACCCTGACCTATCCGGTCTACATGGGTTGTGTAGTCCGGCGAGATTTCGACGCGCACGGAAACATCAAGAACCCCTTCCTGGTAGCCGGCAAGCGGTTCGAATTGTTCGATCAGTTCTGAGGGGGGAGCGCAGGGATGTATCCCCAGAACCAGCTCGTCGGCCGTGTCAGCGCTGACTGTCAGCAGCGAAAGACACACGGTGCCAATGGTAAAAGCGAAGCCCGCGGTCAATCGACCTAGAAGGCCGCCGGCATTCCGTCTCCCGGCCAATCCGGCTAATGTGGTAACTCCGTCTATGCACTACCTATGCAATTCATAGTTATGTTCTTGCCAGCAAACGTGAGGCATTTTGATTTTTCCAGTGAAACTTCAGTTTAGCGGTTCGTCGGAAGCATCGTTGCCACTGCCGAGCGAAGCGCATCGAACAAGGCCTCCTTGGCGGCGTTGCCTCCGATGGTTGCGCGTGGGGTGGAAAAAAACGGACGAAATCCGCTTTCGACTTTTTGGGGGGCTGTTGTTTCCTGACCGGCCCGGACCGCTCTTTCGATCTGCAATTCCGTTTGACGCGGAAATCCGGCTGTTATGTCTCGGTGCGGAGAACGACCGACAAGCGTTCGGCCATTTCAATCATGCGGGCCGAAAAGCCCCATTCGTTGTCGTACCAGCCGAACAGGCGCAGCTGGCGATGCCCTGTTGGTTGTGTTTCGGGTAGCGCGATCACCAGGGATTCGGATCGAGCGCGAAAATCGGTCGAAACACAGGGGTCTTCGGTCAGCCCGATCAGGGACGAGCCCGCGAAGGTTTTCTTCAGGAATTCAACGAAGGGTTCGCTGGGAGTATCCGCAATCTGTAATGTGGCGTCGATTGCGGATACCGAGATACACGGGACCCGGACCGCGGCGACGCTCAAGTGTCCCTGAAATTCCGGAAGCACATTGATGACCTGAGCCGCAGCGCTCGTCGTCGTGGGGACCATTGAGACTGCGGCGGCCCGGCTTCTTTCCAAGCTGGCCCCCGGCTGATCTACGGTTGGCTGACTGCCGGTGTAGCAGTGTATCGTCGTGATGTGCGCGCGTTCGATTCCGAGTTCCAGATCCAGGGTGCGCAGCAGGGGGGCAATTGCATTGGTTGTGCATGACGCGTTCGAGACGATCCTTGCGTCACCGAGTTCGTGATCGTTCGCGCCGATAACGATCGTTCGATCCGCAGCCGATGACGGACCGGAGATCAGGACTTTTGATGCCCCGGCTTCGATCCCCGCTGCAGCAGCGGCGCGGTCATTGGCTTTCCCTGTGCATTCCAGGACGACATCGACGTCGCGCAGATCCAGTTTCCTGAGGTCAGGTTCGCTAAAGAAGGGGAACGATTTTCCACCAATCCGGAGACAGTTTTGCCCGGCCTCCACCGTCGAGGGGAAAAGCCCATAGACGCTATCATATCGTAGCAGATAGGCGCATGTTTCCAGCGGTGCGATGTCATTGATGCCGACCACTTCAAGCCGCTCTGGACCCTGTCCTTGCAGGAGTTGCCGCAGCAGCGTCCGCCCGATGCGACCAAAGCCATTTATGAACACGCGCACCGGTCTGGTCATGTCTTCGTCCCGCTCATCATTGCCGTGGACAGAGCGCTCGCCACGACTGCGCGCCCCGAGACGCCGCCTGCCATTCACGGGCCATTGAGCGCCGGGACGGCGACAACGAAGAACAGGGGCAGGGCAACCGCATGAACGGGATCCTTATCGCAGGCGAGTTGGGAGGTGGTTGCGCCTCAAGCGGCGCAACCGGTATCTGGAAACGTCGTGGACGTTGGTCGTGCGCCCCGGGTCAGAAATCCACCTCGATGGCGATGCCTTTTTCAACGGCCAAGTCGACGACTGCTGCCGCCACGGCGAGGTCCTGCAGACCGACCCCGGTGCCGTCGAAAAGGGTGATCTGATCGTCCGAAGTACGGCCCGGGTTGGTACCGTTGATCACCGCGCCGATTTGCGCGACGTCGTCTTCCTTGATCAGTCCCTGCGCCACGGCGTGCTGCGCCTCGCCGATGGTGATCGACTGCGCGACCTCGTCGGTGAACACATCCGCCTTGACCAGAAGCTGCGGATCAACCTCCTGCTTGCCCTTGGTATCCGTGCCCATGCAGGCAATGTGGGTGCCGGGGCTGACCTGGCCGGCGGCAAGGATCGCGTCGAAGGACGAGGTGATCGAGATGATCACGTCCGCGTCCACCATGCCGTCCAGTTCGACCGCCTCGAACGGCACCCCGGCCTCGTTTGCGACCTCTTCCAGATTGGGCAGCATTTCCGGATGCAGGTTCCAGCCGATGATCTTCTCGAACGGGCGCTGTTCCAGCGCCGCGCGGAGTTGGAACTTGGCCTGGTGGCCCGCCCCGATCATACCGATGACCTTGGCGTCTTCGCGGGCCAGATGCTTGATCGACACCGAGGAGGCGGCGGCGGTGCGCAGGGCGGTCAGCAGGTTGCCGCCTACCATGGCGCTCGCCTTGCCAGTGTCGGGGTCGAACAGGAAGACGGTCGACTGGTGATTGATCAGCCCGCGCTTTTCGAGGTTGTTCGGCCAGTAGCCCCCGGCTTTCAGACCCAGCGTCAGGCCGGCACGGTCGAAACCGCCCTTGAAGCCGTAAAGGGCATCCTCGTGCCCGATTGCTTCGCGCACGACGGGGAAGTTGTAGGCGTCACCAGATGCCATGGCGGCAAAGACCTTCTCGACGGCATCGAAGGCCGCTTCGCGGGTCATCAGGTCGGCGATTTCGCGTTCGGGTACGATCAGCATGTCTTTCTCCAATTAGAATCCGTATGCCCGTGTGCCACTGCCGGAAGGAAAGCATACACACGGGCAATTTCTGGCTTTTATTTGCCAGCCCTCCTGTTTTAGGTGCCCGGTTTAGTAGGCGCGACCACGGGCCGATACGGGCCAGACGCATTCCACTTCACCGTTGCGAACGCCGACATACCAATCATGCACGTTGGCGGTCGGGTCGCAGTGGCCGGGAACCAGCTTGAGCTTGTCGTTGACCTTCAGGGCGCCGTTCGGATCCATGACAACGCCGTGTTCGTCGGAACACTTGATGTATTCAACGTCGTCGCGGCCATAGACGACCGGCAGACCGCTGTCGACCGACTGTGCCTTGAGGCCGGCATCGACGATGGCCTTGTCCGCCTTGGCGTGGGACATGACGCTGGTCAGGATGAAGAAGGCGTTTTCCCATTCGCCCTGATCGATGCGCTTGCCGTCCTTGTCGAGGATGCGGCCGTAATCGGCATCCATGAAGGCGTAGGAACCGCACTGAAGCTCGTTATAGACGCCGGAATTGCTTTCGAAATAGTAGCTGCCGGTGCCGCCGCCCGACACCAGTTCGCACTCGATTCCTTCGGCCTTCAGGCCGTCGACCGCATCCTTCACCTGTACGATTGCGATATCGAGCTTTTCCTTGCGGTCCTCATAGCTGTCGAGGTGCTGCATCGCGCCCTGATAGGCCTGAATGCCGGTGAATTTCAGCCCCTCGGCGGCATCGATCGCCTTGGCGATCTTCACCACGTCTTCGGTCGTCGTCACGCCGCAGCGGCCCGCGCCGCAGTCGATTTCGACGAAACACTCGATCTGAGTGCCGTGCTTCTGCGCCGCCGCGGACAGTTCCGCCACGTTGTCGATATCGTCGACGCAGACGATGGTGCGCGCACCGAGCTTCGGCAGTTGCGCCAGCCGGTCGATCTTGAGCGGATCACGGACCTGGTTCGAAACCAGCACATCTTTGATGCCGCCGCGGGCGAAGACTTCCGCCTCGGACACTTTCTGGCAACAGACGCCCACCGCGCCGCCAAGACGTTCCTGCAGCTTGGCCACGTCGACCGACTTGTGCATTTTGCCGTGCACGCGGTGGCGCATGCCGTGGGCCTTGGCGTAATCGCCCATCTTTTTGATGTTGCGCTCCAGCGCATCGAGATCAAGCACAAGGCAGGGCGTTTGGATATCGGCCTCGTTCATGCCCGGTTTCGCCGGGATGTCAAAGCCCACTTCGTATTCATCGAGATTGATGCTGTCTTTCATGTCCATGCTCCTCTGTCGGGGTTGCAACCCGGCCGATGCCGGGGTGGATAAGGGGTGACTGTAGCTTACGCGGCGCCGATCCACGGCAGCTTGTCGAGATCGACATTACCACCGGTGACGATGACGCCGACACGTTTGCCTTTGAACGCGTCGGGATTCTTGAGAATGGTGGCCAGCGGCACGGCGCTGGAGGGTTCCATCACGATCCGCAGGTGCTTCCAGGTGAGTTTCATCGCATCGATGATTTCCTGCTCGGACGCGGTGTAGATCTCGGACACGTGGTTTGAAACGAAGTGCCAGGTCAGGTCCTTGAGCGGCACCAGCAGCCCGTCGGCGATCGTCTTCGGGGCGTCGTCAGCGATGATGTGGCCGGCCTTGAAGCTGCGATAGGCGTCGTCGGCCTGTTCCGGTTCGGCGGCGATCACCTGCGTTTCCGGAGCCAGCGTCGACAGCGTCAGGCAGGTGCCCGAAATCATCCCACCGCCACCGATGGGCGCGACAACCGCGTCCAAGCCGTCCGTCTGTTCGATGAATTCGCGCGAACAGGTGCCTTGTCCGGCAATCACGCGCGGATCGTTGTAGGGGTGGACGAAGTCGCCACCCGTTTCGGCCTGCACCTGAGCGAAGGTCGCTTCGCGCGAGGAGGTCGACGGTTCGCACTCGGTGATCTTGCCGCCGTAACGGCGCACCGTGTCCTTCTTGGCCTGTGGCGCAGTACGGGGCATCACCACGTTGCAGGGGATGCCGCGCTTCATCGCCGCGTAGCTGAGGCACGAGGCGTGGTTGCCCGACGAATGCGTGGCGACACCCTTTTTCGCCTGCTCATCGTCCAGGCCAAACACCGCGTTGGCCGCGCCGCGCACCTTGAATGCGCCCGGTTCCTGAAAGTTCTCGCATTTGAAGAACAGCTGCGCACCGGTCAGTTCGTTAAGATAATCCGAGGTCCTCACCGGCGTGCGACGGATGAAGGGTTCGATCCTCTCATGCGCAGCCAGCATGTCTTCGTAGGTAGGGATATACATCGGGGTATCCTTCATCATGCAGCTTCTTTTTGGGCGGCGGCGGCATTGCCGCGGTAGTATTCCTGAGCCGCGGCGACACCGGAGCCGAGTTTGATATCGAGGCCCAGATCGACCATGCACATTTCGGCGGTTGCAATTCCCGACAGCGCCATGACGTCGGTCAGGCTGCCCAGGTGACCGATGCGGAAGACCTTGCCCGCGACTTCGCCGAGGCCAACGCCAAAGGCCACGCCATACTTGTCGGCGGCATGGGTCACGATGTCGGTGGCGTTGAAACCTTCCGGGGTGCGGACGGCGCTGACGGTATCCGAGTAGACAGACGGGTCCGCGGCGCACAGGTCCAGCCCCCAGGCCCCCACGGCGGCGCGCACGCCCTCCGCGATGCGGTGATGCCGGGCAAAGACGTTTTCCAGCCCTTCATCCAGCAGCATGCGGCAGGATTCGTTCAGCCCGTTCATCAGGCCGACGGCAGGGGTGTAGGGATAGGCGTTGTTGGCATAGCCCTTGGCCATGTCATGCACGTCGAAGAAGGTGCGGGGCAGGGTGCCGGTCTTGGTGGCCTCCATCGCTTTCGGGCTGAAGCCCACAATGGCCAGGCCTGGGGCAAGCATGAAGCCTTTCTGCGACCCGGTCACGGCGACGTCGACGCCCCATTCGTCAAAGCGGAAATCCATCGAGGCGATCGAAGACACGCCATCGACGAACAGCATGGCCGGATGGTTGGCGGCATTCAGCGCCCGGCGAACCGCGGCAATGTCGGATTTCACGCCGGTCGCGGTTTCGTTATGGGTCGCCAGAACGGCCTTGATTTCGTGGTTCTTGTCGGCGGTCAGGATCTCTTCATAGCGATCGGCCGGCAGGCCTTCACCCCAAGTGGTCTCCAGGATCTGGACGTCCAGGCCATGGCGCTGGCACATGTCGATCCAGCGATGGCTGAACATGCCGTTGCGCGCCATCACAACCTTGTCCCCGGCCGACAGGGTGTTGGTCAGGGCGGTTTCCCAGCCACCGGTGCCGGTCGACGGGAAGATGAAGACCTCGGCATTGTCGCTCTTCAGGATCTTGCGCACGCCTTCGCGCGCCGGGTGCAGGATCTGGCCGAATAGCGGTGACCGGTGATCGATCGTCGGCATGTCGCAAGCCTTGCGCAGGCGCTCGGGGATATTGGTCGGCCCCGGGATGAAAACGGGATTTTGAAAGCTCATGAGGGGTCTCCTTCCATCAATATCTGTA
>JAWVXM010000026.1:0-19112 GCA_033723255.1 Thalassovita sp.
AAGCCCAGATACTGGCGGTTCCTGTTGGGATCTTCTTTGGCCGTTTCGGCTTGCACCGCGGCGAGAGAGACCGGAATCGGGTTGGTCATGGTGAAAAAGCCACCGGCATAGGCCAGGGAAACCGCCAGGAAACCGGCCGTAGCGGTGAGGCTGACACTGGAGGGGAGAGAAGGCATGATCGGGTCCTTTCCGGCGCTTACAGTAACGCCAGCGCAAGGCGGGTTTCTTCGAGCAGGGCCTCGGTGGTTTCCAGCAGCATGGGCATTTCGTCCAATCGTCCGGTCTGGGCGCGCTCTTCGATTTCAAGGAAATTCTGGTTCAGGGCGACGGCCCCGACGGTGGTGACGGTGACGCTTGCCTTGCGGGCCATTGCCACCATGTCGTCGATTACCGACGCCTCCAGCGCGTTGCGCAGATGCGCGAGAGTCGTCAGGCATTCTTTGTGCAGCTGATGGACGAAAACAGACCAGTTTTCTCCGGCGATCTTGGCGATCTGTCGCGATACCGATTTGTCCAGAAGATCAGGTATCGCTGGCTGCGAACAGCCGGTCTGCGGGATGGTGCCGGATCCGTTGACGCGGTGGATGATTTCGTAAAGCTGGCGGCGGCGCAGCGGCTTGATATAGACCTTTTCCATGCCGGCGATTTCGGCGCGTTCGCGTATGTCGGGGTCGCTGAACCCAGTCAGGCCAAAAACGGGCAGGGCTTCATGTTCCGGTTGCGACAGCAACCGGCGGGTGGCTTCCATTCCGTCGATGCCAGGCAGGCCGATATCCATCAGCACGGCGTCGACTTCGTTGGAGCGGATCGCCTCGAGCGCGGCTTCGCCACTTTCAGCACAGACCGGGAAACAGCCTTCGCTTTTCAGCAGCTTCACCATCAGATCGCGATTCAGCGGATTGTCGTCGACCACCAGAATGCGCATGCCCTTTGCCTCGGGCGCATGGATTTCGGTTTCGTCGCTTGCCGATTGCGCGGCGATGTCTGGGATTCCGAAGTTCAATGATACCCTGAATTCGGTGCCGTTGCCGGGGGTGGAACTGACGCGGATCGACCCGCCCATCGCATCCACCGCGCGCTTGACGATGCTCAGGCCCAGACCGGCACTTTGCGCCAAGCTGTTGTAACTGGATGTGCCGGTTTCGAACGGGGCGAACAGGCGGTCGATTTCATCTGCGGCAATCCCCCGTCCGGTGTCTTTGACGCTCAGGTCGAGTGACAGCATTTTCTGTCCGTTGCGGTTTTCCGCGGTTGAACAGTATGCCGACAGCGTGATGATTCCCTGATCGGTGTATTTGACCGCGTTGCCCATCAGGTTCTGCACCACGCGCTGAAACAGATGGTGGTGACCGGCGACCATCTGATCGGCCCGGCAATCCAGCGCAAGCTTGATTTCGAGCCCCTTGGCGTCGGCAGCGATACGGCTTTGTTCCGCGAGTTTTTGCAGTACCTGCTGGGGATTGAAGCTCGATACCGGATGGTCCTTGATCGGGCGCATGTCCATGCGCACATGTTCCAGAGTGTTGTTGATCTGCTCCAGCGCGGTGTCGGAGGAGCCGCGGATAAGCTCCATCAGCTGTCGCTGTTCCGGCTTCAACCCGTTGTCTTGCAACAGCAAGTCCACGGCCGTCGCGATCGCCCCCAGCGGTGTGCGCATCTCGTGGCTGACGGTTGCGAGAAACTGGGTCTTGGACTGTTCATTCGCCCGCGCGATATCGCGCGCGGCTTCCAGGTATTGCGACCGGTCGAGTGCTTCGCGGTATTGGGTGCGGGCGGTGATGTCGCGCATGACGACCACGAATTGCCGCGATCCGGGTTCGTCGGTCGGGGTAAAGGTCACGTCGACCGGATAGCGGTCATGCTGTATGCTTTCGACATAGACTTCCAGCGGCGTGCCCGATACCCGTTCCAGGAAGGCGCCCGGATCGGACGGGGCTTCGAACCCTTGCAGGGCGGGGCCCATATCGACATAGCTGAACAGGGATTTGCCGATCAGGTCCGCCGCGCCCAGCATCTCGGACAGGGATTTGTTGGCCATGGTGAAGCGGCCATTGGCGGCGACCGCACCGATGCCGTCCACCGCGCTGTCGAGGAATTGCCGGAACCGCCTGTCGCTGCGTTTGCGGGCCTGAATGGCGCGTTGGAGCTGGGAACTTTCCGAACGCAGTTTCTGATACTGGTCCTCGATATCACTTGGGTCGAGTCGTGCCAGAACAAGCGGAACCGCCGTGCGGGCGGGAAGGCGGGCCAGGCGGCAGCGAATTGTGAAGCTTTCCCCGTGTTCGTCCTGAAGGTAAAGCCGCCCGATCTTGGGATTCGTCGACTGGGCGCCGCGTTTCAGGAATTCTGAATTCCGCGACTGCGTTTTCAGGGCTGTCTGCAACTCTTCGGCCGGGCACAGGCGATCCGCGGCGCCGTTGCTGAAGACCACATTGCCGTCCACCGTGAGCAGATAGCAGGGAAAGACATCCAGCGCTATGATATCGGCATAGCGCGCAAGACTGTCATCGTGCTGCATGGCGTCGATCTTAGTCATCGGCGAAATACTCAAATCCCGGACTGTTGTCATCTACGAGCGTCAGGGTCATCCGGCAGTACCCATCCCCGCGCGCAATTGTCTTTTCCAGGTGAACCTTGGCGTATCCCGCACTCTTGGACGCCAGGTGCCCCAGCAGGTTGGCCGTTACCATACAGACCGATCCGGTGCCCTTTTCCATCATGCCGAAGGGGCAGGTGGAGTTTTCCAATACGATCCGTTTTTCGTCATGGCTGATCACTTTGAAGGCGCCGCCGATACCGGTTTCTATCTCCAGCAACATATCGGTCAGCGCATGTGATGGGACGTTCTCCCCTTCTGGTTGTGGTTTCGGGCCTCTCCAGATGTCTTGTCCCAATTCGGACCCGACAGTGCTGAAAAATGCTTCGGCTTCTTCCACGCCTGCGACGGTCTCAAGGGTCTGCGTGAGATGGTAAAGCGTGTTGGACAAAAAGCTTTCCCTATCCATGCCTTAGTGCCTTCTTCGGTTGCGTGTCCGGTTGTGTGTTTCCGAATTGGAATGAACGCGCTGATCATCCCACAACGAACCGTTTGCCACTTCTGTTACACCTTGAGCAATACCCGCATTGCGTGTCAAGTCTTGTCTTTGACCAGCAAGAAATATGCCAGAACGTGCATGATCCTGGTGCGGAACCGGCGATAATCTCACTTCAGCTAAGATGAACGACCAGTCCGACGTTTTAGTTAGCGAACCTTAAGGGCGAGATTCCGAAAGGATATGTGAATGTCATCGAAGAAGGTGCGATCGCTGTCGCGCAACCTTGGCCAATATCGCATGGTGAATGAGCGCAATGACGAAGAAAGTCAGGGCTTCCAGCTGGTGCGGCAGGAAACGCACCTGTCGAACGTTTCCCAGGTCGAGCGGTTCCTGCCCGACATTCTGGGCCGTGCCTTGGCGCGGTGCTGGATCGACAAGATTTTCCGACAAAGTTTCTACATGGCACCCAAGGAAACGCTTTCGGACTACCATGTATATCTGCCCGACAATATCACCGTTTCGGTTGAAACCGATCCCGGCGAACGATCCAAGGTCGTGGTCTATGAACATCACGCCGGACAATTACCCAAGCGTGTAATGTATTTGCAGCTGGTGATGATGGCCGGAAGATGAAGTGGAAGGGTGCGCATATCCTAGTCTTAGGCGCGGCCTTGTCGGTCGTGGCGCAGCCTGCGCAGCCGAATGCCTTCGCCGATGCGGTTCAGGCCGCGCGCGACGGCCAGACGGCGCAGGCGGTCAGGATGTTCCGCACCTTGGCGCAAGACCGCAACGGCGAAGCCCAATACAATCTGGCGGTCCTGTATGCACGCGGCATCGGCGTGCCCCAAAGCGATGAAATGGCGCTTTACTGGGCTTGGCGCGCCCGGTTTTCCGGCGTGACGCGGGCCAAGGCGCTGACCGGATACCTGACGCGGGGCGCCACGCCCGATCTGATCGAGAAGGTACAGCTGCGCCTGCGCGACGACCTGACACAAAGCATCAATGACGGTCACAAGGAAGCGATGCTTGCCCTGGGCAGGGTATATCTGGAACTGGCCGATCCTTCTGATCCGGAACTGGCGCTGGTCTGGTTCACCATCGCCGCAGCACTGCAACAGCCGCATGCCAGCACATGGCGCGACGTGGTGGCGCGCAAGCTTGATTCCGAACAGCGCATCGCGGCACAGGAACAGGCGGCCAACCTTTATCAGCAGTGGTGCGACGGCCACGCGGTCGATAACCCTCAGCTATGCAGCTATCGCAGCTGAGGGTTCAGCACCTCGCCAACCAGGGGTCACTTCGGAAAGAACCGGTACAGGTCGTCGAGAGTGGCCTTTTCCTCGGTCGCCGTGGCAGCAGGCGCATCGGTAGCGGGATCTTCCGCTTCTGCTGATTGTGTTTCGTCCGCCGCGTTTTGCAGGGGGGTGTTATCAGCCTGCGGGTCGGGCGATGCGGTGTCGACCGCAGCGGCAGTGATTTCCTCATCCGTCACGTCCTGGGGCATGGCTGTGGAAACGGCTGTCGGATCGACGGCTACGTCGACAGGTTCGGAAACACTTTCCGTTTCCGGGACGTTCTCGGAAACTTCTTGCTGGCCCGCCGCGGCCATGAGCGATTCGAACTCCGAACAATCCGGTTCCTGCTCATCAAGGGCGTTTGACTGGTCTTCCGCTTCGACCGCGGGGGCGGAAACGGGGGGCTCTTCGTTGCTCGCAGCCGCTTCGTCAGTCAGAGGGGCGTCCTGATCGCCGTTATCCGCACCCTCGATATCGGCGGGGGTCGAAGCATCTTCTTCGTTCATCAATACCGCTTCATCGCGGGTTTCCGCGTCTGCCTCGGGATCGAGCGACGCGGTCTTGGGGGCGGTATCCTCGTCGGGCTCTGAAAGCGCGGCCATCAGCTCAGAGATGTCGGAGGCCGGATAGTCGTTGTCATCACCCGGTATCCCGGTGTCGGTTTCACTGCCTTGCTGGGCGTCGGGCTGTGGCTCCTCGATGGCGGCGTCTTCGGGCATTCCTTCATCAGTCTCCGAAGGATCGTTCGCTTGGATTTCATCACTGGCCCCAACATCCTTCGGCTCTGGTTCGGCGCTTTCTGTTTCTGGATCGAAAGCAGGTGCCTCTTCGCTTGCTGCGAAGTCGGCTTCCGGTTCAACAGCAGCATCCTCGGTTTCGGCCGTTTGGTCCGCGTCAATTTCCGCCGCGGCCTGTTTGGTTTCGAATACCGGCTGTTCAGCGATGCTTTTTTCACTGGGGCCGGTCGCCCCGGTCATCGCGGCGAGAAGGTCAGCCAACTGCGCTTCTTCGTCCTGCTGCTCGGCATCGCTGTCGGCGGCATGGGCCGGATCTGGCAGCTCCATATCCTCTGCGACGTCCGTTGCAGCGGCTTGCGGTGCGTCATCCGGCAATTCCCCGGACGGGCCGGGCAGGTCGTTCGTGATATCCTCGCCGGCGGGCTCGCCGGCATCCTGCGCGGCCGTGAGATCGGGCGCATCTTGTTCGCGGGCGGATGGGTCTGTCTCTTCCCCCTCAATGGTTGTCCCGGTTTCCGGCAAGGGGGATTCCGCTTCCTCTCCGAGCGCGTCGAGCGCCCCCATGAGCGCGCTCAGCTCGTCGCTTTCGTTTTCTGCCTTCTGATCCGGTTGTTCATCGGGAACGGACGGGGCAGGGGTGTCTTGTGTCTGGGTTTCTTCGGCGGCGGTATCTTCCGACAGCATTCCCATCAGGGCGGTCAGGTCTTCGTCGTCATCCTCCGCCGTTTCCTCATCATCGGCAAGATCGTTCAGCGCCGAAAGGTCCGGCATCTGAATGGCTCCAGCGGAAGCGGTTGGGATGGATGTCTCGTCTGAAACATCGAGAGCAGACATATCGATTTCCTGTGGCGGGGCGCTGTCGTCTCCGGCCATGAGGGCAACGAGTTCGTCAAAATCGACTGCGGGTGCATCACCAGGATCGGCAGCGGTCTGCGGCGCGGGATCTGCATCGTCATCGGATGCCAGCAAAGCGTCGAGATCGCCGAAATCGACTTCTCTCGATTCCTCGGTTTGGATATGAGGGGTGTTGTCTTCTTCAGGGGGCGCGGTTTCCGGGTCGCCACTTTCGACGGCGCCGAACAGGGCGCCGAGGTTGTCGAGGTCGAGCGCGGTGACGGTGCCGGTATTCGTCTCTTCCGGCTCGGGGGGCGTTTCGGCGGCTTCCTCGACCTTCGGCTTAGGTTTGCGCTTGCGGGTGGGGCGCTTGGGTTTCTGGCTGTCCAGCAACAGCTTGATGCGCGCCTGCAAAAGCAGAACACGGTTTTCAACCGAGCTTTCGTCTTCCGCGGCGGCCTGCAAGGCCTCGGCGGCTTCGGACGGGGACATGTCATCCACGGCTTTCAAGATCTTCGTGATGACCGGTGGTACGCGTTTCTTGGTCCTGGCCATTCTCATCCTCGTTTCGCTCGGTTGGCATCGTCCTTGCATGGATCGCTGGGAATGGCGGCATGCCGGACACGGGGAAACTGCAAGTATCGCACCAACCGTTCCGGTCGCCGAAAAAAACGAAAGAAAGAGGACATAAGATGTCTGCCATACGCGATCACCTGAACGTCCATGCCCAAGCGTTGCAGTTGCGCGAACAGCGCAACGGCGTCCTGGCTTCGAATATCGCCAATGCCGCAACGCCGGGTTTCAAGGCCCGCGATTTCGATTTCACCTCGGCGCTGCAGCAGGCCGTTGGCGGCGGTGACCTGGCCGTAACCCGTTCCGGGCATATCCCGGTTGGTGGCGGTGGCGGTGTCCAGATGCAGTACCGCGATCCGACGATGACATCACTGGATGGCAACACCGTCGAGATGGCGGTCGAACAGATGGAGTTCGCCGAGAACACCTCGCGGTATCAGTCGAGTCTGGAATTCCTCAACAACAGGATCCGGGGCCTGCACCAGGCGATGAGAGGAGAATAACCCATGGCGATGAACGTCTTTGATATCTCCGCGCGTGCGATGTCGGCGCAGATGCTGCGCCTGAACACGGTGGCCAGTAACCTGGCCAACGCCAACACGGTCAGTTCGAACGAGGAAGATGCCTATCGGGCGATGCGGCCGGTTTTCGAAACCGAATATGCCGATCAGCTGAAACAGTCGGGCCTGTCGACGGTGAACGTGACCGACGTGGTGTCGCTGGACCGGGAAGTCACGCGCAGCTTTCAGCCCAATCATCCGCTCTCTGATGAAGAAGGGTATGTCTATGAATCCGCGGTCAACACCGATGAGGAAATGGTCGAGATGATGGAAGCCAGCCGCCAGTATCAGAACACGCTGGAAGTCGTTTCGACCCTGCGCACCCTGATGGCGAAAACCATGAGGATGGGGCAATGAATATCGGCGGTTTTAGCAGTCTGCGCACCGCGGGTGACATGGCGGCGGATGCCAAGCTGCCCAACAGCCCGACCGATATGGGCAGCGGGGATTTCCTGACGCTGCTCACCACCCAGTTGCAGAATCAGGATCCGTTCCAGCCGATGGAAAACGGGGAATTTCTTGGCCAGCTGGCGCAGATGTCCACGGTACGGGGGATCGACGATCTGAACGTGACCCTGAAGACGATGGCCGCACAGATGAGCGGCTCTCTGATCACCCAGGCGTCTGGGATGCTTGGTCAGCGCGCACTGGTGACCGGGTCGGTCGTTCGCCCCGATCCGCAGGGCAATGTTGCTGGCCGCATCACCCTTGAGAACAATGCTGACAGTGTCGTTGTAAGCTATTTGGATGCGGAAACAGGCGATGTTCTGCACAGCGAGACGATGACCGACCAATATGCTGGCCCGGTTGAATTTTCCTGGGATGGCGCGCCTACCGACGGGCGCCGGATCCGGTTAAATGTGACGGCGTCCAACGCAGATGGCACGCAAGATGCATCTACCCAGGTATATGCCTTGATTGAAGGTGTCGAAGTGGATTCCTCAGCCGGGGACCTGACGCTGCAGATCCAGGATTATGGGGCCTATCTTGGCTCGGAAATAACTGCTCTGCGCTAAGCGCCGGCATCTTGAAGTTCGCAACCGAAGAGGACGTAAATGACCAGTTCCATCGCATTGTCGGGTCTGAACGCCGCCCAGGCGGATCTGAAGACGACGTCGAACAACATCGCAAACACCAACACCTATGGCTTCCACGCCAGCCGGACCGAATTCGCGGATCTGTTCACCCGGTCCCCGTATTCGTCTTCGGGCACCGAAAGCGGATCGGGTGTGCGGGTTCACGCCGTCCGCCAGAGCTTTTCGCAAGGCGCTGTGACACAGACCGCGAACACGCTGGACCTGGCGCTGCAGGGCGGTGGTTTCTTCGTTCTCAGCGACGCGGTTTCGGAAGGCAACATGAGCTTCACCCGCGCTGGCGCATTCGGCGTGGATTCCGAAGGCTACCTGGTGAACGCATCGGGCGGGTATCTTCAGGGCTATCCGACCAATGCCGATGGCAGCCTGTCGAGCGCGCTGGAGCTGAATAACATGCAGGTTCCGCCCACCACTGGTGAACCCAAGGCCACGACCGCGGTCGACCTGGCTGTGAACCTTCCCTTCGGGGCCGAAGGCGCCGGCAACCAAGATGCGGTGCCGCCGGCGAATGCTTTCGATCCTGCCGATGGCACCACCTTTGCAGCTTCGGCCGCCGTCAACGTCTGGAACGAATATGGTGACGCGGTTCCGGCACGGGTCTATTTCATCCAGATCCAGGAACCTACTGCGGCCGATCCGTCGACCACCTATGAAATGCGTATGGAAGTGGATGGCGAGGTTCTGACCACCGCCGCACCGGCGGACGCTCAGATCAATTTTGATGAATACGGTACGCCGACTGCGACGATCGCACCGATGGCCTTTTCCAGCACCAGCTGGAACCTCAGTTTGGACCTGACCGACACCGAAATGAGCAGCGACAGTTTCGAAGTGATGACCAGCGCGCATGACGGCGAACGGCCGCGCGGACTTTCGGGCCTGGAAGTTGCCGATGATGGCGTTGTCTGGGCTTCCTATGCAGGGAACGAGTCGATTTCGCTGGGCCAGTTGGCCGTCGCGAATTTTTCCAACGTGCAGGGGCTGAAGCAGCTCGGCGAAGCCAGCTATTCGCAGACGGTTGCATCGGGCGACGTGCGGCTGGGGCAGGCCGGTGCTGACGGCTTTGGCAAGATCGAAGCGGGCGCCTTGGAGCAATCGAACGTGGACCTGACTGCGGAACTGGTGAACCTGATCACCGCGCAGCGGAACTATCAGGCCTCGGCCAAGGCTCTGGAAACCTCGAACGCGGTGACCCAGACCATCATGAACATCCGGGGCTGATCCGAACGAAGATAGGCTGAACCCATGGACCGTATGATCTATACGGCGCTGAATGCCCTTTCCAATCAGAGGGACCAGCGCGAAACGCAAGCCCAGAACCTGGCCAACCAGAACGTGCCGGGGTTCCGCAGGGACCTCAATAACGACGGTAAGGCCTGGTTCGCGGATGCGTATAATACGGAAATGGTCCGTGCCTTTCAGACCGAAACGGGACCGGCCGGGTTCTCAGAGGAAACCGGCCCGTTACAACAGACCGGCGCAACGCTCGATGTCGCCGTTCTCGACGAAGGCTATTTCTACGTGAGCCCCGACGGGATCGGTGATCCGGCGCTGTCGCGGCGCGGCGACTTGCGCCGCACGGTGGATGGCAGGCTGGTCAACGGGGCGGGCGACACCATCCTGGATGTCAACATGGATCCGATCCAGGTGCCGGTCTATCGCGAACTTCAGATCAGCGATATAGGCGAGATCTGGGTGAAGCCGATCGAAGCCGACCCCAATGAGCCGCCGATCCTTGCCGCCACCATCGCATCCGTCATTCCTAATCCGGATCTGCAGTTGCTGAAAGGCGGGGACGGTCAGATCCGCGCCGCCGACGGCACCGTGCCCAAGCCGAACCAGTTGGCCATTCTGAAGCAGGGCGTGTTGGAAGGCAGCAATGTCAATACGGTCGAAGAACTGGTCAATTCGATCGAAATGCAGCGCAGTTTCGAATTGGGCATCCGCATGGTGAGCACGGCCAGCAAGCTGGACGAAGCTGGCGAACGCCTGCTGCGGTCGCCCGAGTAACCCAAAAAATTCCTGCAATCCTTCTTGGCACGGCTTTTGCACCTGAGATCGCAACACAGGTCAGAACGCCGCCCAAAGGAGGATTGGCATGTCAACCAACGCAATGCACGTGGCCAAAACCGGCCTCAACGCCCAGCAATCGCGCATCCAGGTGATCTCGAACAACCTGGCCAACGTCAACACGACGGGTTTCAAGCGTGACCGGGCGAATTTCGAAACGCTTCTCTATCAAACCTTCCGCCCTGCCGGCGCGCAGACGTCGGAAACCACCGAACTGACCGCGGGATCGGAAGTCGGGACCGGTGTGCGCATGATCAACACCGAAAAGATCGTCCAGCAGGGCAACCTGATGACCACCGACAACGCGCTGGATGTTGCGATCGACGGTGAGGGGTTCTTTCAGGTTCTGCTGCCCGATGGCCAGATGGGATATACCCGCAACGGCACCTTCGGGCGCAATGCCGAGGGGCTGCTGACCACCGCCAGCGGTTACGCGGTTCAGCCCGAGATCTTCATTCCCGGGGATGCGCTGCAGATCAACATTTCGAATGACGGCATCGTTAGCGTGACCCAGCCCGGCAATGTCGAGGCGCAGGAAATCGGCCAGCTGACCCTTGCACGTTTCGTCAATCCGCGCGGCCTGACCCCGATCGGCGAGAACTTCTCGGTCGAAACCCAGGCCAGCGGCGCAGCGGTCATCGCCAACCCGACTGCGGAAGGTACCGGCAAGCTGGTGCAGGGGGCGCTTGAGGCTTCGAACGTGAACGTGGTGCAGGAATTGGTGGAGATGATCGAGGCGCAGCGCGCCTACGAGGTGAACTCGAAGTCGATCTCGGCCACCGACGAAATGCTGCGCTTCCTGTCTAACAAGCTGTAAGGAGTGGCAGCTATGAATTTCGGTAAGGTATTGGTTCTGATGGCGGTTCCCGCTGCGATGGCAGTGTCCGGATGCAGCACGGAAATCGAAGCGGCGGCATCCGCCGACTGGGAACCGGTTTACGAAGAGACTTTGCCGCAGGCAACGCGGGGGATGGCCAGCGGGGCGATCTTCTCGGGCGGCCAGATGGGGCTTTTCGCGACCGACCGTCGCGCCGCGCAGGTCGGCGATATCCTTACCGTGGTGCTGAAGGAACGCTTCGCCGCCAGCAAGGCACAGGGCGCGTCGTCCTCGAAGGCGGACAATGTTTCGATTTCGCTGCCCACTTTCCTGGTGGGTGGTTTCGACGATCGCGGCCTGTCGGCCGGAACCGAGAAATCCTTCAGCGGCAATGGCCGGGCGACGCAGTCGAATTCGCTGACCGGCCGGATGTCGGTCAGCGTCATTCGCGTTCTGCCCAATGGCAATCTCGAAGTCATGGGCCAGAAGAAGCTGACCCTGAACAACGGCGATGAATATGTCCGGCTGCGGGGGATCGTCCGCCAGGCCGATATCAGCGCCGACAACACGGTGGATTCCGATCGCCTGGCCAATGCCGAAATCAAATATGTCGGCGCCGGCGATATCGCGGATACCGGCAAGAAAGGCTGGCTGCGCCGCGGTTTCGACGCCGTTTCGCCGCTCTGATCCGCGAGGAGACAGCAATGATCCGTCACCCGATGACCCACAAGTTTTTCGCCGCGCTGATGACGCTTGTCTGCATCATGGCGGGCGCCGCCATGGCCCAGGCCGACCGGATCAAGGACATGGCCTCGGTCGCGGGCGTGCGCAGCAATGCGCTGGTCGGCTATGGCCTGGTGATGGGGCTGGCGGGAACCGGCGATGGCGGCTCGCGGCTGACCCAGCAATCGATGCAGTCGCTGATTTCGCGGCTGGGGCTTGATACCAATCCCGGCGACCTGGATACCAAGAACGTGGCCGCCGTGATGGTGACCGCCGACATGCCGCCCTTCATGAAGCCCGGACAGGTGCTGGACGTGACGGTTTCCACTGCCGGCAAAGCCAAGTCGCTGAAAGGCGGCACGTTGCTGATGACGCCGCTGATGGGGGCCGATGGCGAAGTCTATGCCATTGCCCAGGGCAACCTTGTTGTCGGCGGTCTCGGGGTCGAGGCAGGCGACGGGTCGTCGCTGGTTGTCAACGTGCCGACCGTGGGCCGGGTGCCGGGCGGGGCAACCATCGAACGGATGGTGGAGACCCCGTTTCTCGAATCGGAATACCTGGTGCTGAACCTGCATCGCGGCGATTTCAGCACGGCCTCGGCCGTGGTCGAGGCGATCAACGACATGTTCGGCGATGGCGTCGCCCTTGCGCTGGACGGCACCTCGGTGCGCGTGCGCGCGCCGGCCGACCCGGCGCAGCGCGTGTCTTTCATGGGATTGCTGGAAAACATCGAGGTGGTGCCCGCCGAGGCGCCCGCGCAGGTGATCGTGAACGCTCGCACGGGCACCGTGGTGATCGGCGGGTCGGTGCGCGTGACGCCCTCGGCCGTCAGCCATGGGTCGCTGACCGTGCGGGTAAGCGAAGATTACAATGTCGATCAGGGTGCGACCGTGGTCAGTGGCAACGGGTCGGTCGTGGTCGCCCCCGGTGAACCCGTGGTGACGCCGGAATCGCAGATCTCGGTTGCCGAGGAAAACAATCCCGCCTTCGTCTTCGATCCGGGCGTTTCCCTGTCCTCTCTGGTCGACGCGATCAATGCTGTCGGCGCGAGCCCGGCCGATCTGGTGGCGATCCTCGAAGCGCTGCACCGGGCCGGTTCGCTGCGCGCCGAACTGATCATTATCTGAGGAGGTCACGCCATGACCCAGCCGCTTTCGATCAACACCGGTTTGCAGATCCTGCGTCAGCCGGGGCAGGCCGCTCTGAAACAGCCTGAACCGAACCGGGACATGGAGCGCATGCAGCAGGCGGCGGAAGGCTTCGAAGGGCTGTTCCTGCAGCAGATGATGAAGGCGGGCAGGGCGGCATCTCTGGGCGACGACCTGTTGGGCGGTACCGGAACCGAAAGGATGCAGGACATGCTCGACACCACGCTGAGCGAAACCGCGTCCGGCCGGGCCGGACTGGGCCTGGCCGACGCGATCGTGCGCCAGTTCGCCCCCTTTGTTCCCAGCAAGGCGGATGAAACATGAGTGACCTGTTAAATGTCGCGAAATCGGGCATGGTTGCCAGCCGGGTCGGTCTGACGACCACCGGCGAAAACGTCGCCAATGCAAATACCGAAGGCTATTCCCGCCGCGAGGTGATGACCTCGGAAATGTCCGGCAGTACCGCCAACCCGTATTTCAGCGCGATGAACGGGCACGGGGTGATGATCGACGATGTCCGCCGTGCCTTCGATTCTCTGGTGATCGGAGAAGTCCGCCGCACGGCCACCGCTTTGGCATCGGCCGAAACGATGGAACCGGCGCTGGAGCAGTTGGAAAACCGGATGCTGCCCGAGGCGGGCGGGATCAAGGAAACCCTGGCCGATTTCTTCGAATCCGTCGAGGGACTGGCAGGAACGCCCGAGGATAACGGTCTGCGCAGCGTGGTTCTGCAAGCGGGTACATCGCTGGCCGGAGCTGTTGCCGACATGGCGGATAACATCGGTGATCTGGCGACCTATCTGCAGGGGCAGGGCGAACAGGTTGTCGATCGCGTCAACGGTATTCTGCAGGAACTTCACCGTCTGCAGGAACAGATCGGCGTCAATACCATCCCGGGCGCCAACAATTCGATCATGGATCGCCGCGATCTGTTGCTCACCGATCTGTCGATGCTGGTCGAAATCCAGGTTAGTTATGGTGAGATGGGACAGGCCAGGGTCACCATGGGCAACATCCCGGGTGGTCCGGTGCTTCTGGATGAAAACGGTCCGGCCCGGGTGTCGATGAACAGCGATCTCGCCCTGGTGGTGCGCCCGGCCAGCGCCGCCAGCGCGCCGGAGGAAACCCAGGTCCGCGCGGCAAGTGGCGGCCGGTTGCATGGTCTGGCCAGCGCGCTGAGCGCCGTCAACGCCACGCTGCACGATCTCAATGACTGGGCGCAGGCGCTGAGCGACGAAATGAACGCGGTGCACATGGCATCGCGTGACGAAAACGGTGATCCCGGTGGCCGGATCTTTTCGCTCAACGGCTGGGATGCCGCGCCGGCCCCGGCCAATCGTGGCTCCGTCATTGTCGAAACAACCGAGGTGGACGGGGAAACGCCGCCCGATGGCGACATACGGCTGATCCGTGACGAGGTGGCAGGGCTGTGGCTTGCCTATGACGACACCGGCACGCTTTTGGGGAACGGGACCAATCAGGTTGTCCTGCCCGGCGTTGTCATCGATGTCATCGGACAACCCGCCGAGGGCGATGTGATCGATCTTCAGGCCACCCATGGCGAGGCGCAGAACATGCGGTTCCTGCTGGACGACATCGACCAGATCGCCACCGGCGGTGGGTTGACCGTGGTTGCAGCGACCGCGAATGGCGGCGATGCCGAGCTCAGCGTATCCACCGTGGATCGTGGCAGCAGCGGTTTGCCGCTGATGTCCGATATCCTGCCGGCAGATGGCAGTTCCACCACCCTGATCAGCGACGGCGTTATCGGTGTCGTGCCCGCCAGCGCAAGCGAACTGACACTGGCCAGCCTGAACACAGGCGGCAGCCCGTCCGACATCATGGTCTTCACCCGCGAAGGCACGCAGATCGCCGGACCGATGCTGACGGCGGCCGATGCCGCGGCGCTGATGACCGAGGCGAACGGGTTCGTCAATGGTGCCATCTATGATGGCAGCCTGACCGGGCAGACCAGCAACTATCTTGGCACGCAGCTGTCGACCGATGGTAGCGGAGCCTCCGCGCAATGGTTGCGGCTGACCAATCTGCCTTACGAGGATCTGATCGTGGTTGCCGGCCCGGGCGATCTGGAAATCGGTGGCAATATCACCGCCGGGGACGGGACCGAACCCGATGATCGTTCGATGCGGATGGAGGTGATCAATGCGGGTACTGGGGAAGTCGAACTGCGCGACCAGATCAGCGGGCACCGTTTGGGCGGTGGTATCATTGATGCGGACGGCAATGTTGAAATCGCCGGGTTCAGCCTGACCCTGACCGGCACGCTTCAGAACGGCGATCTTTATGACATCGGCGCCAGCAGCAGCGGCCCCGGCGATGCGCGCGGGCTGAACGCTTTGGTCGTCCTGCGGCTTGCGAATAATGAAACCGGGGTCGGCGGATACGATGACCGGTTTACCGAAATGCGGACCGAGGTCGGCGGCATGCTGGCCGCGGTACAGACCAAGGTGCAGGTCGATCGGGCCCGGTCCGAAGCCGCGGAAATCGCCTTCTCGGCCTCCTCGGGGGTCGATCTTGATACCGAAGCCGCGCAGCTGATGAAATATCAGCAGGCCTACCAGGCCAATACGCGGGTCATGTCGGTTGCGCGCGAAATTTTCTCCACCCTAATCAATAGCCTCTGAGGTGTAACATGACGATTGGGACTTCTCTTCAGCACAGCCTCGCACAGAAACATTTCACCCGCCTGGATACCGAGATCTCCAGTCTTCAGTCCCAGATCGCGTCGGGTAGGGCGGATCCGCGATCCTCGGTCGATCCGGTGCGGGCGTTGAACATGTCTGCTGCGCAGGATCAGCAGGGGCTTTTGGAGCAGTTCAGTCTGAACTTGGCGACCGCCGACCGGCGCCTGACCCTGCAGGATACGATGCTGGGCGAGGTTGGCAGCATCCTGAACCGGTTTTCCGAAATCGCCATTCGGGGGGCAACGGCTTCGGTGGCGGATTCCGAACGCGAAGCGCTGCGGATCGAGGCGGTTCAGCTGCGCGATAACCTGGTGCGGCTGGCGCAGTCGCGCGATGATACCGGCCGTTCCCTGTTCGGTGGGTATCAGACCAAGGGTGACGCGTTCTTTGACGATGGCACCACGGTCGAATATATCGGGGACACCGGGCGGCACACTTTGCGGGTGTCCGAGAATACGGCCCTTGCAACGTCGTTGCACGGCCAGGAAACCTTCATGGAGGTTGAATTCGCGGGCCCCAGCGGGACGGAATTCCGCGACGTCTTTTCGATCGTCGAAGACGCGTTGAGTTCGCTTGGCCCTGGCGGCGGAACGCGTCAGGTCACCGCCAGTGCCGCGGACGAGTTGCGGTTCAAACCGCAGGGCGCGGCGGGCGAATTTGCCATGACGATCGAAGGCCCGTCGGGCAGCGCCACCATTTCTGCCCCCTATATGGCAAGTTCTCCGCAGGCACTGATGGACGCGGTGAATGCGGTCAGCGTGACCACCGGCGTCACCGCCACCATCGATCCGGATGATCCGTCAGCGCTGCGTTTCAGCGGCGCCGGGGATATCACCCTTTCCAACCTCGATGTTCAGGGCGGCGGTGGTCGAGCTTCCAAGCTGGTCACGGTCACGCCCCTGACCGGCGGCACCGCAGGGCCGTCCACCTTGTTTTCGCCTGAACACTTGTCCACCAGCGCCCAGATCGATGCGGTCAAGGCCGCGATCAATCACATCGCCGACCAGCGCGCCGAGGTGGGGGCGATTCAGCAGGTTGGCAAGCGTCAGGGCAACGCCCTGTCCAACCGCCTTGAAATGGTGGAACGGGCATTGGCCGGTTACGAGGGCCTCGATATCGCGGCGGCGGTGACCGAATTGCAGGCCCTGATGATGAACCGTGAAGCGGCGCAGCAGACCTATGCAAAGGTCTCGGGCAAGACGCTTTTCGATTTCCTGGGCTGATCATGGGGCAGGGTGTCATGCGCACAGTAGCGTCTGCAGTGGTTCGGAGCGGTTTCATCGCCGCTCTCGGGCTGCTGTGGCTTGCCGTGTCGCCCGCCTATGCCAGCACCGTCGACTGCGAAGCGATTGCCGCCAGAACCGGCATGCAAAACGGTTTGCCGCGAGACTTGATGCCGGCGATTTCGCGGGTCGAAACCGGCTTGAAGCAGGGCGACAAGGGGGTGCGCGCCTGGCCCTGGACGCTGAACGTGCAGGGAAAGGGATATTACTTTCCGACCCGGGCCGCGGCCCTGGCAAAGCTGCGCGAAGTTCTGGCCAGCGGCATTCGCAATGTCGATGTCGGCTGCATGCAGATCAACTACCACTGGCACAGCAGCAATTTCGGCTCGATCGAAGAGATGATGTCTCCGGAGGCCAATACCGCCTATGCCGCGCGTTTCCTGACCGAATTGCGTAGCAGGCATGGCAGCTGGGAAGCGGCAACAAGTCACTACCATTCCGCCGACGATGAACGCGGCAAGGCCTATCTGAGCAGGGTCAGCCGGGTGATCACGAAACTGCCGCAGCAGCAGCCCTCCTTTGTCGCCTCGACCGCCGAGAGCAGACCGGGCATGGTGGTTCAGGCCGACAGGAGTGGAACGGATCAGGCCATTGTCACGTCGTCCTATGGTGTCCTGGCGCTGGCCGGCAACCCGCTGGTCGATGTGGCGGGAATAGGGGCGCATTACGGTTATGCCAACCTGCCCGAAAGCCCGTTGCCGAAGATCCGGGTCGGTCAACAGAAGCGTCAGCCACGCAATTCGATGCGCATCGCGCAGGTGTCAGAGGACCGTCAGGAGCTGATTGCGAAGCTGAGGGCCGAATTTAGGTATTAAGTCCTAAAACCAATTCCTCGGAACTGCGCCTAAAGTATATATTTGGGTCCGTAAGAGCGGGTGCTTCCAACCTTCGAGAGATGGCGTCGATGTCGGTATTTTGACTAAAGTGCGAAGAAAGATGACGCGTCATAAATTCAAAAAACGCGTCAAAAACACAGCGGGGGCCATGAAGTGATGAATGTCAGAAACAATCTCTTTTTCGACGCGGAGGCGCCGATCCTTTACGAGATTGACGCGCATATCGTCGGGTCCTCTCCTGCCACCCGCCGGATGAAGCAGATGCTGACCGCTGTCGCCCCGAGCAATGCGCCCGTGATGCTCAGCGGTGATACCGGGGCGGGCAAGGAACGCGCTGCCACGGCCATTCACCATGCGTCGGGTCGTGACGGGAAGCTTGTGGCAGTGAACTGTGCGGCGATCCCGGGTGAATTGCTGGAATCGGAACTGTTCGGCTTTGAAAAAGGCGCTTTCACCGGTGCGGATGAACGCCGCGTCGGGCTGATCGAAATGGCCGATGGCGGAACGCTGTTCCTGGACGAAATCGGCGACATGCCGCTGGAACTGCAATCGAAACTGCTGCGGGTTCTGGAAAGTCGCGAAATTCAACGGGTCGGCGGCCGCGAACATATCGCGGTGAATTTCCGGCTCGTGACCGCGACCCACCGCCGGCTGACTGATGCGGTGGCCGAGGGCAAATTTCGCGCCGACCTGTTTTACCGTATCAATGTCCTGCCTGTCCCGGTGCCGGCGCTGGCGGATCGGCTGGAGGAAATCCCCGAACTGATCGACCGCGTGCTGCGCGATCATTCGCAGCAGCATCCGCATGCCAACCTGCCGCATTTCGCGATGGACGCGATCGAACGGCTTCAGGCGCATGGCTGGCCAGGCAATGTGCGCGAATTGCGCAACGTGGTTGACCGTGCGATCGTGATGTTTCCGGGGCGCATGCTGCACGCGGCGGAAGTCGACAATTTCCTGCTGCTCAGCGAAACCGACGGCGGAACCGCGCAAAAGGCGCCCGGTGCCGGATTTTCCGTGGGCGATCAGGACGCGGTGCTCAAGATGCTGCAGGACAAGGGGTCGATCGATATCCGCCTGATCCTGCGGGATATGGAAATCAGCATGATTGAAGGCGCTTTGCAGGTCTGCGAAGGCAACGTGACCGGCACGGCCCAGGCACTGGGCCTACAGCGCACTACCTTGATCGAGAAGATCAAGAAATACGGTATCAAGAAACCCCAATAACAAACTTTTCCTCCTCCCTGTCGACTGGAAAGGCCGCTTCGAAAGAAGCGGCCTCTTTTTCATTCGGTCGGGGCAGGGGCCTTATTTCGCTTCGGCTTCCCAGGCGTTCAGCAGGTTGGTGATATAGCTGCCGGTGTTGTTTAGCTGGGTGATCATGGTTTCCATCGCGGTGAAT
>JAWVXM010000027.1:0-18903 GCA_033723255.1 Thalassovita sp.
ACGCTGAGGTTGAACATGCGCAGCCGGGCGGAATCCGACTTGGCGGTGATGAAATCCTCGATATCGGGGTGGTCGCAGCGCATCGTCGCCATCATCGCGCCGCGACGGCTGCCCGCGCTCATGATGGTGCGGCACATCGCATCCCACACATCCATGAAGGACAGCGGGCCCGATGCATCCGCCGCCACGCCCAGAACGTCCGCGCCGCGCGGCCGGATGGTGGAAAAGTCATAGCCGATGCCGCCGCCCTGCTGCATGGTCAGCGCGGCCTCTTTCAGCATGTCGAAGATGCCCGACATGCTGTCGGGGATGGTGCCCATGACGAAGCAGTTGAACAGGGTCACGTTGCGCCCGGTTCCGGCACCGGCGGTGATCCGGCCGGCGGGCAGGTATTTGAAATCCTCCAGCGCCGCGTAGAACCGTTCTTCCCAGACCTCCGGTTCATTTTCAACCGCGGCAAGCGAACGCGCGATTCGGCGCCAGCTGTCTTCGACCGTCCGGTCCACCGGCGTGCCGTCTGCTTCTTTCAAACGGTATTTCATATCCCAGATCTGTTCGGAAATGGGCGCGGCGAAACGGGTCATATTCGAGGTCCTTCAGGTCAAGCGTGAATCGGCGCGGCGATCGCGTAACGGGGTCGATACTACAGGCTTCGCGGAAGTCTCAACGCGAAATCAGCCTTCTTCCCGGAAATATTTTTTTTGTCATTCTACCACAACACCTTGTTCACGCCTATCCTCGGGATACAATATCAAGTCTGATCTCTGGACGACTCTGTGGGCAAGCTGTGGATAAGCATATCAACCTGATCAAGCTGAGCGTCGGCACCGAGGATGTCGAAAACCTGGCCCTGTGGCAAAGAATGCCGGCCGCCCAGACCGATGACGGGTTGCCGCGCCACGTTACCCGCATGTGGCCGAAACGCGACAAAGAGCTGCTGAATGGCGGGTCGATCTACTGGGTGATCAAGGGCGTGGTCCAGTGCCGCCAGCGGGTGCTGCGGCTGGACGAGGTGATCGGCCAGGATGGCATCCGCCGCTGCGCGATCGTTCTGGATCCTGAACTGCACCGGACCGCGCAGGCCCTGCGCCGGCCGTTCCAGGGCTGGCGCTACCTGAAACCCGAAGACAGCCCGGCCGACCTTCCAACGGGCCGCAAATCGGAAGAGCCGCTGCCGGCGGAACTGTCCGCCGCGCTGGCCGAAATCGGCGTGCTCTGACGAATGCCGAAGGGGGCGCTGCCCCCGTCGCGGCAAGCCGCGCCTCCCCCGGGATATTTATGAAAAGAAGAAGGGCTTCTTCTTGGCCCAAATACTCAAGGCCCGGCGGGACAAGTGACGCCCGCACCGTCAGGCGCATCGCCCCGAAACGGCGGCTTGGGCGGGCGCACGGACGGGGCGATTTCAGTCGACGCCCAGCAGCCGTTCGAGTTGCTTGATCGTTGCGCGTTCGCCCTCATCGACTGGCGCGGTGCGCGACCGGAACAGCGTGGCCTGCGATTTCAGCACCAGCCCGTCGGCCAGGATCTTCAGGTGGTTGGCCCGCAGCGTGTCGCCGGTCGAGGTGATGTCGGCCACCGCCTCGGCGGTTTCGTTCTTCACCGTGCCTTCGGTCGCGCCCTGACTGTCGACCAGCTGGTAATCGGCGACGCCGTGATCGCGCAGGAATTCCCGCACCAGGCGGTGATACTTGGTCGCCACCCGCAGCCGGAATCCGTGCCGCGCCCGGAACGCCGCCGCGGCACCGTCAAGATCGTCCAGCGTGTCCACGTCGACCCAGGCCCGCGGCACCGCGATGATCAGGTCGGCATGACCGAAGCCCAATTCCGCCAGCGGGTCCACTTTCTGTTCCCACTGGCCCAGCTTTTCACGGATCAGGTCGGTACCGGTCACACCCAGATGGATCCGCCCCGCCGCCAGTTCGCGCGGGATTTCCCCCGCCGACAGCAGCACCAGTTCCACCCCCTCGATCCCGTCGACCCGGCCGGCATATTCACGGTCCGACCCGGTGCGCGACAAGGTGATGCCGCGTTCGCCGAACCAGTCGAAGGTCTTTTCCATCAGCCGTCCCTTGGACGGCACACCCAGCTTCACGCTCATTGTCCCGCCCCCAGTTGCAGCATCAGCCCCGGGCGCACCACGCCGCCCACGGCGGGGATTTCGCGCCCCTGTCCCAGCACCCGGGTCAGCGCGTCATAGCGCCCGCCGGTCGCCACCGCCGGCAGGTCGGGGCGGTTCTCGGCGTAGAAACCGAACACGAAGCCGTCGTAATATTCCATCGACGTGCGGCCATAGGAGGCTTCGAAATCGAGCGTCTCCACGTCCACCCCGCGCCGTTTCAGCGCGTTCATCCGGCGCGCCAGCCGATCCACCGCCGCTCCGATCGCGGGCATGTCCACCGCGATATCGCGCAGCTGTTCCAGCGCGTTGGGCAGGGTTTCGCGGACCTGCAGGATCGCGTCCAGCAGCTTCACTTCACGTTGCGAAATCGGTGCGGCTTCGGCATCGGCCCTGAGCGCGGCAATCCGTGCCTCGATTTCCGCGCGCGACCGCAACCCGATCTCGGGCGCGCCATCGGCGAAGGGATCGGCGGCGGCCAGGAGCGCCGTGCGCGACGGGGGCACCGGGCTGCGACCGGAATAGCGGTCCAGCAACGCGCGGAACCGGCGCGGATGCCAGATATGCCGGCGCAGCGCCTTTTTCCGCGCATCCGTGGTTTGAAGTCCCTCGACCGCGGCCATCAGAATGCCGATATCGCCGGTCGCTGCGCGCAAAGCCAAGCCATCAAGGGCGGAGCGGATGACCGAAAACACCTCGGCATCGGAATCGATCGGGTTGTCGCGGTCGAACACCTCATACCCTACCTGGACGAATTCGTTGGCCCGGTCAGGATCGTCTTCCTGGCGGCGGAACACTTCGCCGGCGTAGGTATAGCGCGCCGGTTCGGCCCCATAGGCCATATGCGCCTGCACCACCGGCACGGTGAAATCGGGGCGCAGCATCTGTTCGCCGCGCAGCGCGTCCGAGGTCACATAGGCGCGGGCGCGGATTTCTTCACCGTAAAGGTCCAGCAGAACCTCCGCCGGCTGCAGGATGGTGGTTTCGAATCCCTGCGCGCCCTCGGCCTCGAACAATGCCCGCAGCCGCGCCGCTTCGGCCCGCACCCTGGCTTTCTCAGGCATCGTTCTGCCCTTCCAGAATATCGCGCACCTTGGCGACCAGATCGGAACGGGGCACTTCGAACTGGCTCGGCCGTTCCTTCCATTCCTCCAAAGTGGCGTTCTCGGCGATCTTGGCGCCAAGCACCAGATCCTTGATCTGAACCACGCCGTTCGCCTTCTCGTCGCCGCCTTCGATCACCGCGACAGGCGAATTGCGCTTGTCGGCATATTTCAGCTGGTTGCCGAAATTCTTCGGATTGCCCAGGTAGACCTCGGCGCGGATGCCCGCGCCCCGCAGCTCGGCCACCATCGCCTGGTAATCCGCCATCCGGTCGCGATCCATCACGGTGACCACGACGGGACCGGTGGCGTGGCTCTGGATGCGCCCCTTTTCTCGCAGCGCGGCCAGAAGCCGGTCAACCCCGATGGAAATGCCGGTCGCCGGCACCGCCTGCCCGGTGAAGCGTTTCACCAGGTCGTCGTAACGTCCGCCCCCCGCGACCGATCCGAATTGCCGCTTGCGACCTCTTTCGTCGAAGATCTCGAAGGTCAGCTCGGCCTCGAAAACCGGGCCGGTGTAATAGCCCAGTCCGCGCACCACCGAGGGGTCGATCTCGATCCGGTCGGTGCCGTAACCCTGCGCCGCCAGCAGATCGGCGATCTGTTCCAGTTCGGCGATGCCCTCGGCGCCGACCTTGCTGTCGCCCACGGCCTTGCGCAGATTGTCCAGCGTTTCGGCCGCGTTCGCCCCTTTCGAGGTCAGGAAAGCGATCACCGGTTCGGCCTGTTCTTCGTTCAGCCCGACGCCATCGATGAAGGCGCCCGACGCGTCGAGCCGCCCCTTGGTCAGCAATTCGCGCACGCCCTGTTCGCCCACCTTGTCGAACTTGTCGATGGTGCGCAGCACGTCGAGATGCACCTGCCGATCCTTGGCGATATTGGTCACCACCTTGGCCTGAACCCAGAACTGCATGTTCTGTTCGGTCACCCCGGCCTGGATCTGTTCCAGCGGCATCTTGAACACGTTTTCCAACACGCCGTTCAGCACCTTCCGGTTATTGACCCGGATGATGTAATCGCCACGCGGAATGCCGACCTCTTCCAGCGTGTCCGACAGCATCGAACAGATCTCGGCATCGGCCGCGACCGACGCCGCGCCCACGGTATCGGCGTCACACTGGTAGAACTGGCGGAACCGCCCCGGCCCCGGCTTTTCGTTCCGCCACACCGGCCCCATCGCATAACGCCGATAGGGGATGGGCAGATCGTTGCGGTGCTGGGCATAGACCCGGGCCAAAGGCGCGGTCAGGTCATAGCGCAGCGCCATCCAGTCGCCCTTGCCCTCGTCATCGGCTTCCTGCCAGGCGAAGACGCCTTCGTTCGGCCGGTCCACGTCGGGCAGGAATTTGCCAAGCGCCTCGACGGTTTCCACCGCGCTGCTTTCCAGCGCATCGAAGCCGTAACGATGATAGACCCCGGCGATCTTCTGCAGCATCTCGGCGCGCTCGGTCACCTCGGCGCCGAAATAATCGCGGAAACCCTTCGGCGTTTCCGCCTTGGGACGGGGGGCTTTCTTCTGCTTGGCCATCGCTTGGTCCTTGCCTTCAACTCGCGCACGGCTCTAGCGGATGCAGCCCAAAGGGGCAAGCAAGCACTGCGCGGGCGCGCTGATATTACCGGTTTTCTTGCCCGCGGGGATGCTGTTGCCGGGCGCGACGTGCCACGATTTCCCGTTTCCGCTGCACCCTGCGACAAACCTGTCCGGGAATGCGCAATCCGTCTGGACGAATTCGATCACCTTGATCATGTTTGCCCCTGTCCGCCCTAACTCCCGAGGAGCCCAAAATGACCCGCAAGACACCCGAGGAACTGCGTTCCGCCCGCTGGTTCGCCCCGGATGACCTGCGATCGATGGGGCACCGGTCCCGCGCGATGCAGATGGGATGGTCCGCCGAGGACTGGGAAGGCAAGCCGGTCATCGCCATCATCAACACCTGGTCGGACCTGTCGCCTTGTCATCACCACCTGCGCGATCGCGCCGAATGGGTGAAACGCGGCGTTCTTCAGGCGGGGGGCACGCCGGTGGAAATGCCGGTGCATTCCTTTTCCGAACAGTATCTCAAGCCGACCTCGATGCTCTATCGCAACATGGGCGCGCTGGAGGTCGAGGAAACCCTGCGCGCCCACCCGATCGACGGTGCCGTTCTGATGGGCGGCTGCGACAAGTCCACCCCGGCGCTGATCATGGGCGCTGTATCGGCGGGGCTGCCCTTCATCTTCATGCCTGCGGGCGCCATGCTGCGCGGCAACTATGCCGGCGAAAAGCTGGGATCGGGCACCGATGTCTGGAAATACTGGGACGAACGCCGCGCCGGCAATATCGGCAAGGATCAATGGGACGGCGTGCAGGGCGGTATCGCGCGCAGTTACGGCACCTGCATGACCATGGGCACGGCATCCACCATGATGTCGATCGCCGATGCCTGGGGCCTGACCCTGCCCGGGGCTTCCTCGATCCCGGCGCCGGATGCAGCCCACAAGCGCATGGCCGCCGCCTGTGGCCGCCGCGCGGTCGACATGGTCTGGGAAGACCTTACGCCGGACCGGATCATGACATGGGAAAGCACCCGCAACGCGGTCACCGTCGCGATGGCCACGGGATGTTCGACCAATGCGATCATCCACCTGATCGCGATGGCGCGGCGCGCTGGCATCCCGCTGACGCTGGAACATCTGGACGAAATCGGCCGCGCCACCCCGGTGCTCGCCAATATCCGCCCCTCGGGCAAGGATTACCTGATGGAGGATTTCTTCTATGCCGGCGGGCTGCCCGCGCTGATGAAGGAACTGGGCGACAAGCTGGACCAGTCGGCCCTGACCGTGAACGGCAGGACGCTGGGCGAAAACATCACCGAGGCCCGCAATTTCAACGACGACGTGATCCGGCCGCTGACGACCCCGGTTTATCACGAAGGTTCCTTGGCCGTGCTCAAGGGCAACCTCGCGCCCGACGGGGCGGTGATCAAGCCCGCCGCGATGGACCCGAAATTCATGACCCACAAGGGACCGGCCATTGTCGCCGACAGCTATGCTGAGCTGAAGACCATCATCAACGACGAAACCTACCCGATGACCCCCGATCACGTTCTGGTGCTGCGAAACGCGGGCCCGCTTGGCGGGCCGGGCATGCCGGAATGGGGGATGATCCCGATGCCCAAAGCGCTGTTGAAGGACGGCCACCGCGACATGGTACGACTGAGCGATGCGCGCATGTCGGGCACGTCCTACGGGGCCTGTATCCTGCATGTCGCGCCCGAAGCCTTCATCGGCGGGCCGCTGGCGCTGATCGAAACCGGCGACATCATCGAACTGGACGTTCCCAACCGCGTCCTGCGTGTTGACCTGTCGGATGAAGAGCTCGCCAGCCGTCGCGCCGCCTGGACCGCACCGGAGCCGCGCTATGAACGGGGCTACGGGCGGATGTACAGCCAGCATGTCGAACAGGCCGACAAGGGCTGCGACTTCGATTTCCTGCGCACGGATTTCGGTGGCCCCGTTCCGGAACCGGAGATCAACTGATGCGTTTAGCCACCTCCCCGGCGATGATCCTGCCGGGGGCCCTGGTCTCACTTGCCGGTCTCGAACTCCTGACCCGGTTCACCGGGCTGAGGATGTTCCAGGACATGGCTTGGGGCCTGATGCTGTTGGTTATCCTGCTGTCTGCCCGGCGGCTGAGCCTGCGCGACATCTACCTGATCGGGGCCAGCACCGTGCTGGCTGTTCTCGTCCTGCTGACCCAGCAGGCCAGCCTCACGATCCTGCAGGGCGCAATGGACCAGGCGGCCTTCCTGATGGCCTTCATCCTGCTTCTGGGAGCGCTGAACGCCACCGCCAAGACCTCGCCCTCGGTCGCGGTCATGGGCGAATACCTGACCCGGCAGCCACCGGGGCGGCGCTATTTTGCCCTCAACGGCGGAACCTCGGTTCTGGCGATCCTGTTCAACGTGGGCGTGGTCAGCTTCCTCGTGCCGCTGATTCAGCAGGGCATCCAGCGTGCTGCGCCCGGCGATGTGCTGAATCCGATCCGCGAACAGCGCCAGATTTCCGCGCTTCTGCGCGGCTTTGCCTGGAGCGTGACATGGTCGCCCACCGCGCTTGCCCCCCTGATCGTGGCGGACCTGATCCCGGGCGTCCAACGCAGCGAATGGATCGGCTATGGCTCGGCGCTTTTCATCACCCTGATGATCCTGGGCTGGCTGGAAGACCGGCTGAAATTCCGCGCCTACCGCCCGCGGCAGGGCCGCGTTCTGATGGCGTTTCCGAAACAGGCCGCCTTGCGGTTCGCGGCGACCACGGGCTGGTTTCTGCTTCTCGTTCTCTTCTTTGTCTGGCTGTTCGATGAATCCGCTGTCTTCGGCGTTGTCGCGGCCTGTCCCTTCATGGTGGTCGACTGGGTTGCCGCCCAGACGGGAACCAAGGGGCTTCGCCCGCGCCTGCAGGACATGGTAAGCAAGGACCTTCCCGCTTCTGTCAACGTGGCCGTCACTCTGGCCGCATCGGGCTTCATCGGACGCGCCGCGGCGGGGCTGACACCCGCGGCCGAGGTGGCCGAATATCTCGGGCTGGCCACGATGCCCGATTGGCTGATGCTGGCGCTGATCCCGCCCTTTCTCACGCTGTTCAGCCTGCTGGCCGTGTCGCCCACGATGATGGCGGTATTCATGGGGTCGTTCTTTGCCGCCCTGCCCGCACTACCCGCCGACGCGACCCTGATCGCCTTTTCCATCTCCTGTGGCTGGGCGCTGTCGATGACCTTTTCCCCCTTCGCGACGGTGGTCCTGCTTGTCGCGAACGCCTCTGGCATTCCCGCCCGCAAGCTGACCTGGGGCTGGAGCTTCGGGTTTACCGTGATCGCCGCCGTCGTGTGCTTCCCGGTATTCTACCTGCTGACCGGCGGGCACTGACACGTCCCCAACCCTTCCCCATCAGCGGCAAACCGTGCTAAAGGGGCTACTTTCGAGAAAGGGCCCGTGATGGAAGAGATCGAGGAAAAACTGGCGCATCTGCACCGGACGGTTGATGACCTGTCCGACATCGTCGCCCGGCAGCAGAAGGATATCGATATCCTGATGCGGCGGGTGGAGATGTTGATGCAGCGCGAAGCCGACCGCGAAGCCGATGCCGGGTCGTACATCTATACCGGCCAGGAACGCCCGCCGCATTACTGACGGCGCCGCCGACCATTCCCGGATAGTCGAATGATAAGGGTGCCCGGGCGCCCTCAACATTGTTATCCACAGGCTTGCCCACAAAGAACCAGCGTTTCGCACCTGTGGATAACTCGCAAGCGCCGCGCCTCCTCGCGCTGAGCGCATCACGCTGAATTAAAATAACTTTCTTACTTTTTACACAGCGTTTTCCACAGCCCTGATGGCCACAGGAAACTCCACCGGACAGGCGCGCAACCCGTCTTGGCCCAGCTGAAATTTTCTCGGATACCTGTGGATTGTTTGCAGCCCCGCGACGCCCCCAAAGGCTCAGACTTCCTCGACTTCCATCACCCCTTCGAGGCTCTTGATCGCGCCCTTGATCTGCGGGTTCAGCGGGAATTCCTGGCCGGCATCGATTTCCACCTCGCCCGGCAGGTCGTGGTTCATCAGGCAGAAATAGATCGGCCCGCGCCCCGCGCCGGGCGCCGATTGCGCCGCACCACCAAGCACCGAGGCGACGGTGGGAATGGCCGCGGCATCCTCGACGAAAATACGCAGACCGGTAGATCCGGCTTCGGCCACGATCGTGTCCATCGGCGCGACGGACCGGCCCATCGGGTCGAACTGACCTTCGTTGAACCGCGCTTCCAGCGTCATCACCACCTGGTTGGTCTGCTCGAACACCGCCCGCACCCGGTCGAAATCTTCCGGGAACATCACCATTCCGCTGACCTGTCCGGTCGGGTCCGAAATGTTCATGCGGAAAAACCGCGTGCCGCGCCCCGATTTGCGTTCCTGCAGGCCAGAAACCAGAACCCCGACCCGTTCAATGGCGGCGCCGTTTTCTTCCGCCTTCAGCCGCAGCTGTTCCAGCGTCAGGATCTTCTTGCGCTTGAGCGCCGGCAGGTAGTCATCCAGCGGATGGCCGGTCAGGTAGAACCCGACCGCCTTGTGTTCCTCGGCCAAGCGGTCGGCCGGCAGCCAGTCCTCGACCCGCTGAATGCGCGGTTCCGGCAGGTCATCGCCCGCTTCGCCGAACAGCGACACCTGCGAAGACGCCCTTTGTTCGTGGATCGCCGCCGAATATCCGACCAGCTGATCCAGCGCCTCGAACACCCGGCGGCGGTTGGGGTCGAGCTGATCGAAAGCCCCGGCACGGGCCAGCATTTCCAGCGGCCGCTTGCCGACCCGTTTCAGGTCCACGCGGCGGGCGAAATCGAACAGGTTGACGAACGGCTTGTCCTCGCGCGCGTCCGAAATCAGCTTCACCGCCTCGATGCCGACGTTCTTCAGCGCGCCAAGACCATAGATCAGCTTGCCGTCGACCACATCGAAGGTGGGCAGCGAACGGTTGACACAGGGCGGCACGATTTCGATGTTCAGCCCGCGGCGCACTTCTTCGGCATAGATCGACAGCTTGTCGGTCAGGTGGATATCGCAGTTCATGACCCCGGCCATGAATTCCGCCGGGTGGTTCGCCTTCAGCCACCCAGTCTGGTAGCTGACCACCGCATAGGCCGCCGCGTGCGATTTGTTGAAGCCGTAGTTGGCGAACTTCTCCAGCAGGTCGAAGACCTCGCTCGCCTTTTTCTTGTCGACCCCGTTCTCGGCCGCGCCGGCTTCGAACTTTGGGCGTTCGGCGTCCATCGCTTCCTTGATCTTCTTACCCATCGCCCGGCGCAGCAGGTCCGCGCCACCAAGGCTGTAGCCCGCCATCACCTGGGCGATCTGCATCACCTGCTCCTGGTAAACGATGATGCCCTGGGTTTCGGCCAGGATGTGGTCGATGGTCGGATGGACCGATTCCAGTTCCTTGCGCCCGTGTTTCACGTCGCAATAGGTGGGGATGTTTTCCATCGGGCCGGGGCGGTACAGCGCCACCAGCGCTACGATATCCTCGATACAGGTGGGCTTCATCTGGCGCAGCGCGTCCATCATGCCCGAACTTTCCACCTGGAACACCGCAACGGTCTTGGCGCTGGAATAAAGCTTGTAGGTGGCTTCGTCATCCAGCGGGATATGCCCGATATCGTCCACCGCGCCTTCGGGCGGGTCGTAAAGCTGCGTGCCGTCGGGGCCGATATGCAGATGCCGCCCGTTCTTCTTGATCAGGTCAACGGCGTTCTGCACCACGGTCAGTGTTTTCAGGCCGAGGAAGTCGAATTTCACCAGCCCGGCCTGTTCCACCCATTTCATGTTGAACTGGGTCGCCGGCATGTCCGAGCGCGGATCCTGGTAAAGCGGCACCAGCCGGTCCAGCGGCCGGTCGCCGATCACCACACCGGCGGCGTGGGTCGAGGCGTTCCTGAGCAGCCCTTCGACCTGCATGCCGTAATTCAGCAGCCTGTCCACCACTTCCTCGTTGCGCGCTTCCTCGCGCAGGCGTTCTTCCTGCTTCAGCGCCTCGGCGATCGACAGCGGCTTGACGCCTTCCACCGGGATCAGCTTGGACAGGCGGTCGACCTGACCGTAGGGCATCTGCAGCACCCGGCCGATATCGCGCACCGCCGCCTTGGACAGCAGCGCACCGAAGGTGATGATCTGCCCCACCTTGTCACGGCCGTATTTCTGCTGAACGTAGCGGATCACCTCTTCGCGCCGGTCCATGCAGAAATCGATGTCGAAGTCGGGCATCGACACACGTTCGGGATTCAGAAAGCGCTCGAACAGCAGGCTGTAGCGCAACGGATCAAGGTCGGTGATGGTCAGCGCATAGGCCACCAGGGAGCCGGCGCCCGATCCCCGCCCCGGCCCCACCGGGATGCCATGATCCTTGCCCCATTTGATGAAGTCGGCCACGATCAGGAAATAGCCCGGGAAGCCCATGCCCTCGATGATGCCCAGTTCGAAATCCAGCCGTTCCTGGTATTCCTCCACGCTCGCCGCATGCGGGATCACCGCCAGCCGCTTCTGCAGCCCTTCATTGGCCTGGCGGCGCAGTTCTTCGACCTCGTCATCAGCGAATTTCGGCAGGATCGGATCGCGGCGATAGGTGGCAAAGGCGCATCTCCGCGCGATTTCCACCGTGTTTTCAATCGCTTCCGGAAGGTCCGCAAACAGCGCGGCCATTTCTTCCTGTGATTTGAAATAATGCTGCGGCGTCAGCCGCCGGCGCGGTTCTGCCTGATCGACATAGGCGCCCTCAGCGATACAGATCAGCGCGTCATGCGCCTCATACATGTCCGCCTTGGGGAAATAGACGTCGTTGGTCGCAACCAGCGGCAGGCCCAGGTCATAGGACAATTCCACGAAGCCGCGCTCGGTCAGTTTTTCGTTCTGCGGCAGCCCGTCCTCGCCCGGGTGGCGCTGCAATTCGACATAGAGCCTTTGCGGATAGATCGCCGCCAGCCGGCGCATCAGCGCTTCGGCCTTGTCGAGTGCGCCCGCCTGCAGGAACTGACCCACCGGCCCGTTCGGCCCGCCCGACAGGCAGATCAGACCGGCGGAAAACTCCTCCAGCTCCTCGATCGTCACCTGCGGTTCCTGTCCGCCCTTGTCGACGTAAAGGCAGGACGACAACCGCATCAGGTTTTCATACCCTTCCTCGGTCTGCGCCAGCAGAACCACCGCCGCGGGATCTTTCGGGCGCTCGCCCGGGGCGGCCCGATCATAGGCGACATCGACCTGGCAGCCGACGATCGGCTGGATCCCCGCGCCCTGCGCGGACACCGAGAATTCCAGCGCCGAGAAAAGCGCGTTGGTATCGGTCACCGCCACCGCGGGCATGCCCGCCGCTTCGCATAATCCCGGCAGTTTCTTCAGGCGCACCGCGCCTTCCAGCAGGGAATATTCGGTATGGGTTCTAAGGTGGATGAATCGGGGCTGGCTGCTCATGCCGCCATCCTATGCCAGAGCGTGCGCGCCGGAAAGCCGGGATATCTCTTGACTTGCCACCGGCGCGATGGTCGACAATCCACAGACAACGAGACAAAAGAGGCAGCCGTTTCGGGAGCAAAACTTGTATCTTTCCTTTTCTGAAGAAACCGATTTGGAAATCGACATGGTGCTGATCGCTTCGCCCGAAGCGGTCTGGCGCTGCTGGAGCGAAGTCGATCTCTTCAAGCAATGGTTCTGCCCGAAACCGGCCGTGGTGGATGATGCGCGGATCGACCCGCGTCCGGGCGGCGAATTCTTTTCCCGGATGCGCACACCGAACGGAAAGATCGTGGAAACCTCGGGCTGCTTCCTGGCCGCGAGCCCGGCACGCATGCTGGCCTATACCGATGCGCTTGCCCCCGGCTTTCACCCGCGCCAGTCCGGTTTCCTGACCACCGTCATCCTGCTGAGCGCCGACGCGGTCGGCACCCGATATGTCGCCCGCGCCCTGCACGCCACGCCCGAGCAGAAACGTCTGCATGAAGACATGGGGTTCCATGATGGCTGGGGACGCTCCATCAAGCAGCTGGGCGAACTGGCCCGGCAGGTCGAACGCGACTGACGCTTTGATGGGCATTCGGGGTTCGCTTGTCCTTCACCACACCCTTTTTCTTGCCAAACGATAAAAAACACGCTTTGCTGTCCTGACAACAGGGGACCCGCGCGTTTTCTACGCCGCATCGAAGACGCGCCGAACGGGTTAGTCAGACCGGTAAGGCGGCAGGTTTATTCACATGGACATCACCTTTCTTCTGAACGGAGAGAGCGTGGAACTGCGCGACGTGCCCGCCACGGTGACGCTGCTCGATTGGCTGCGCGACACCCGCGGCCTGACCGGTACCAAGGAAGGCTGCAACGAGGGCGATTGCGGCGCCTGCACGGTGATGGTGCAGGACGAAGACGGCGCGCGGGCGCTCAACGCCTGCATCCTGTTCTTACCGCAGCTCAACGGCAAATCGGTCCGCACGGTCGAGGGGGTCGCCGGCCCCGGGGGCCAATTGCATCCCGTGCAGCAGGCGATGATCGATCATCACGGCAGCCAATGCGGTTTCTGCACGCCGGGTTTCATCATCTCGATGGCGACGGCCCATCTGAACGGCGATACAGACCACTCGACCGCGCTGGCCGGAAACCTGTGCCGCTGCACCGGCTACGCCCCGATCCTGCGCGCCGCCGAAGCCGCCCGCACGGCCCCCGTTCCGGACTGGCTCCTCCCTTTCTCTGTTCCCGAAATACTCGCGGGGGGCGTGGGGGGCAGCCAGCCCCCCACCGACACCACCGCGCAGCCCGAAACCGCCGACGAATTGGCGCAATGGTATGCCGCCCATCCCGACGCCACCCTGATCGCCGGGGCCACCGATGTCGGGCTCTGGGTGACCAAGCAGCTGCGCGATCTCGGGCCCGTGGCCTTCCTCAACCGCTGCGATGACCTGACAAGGATCGAGGAAACCGATACCCATGTCACGATCGGCGCGGGCGTCACCATCGCGCGGCTCATTCCGCTGATGGACCGGCTACATCCGTCTTTCGGCGCGATGCTGCGGCGCTTTGGGTCGGCGCAGGTGCGGGCGGCGGCCACGATCGGCGGCAATATCGCCAACGGATCGCCGATCGGCGACGGCCCGCCCGCCCTGATCGCGCTTGGCGCCACGCTGCATCTACGCAGGGGCGATGCGCGCCGCGAAGTCCCGCTGGAACGGTTCTTCCGCGACTACGGACAGCAGGACCGCGCGCCCGGCGAATTCGTCGAGGCGGTCAGCTTCGACAAAAAGCCGGACCATCTGAAATGCTACAAGCTATCGAAACGCATCGATCAGGATATCTCGGCCGTCTGCGGCTGTCTCCACATCGCGGTGGAGGGTGGCGAGGTGACCGAGGCCCGCATCGGCTTCGGCGGCATGGCGGGCATTCCCAAGCGCGCCGCCCATGTCGAGGCGACGCTGGTTGGCCGCCCCTGGACCGAGGCCACGATCGCGGCGGCACAGGCGGCATTCGCACGCGATTTCACGCCGCTGTCGGACATGCGCGCGTCGGCCGACTACCGGCTTGATGCCGCGCGCAACATGCTGATGCGCTATTTCGCGGAAAGCCAAGGCACGCAAACTTCGGTCAAGGAGGTGCGGGCATGAGCGTTTCCTCCCCCCTTCCCCATGACGCTGCCCGCCTGCACGTGACCGGGCAGGCGCGTTACGTCGACGACATCCCGACGCCGAGGGACACGCTGCACCTGGCCTTTGGGCTGAGCGAAATCGCCAAAGGCCAAATCTCGTCAATGAACCTCGACAAGGTGCGCGCCGCGCCCGGCATCGTCGCGGTACTGACCGCCGATGACCTGCCCTTCGCCAATGACGTGTCGCCCTCGGCCCATGACGAACCGCTCTTGAGCGAGGGGAGCGTGCATTACCTCGGCCAGCCGCTTTTCCTCGTCATCGCCGACGGTCACCTGGCCGCCCGGCGTGCCGCCCGGCTTGGCGCGGTCAGCTACGAAGAAGACACGCCAATCCTGACGATAGACGAGGCACTGGCTGCGGACAGCCGGTTCGAGGAAGGCCCGCGCATCTATCAGCGCGGCGATGCGCAGGCGGCGATCGACGCGGCCCCGCACCCGATCGAGGGCGTTCTGGAGCTGGGCGGGCAGGACCATTTCTACCTCGAAGGCCAGGCCGCCCTGGCGCTGCCGCAGGAAGGCGGCGACATGGTGGTGCACAGCTCGACCCAGCACCCGACCGAGGTCCAGCACAAGGTGGCCGAGGCCCTGGGCGTTCCCATGCACGGCGTGCGGGTGGAAACCCGCCGCATGGGGGGCGGGTTTGGCGGCAAGGAAAGCCAGGGCAACGCGCTGGCGGTGTCCTGCGCGGTGGCTGCGCAGCTGACCGGGCGGCCCTGCAAGATGCGCTACGACCGCAATGATGACATGCTGGTCACCGGCAAACGGCACGATTTCCGCATCAGCTACCGCGCCGGGTTCGACGATCAGGGGCGCATACAGGGCGTCGAGTTCGTGCAGCTGGCCCGCTGCGGCTGGGCGCAGGACCTGTCATTGCCGGTGGCCGACCGCGCCATGCTGCATGCCGATAATGCTTACTGGCTGCCGAATATCCGGATCGAAAGCCACCGACTGAAGACAAACACCCAAAGCGCCACCGCCTTCCGCGGCTTCGGTGGCCCGCAAGGGATGGTGGGGATCGAGCGGGTGATGGATCATGTGGCGCATGTGCTTGGCCTCGATCCGGTCGAGGTGCGGCGGCGGAATTATTACGATGCTCCGGCGGGGGGCTCTGCCCCCGTCGATCCGGTCACTCGGACCGATGGCGTTCCCGGATCGACCCCCCGGAGTATTTCGGCCAAGAAGAAGGACAATTGCACTCCTTACGCTCAGCGGGTCGAAGATTTCGAACTGTGGGAGATGACCGAGGCGTTACTGGAGAGTTCGGATTACGCCGCGCGCAAACAAGCGGTGTCAGAATGGAACGGGGCGAATTCGGTGATCAGGAAAGGGCTAGCCTTCAGCCCGGTGAAGTTCGGGATTTCCTTTACCCTCACCCATCTCAATCAGGCCGGGGCGCTGGTGCATGTGTACCAGGACGGATCGATCCACCTGAACCACGGCGGCACCGAGATGGGACAGGGGTTGTTCCAGAAGGTGGCGCAGGTGGCGGCAACCCGGTTCGGGGTTGGGCTGGAGGCGGTGAAGATCACCGCCACCGACACCGCCAAGGTGCCCAACACATCGGCCACCGCAGCCTCATCCGGATCGGACCTGAACGGCATGGCGGTGAAAGCCGCCTGCGACACGATCCGCGACCGGATGGCGAAATTCCTCGCAGAACGGCATCAGACGGCGGTGCAGGATGTGCGGTTCGAGGGCGGGCGCGTGCGGATCGGGTCGGCGGAGCTGAGCTTCGCCGAGGCCGCAAAGCTTTGCTACGAGGGCCAGGTCAGCCTGTCGGCGACCGGGTTCTACAAGACGCCCGATCTGGCCTGGGACCGAACCAAGGGCGAGGGCCGGCCGTTCTATTACTTCGCCTACGGCGCTGCGGTGACCGAGGTGGCGCTGGACACGCTGACCGGCGAAAACCGCATCCTGCGCGCCGACATCCTGCATGACGCGGGCGCCTCGCTGAACCCGGCGCTGGACAAGGGCCAGGTCGAAGGCGGCTACGTGCAGGGCGCCGGCTGGCTCACGTGCGAGGAACTGGTCTGGGACGATCATGGGCGGCTGCGCACCCATGCGCCATCAACCTACAAGATACCCGCCTTTTCCGACCAGCCGGGCGCCTTCAACGTCGCGCTTTGGGATGGCCGGAACCGCGAGGACACGATTTATCGTTCCAAGGCGGTGGGCGAACCGCCCTTCATGCTGGGCATCTCGGCCTTCCTTGCGCTCAGCGATGCGGTGGCCTCCTGCGGGTCGTCCTACCCTGCGCTGGACGCCCCGGCGACGCCGGAACGGTTGCTGCAGGCGGTGCGGAGGATGCGCGATGGGCTTTGATCTGGAAGCATTGGAACGGGCAGTTACCGTCCATGACCGCGTGGCGCGCGTGGTGATTGCCGATTGCGCCGGATCGGCGCCGCGCGAAGTGGGCGCGGCGATGCTGGTCTGGGCCGACGGGCAAGAAGGCACGATCGGCGGTGGCACGCTGGAATTTCAGGCCGCCGAGGCAGCACGGCGGGCCCTTCGCGAAGACGGCGACGCGTTGAGCACCCACGCGCTCGGCCCCGATCTGGGCCAGTGTTGCGGCGGGCGCGTGGTGCTGTGGCGCGAGGTTTACGATGCAGACCGGGTGGCGGGATTGCGCGGTCAACCGATGATCGCGCGGGCCACCGACGGGTCCGACATGCCGCTGGCGGTCAAGCGGCTGATGGCCCGCGCGCGCGGCGAAGGCGTCGTGCCCGATCCGCAGCTGACACAGGGCTGGATAGTGGAACCGCTGTACAAGCCCGCGCTGCCGGTCTGGATCTGGGGCGCGGGCCATGTCGGACGGGCGCTGGTTTCGGTGCTGTCCCCCCTGCCCAACCTCGACATCTGCTGGATCGATACCGGCCCGGACCGCTTTCCCGGCACCGTTCCGGGAGGGGTGACCGTTCTGCCCGCCGCGAAACCCGAAACCCTGATGCGGCACGCGCCGCGGGACGTGCATCACCTCATCCTGACCTATTCGCACCAACTGGACTTGGAACTGTGCCACGCGGTGCTGAGCCGCGGCTTCGCCGGGGCCGGGCTGATCGGATCGGCGACGAAATGGGCGCGATTCCGCAAACGCCTGTCCGAACTGGGACATTCCGCCCAATCCATAGGCAGAATCGCCTGCCCGATCGGCGAGCCGACCCTGGGCAAACATCCGCAGGCCATTGCCGTGGGCGTCGCCGCCGCGCTACTGAAAACCAAGGCGGGACATACCGCCCAACAGAGGGACATGACGGCGTGAGGAAAACGCTTCTATCGATCGACGGGCTGACCAAGGCCTATCCGGGCGTTGTCGCCAATGACAGCGTGTCATTCGAGGTCGGCGAAGGCGAAGTCCATGCCCTTCTGGGCGAAAACGGCGCCGGGAAATCGACGCTGGTCAAGATGATCTATGGGCTCGTGAAACCCGACAGCGGCTCGATGCGGTTGCGCGGCGCGCCCTTCGCCCCGGCAAAACCGGGCGCAGCGCGCGAGGCAGGCGTGGCGATGGTGTTCCAGCATTTTTCGCTGTTCGAGGCGCTGAACGTGGCGGAAAATATCGCGCTCGGAATGGAAAGCCCTCCCCGGATGCGCGATCTGGCCGCCCGCATCCGGGAGGTTTCGGAACTCTACGGCCTGCCGCTCGATCCGGCCCGCACCGTCGGGGACCTGTCGGCGGGCGAACGGCAGCGGGTCGAGATCATCCGCTGCCTGCTGCAGGCCCCCAAGCTTCTGATCATGGACGAACCGACCAGCGTGCTGACCCCGCAGGAGGTGGAAATCCTGTTCCAGACCCTGCGCAAGCTGTCGCAAGAAGGCACCGCGATCCTGTATATCAGCCACAAGCTGGAAGAAATCCGCACGCTTTGCGACAACGCGACGATCCTGCGGCTGGGTCATGTGGTGGGCGATTGCATTCCGCGCGAAACCACCGCGCGCGAGATGGCCGAGATGATGGTCGGGGCAAGCCTGCACGTGCCCGAGCGCGCCGGCGGCGATATCGGCCCGGTTCTGCTGAAGATCAACGATCTGTCGATGCCATCGCCGTCTGATTTCGGCACCTCGCTGAAAAATATCTCGCTCGCGGTGCGGTCGGGCGAAATCCTGGGCCTCGGCGGCGTGGCAGGAAACGGGCAGGACGAATTGCTGGCCGCGCTGTCGGGGGAAATTCCCACCGCGCCGGGCGCGATCGAGCTGGAAGGCATGGCCATCGGCACGCTGGGACCGGTGGCGCGGCGGCGGCTGGGATTGCTGACCGCGCCGGAGGAACGGCTGGGTCATGCCGCCGCCCCCGACATGAGCCTGATCGAGAATGCGCTTCTGACCGGATCGGTGCGCGAGGGGCTGGAAAGCCGCGGTTTCCTGAAATGGGGCAAGGCGAAAAGTTTCGCCGAGGCGATCATCGCGCGTTTCGACGTGCGCACGCCGGGGCCGGATAACACGGCGCGGTCGCTGTCGGGCGGCAACCTGCAGAAATTCGTCATCGGGCGC
>JAWVXM010000028.1:0-18129 GCA_033723255.1 Thalassovita sp.
CGTTTACACCTACCTGGTGGACAAGGATCAGGCCAAGACGTGGATGGGATCGGTGGCGTCGGCCAATGACCGGGTGGCGAAGAAGCTGCTGGATCCCGAGCAGCTGACCTTTGTCGTGGTGGGCCGGCCCGAGGGGTTGCCGGAGAGCGAGTAGGTCATTGTTATCCACTGGCTTGGGCCAAAGGGTAGCCCCGACCGCGGGTGGGCGCACTGCCTGCCGTGGTCTACGCTTTGTGGTGACGCCACTTCCGAGGTTCATGCGTCGCGCAAATGACAGCAAACCGCCCGCCCGGGCGGGGGGCGGTCGGGCGCTGCCCGGCGGCGCGGTGCGCCGCTGTTTCGGGCTGGGTGCATCGCTCAAATGGGGGGATCACTCCCCGTAGGGCACCCAGATGGTCTTCACCTCGGTCGCGGCATCGAGGAACGTGCGCCCCTCGCCTTCGGGTCCCATCCAGTCGCGCGCCATGCCGTTATTGACCCAGGTCCGCTTCAGGTTGCCCGCGCTTTCGCGTTCGATCAGCCCCGAGATGTCCGAGGAAGAGAAGCTCCACACCGTGTCCACATCCATGTGGCTTGCCAGCGTCCCGGCCAGTTCTTCGTGACTGCCGGTCAGGATGTTGACCACCCCCGCCGGCACGTCCGAGGTGTCCAGCACCTGATAGAAATCGGTGGCCGCCAGCGGCATCGCCTCGGAGGCCATCAGAACCGCGCGGTTGCCCATCGCGATCGCCGGCGCCATCACTGAAACCAGCCCCAGAAGCGGTGCCTCGTCCGGGCAGATCGCGCCGATCACGCCGACCGGTTCGCGCATCGACAGGGTGACGCCACGGATCGGCACGCCCTTGGCCCGCCCGTCGTATTTGTCGGCCCAGGCGGCATAGGTGAACAGGCGCCGGATCGAGGCCTCGACCTCTTTCGCGCCGTGGTGGCCGGACAGGGAATCGATCCGGCGGGCGAATTCGTCGGCCCGCGCCGACAGGTTTTCGGCGATGTAATACAGGATCTGGGCGCGCAGGTGGCCGGTGGTCTTCGACCATCCGCCGGCCGCGCGCGCGGCTTCGACCGCGTTGCGCACATCCTTGCGATTTGCGACCGGCACCTCGCCCAGATGCTTGCCGGATTTCGACCAGACATCGCGGCAATGGCCGCCATCGGGGCGCGCCTGCTTGCCGCCGATATAGAGCTTGGCAGTGCGGTCGATCCATTCCGCGTCGATCTTGTCACCGGTGAACGGTTCCAGCCGTTTCAGCGGCTTCCGTTTGCCCTTGGGTTTGGTATAGGCGGTCAATCCTTCCCAGCCGCCTTCACGCCCGTAACCGCTTTCGCGCAGGCCGCCGAAGCCTGCGGCGGCATCAAACAGGTTCGTGGCGTTGACCCAGACCACGCCGGCCACGAGTTTCGGCGCGATATCCAGCGCCAGGTTCACGTTTTCGGTCCAGACCGTGGCGGCCAGCCCGTAGCGGCTGTTGTTGGCCAAAGCGACCGCCTCGGCGGGCGTGCGGAAGGTGGTGGAGACCAGAACGGGCCCGAAGATTTCTTCCTGCATCAGCGGATGCGACGGCTGCAGCCCGGTGATCAGGGTCGGCGGATAGAAACAGCCCCCCGCGGGCAGTTGCGCGTTCAGCCGGTGGATTTCACCGTCCTCGCAGCCATCGACCATGTCGCGCACGGTTTGCAGCTGCACCGGATCGGCCAGCGCGCCCATGTCGATGCATTTGTCCAACGGATCGCCGACGCGCAGCTTGTCCATCCGTGCCTTCAGCTTGTCGATGAACCTTTCGGCCACGCCTTCCTGCACCAAGAGCCGCGATCCGGCGCAACAGACCTGACCTTGGTTGAACCAGATCGCATCGACCAGCCCTTCGACGGCGCTGTCCAGATCGGCATCGTCGAAGACGATGTAGGGCGACTTGCCGCCCAGCTCCAAGGTCAGCGCCTTGCCGCTGCCTGCCGTCGCCCGGCGGATCTCGCGGCCAACCTCGGTCGACCCGGTGAAGGCGATCTTGTCGATATCCGGGTGTCCCACGATCATTTCGCCCACCGCACCGTCGCCGGTGACGATATTGACCGCGCCCTTGGGCAGCCCCACCTTGCGGCAGATATCGGCGAACAGAAGCGCCGTGAGCGAGGTGTATTCGGCCGGTTTCAACACCACCGTGTTGCCCATCGCCAGCGCAGGCGCGACCTTCCACGCCAGCATCAGAAGCGGGAAGTTCCACGGGATGATCTGGCCGCACACGCCCAACGCCGCGCGGTCGGGCAGTTCGCTTTCCATCAGCTGCGCCATGCCGGCGTGGAAATAGAAATGCCGCTGTACCAGGGGAATGTCGATATCGCGCGATTCCCGGATCGGCTTGCCGTTGTCCAGCGTTTCCAGCACGGCAAACAGCCGCGCGTGTTTCTGCAACAGCCGCGCGATCGCATAAAGGTGTTTCGCCCGGCCATGCCCGCCCAGCTTTTCCCACTTGGGCTGCGCCTTGCGGGCAGCGGCGACGGCGGCATCGACATCCGATTGCGTCGCTTGGGTCAGGGTGGCGAGAACCTCGCCGGTGGCGGGGTTTTGCGATGCGAACCCGTCGCCCGGCGCGGTGAAGTCCCCATCGATGAAATGGCCGAACCGGTCGCCCTGATCAATGAGCCATGCCAGCGCCTCGGCGGCGCTTTCCGGGGCGGGGCCGTAATCCATGGTCTCGAAGATGTCCTTGACGGTCATGCTTGTCTGCTCCTGTGCGGGCGGCTTAGCCCATCGCGTGGCGGTAGCTGGCCGAATAGGCGCCGGTGACATGGTGTTCCAGCTGCCGTTCGATATCGCCCAGCAGGCTTGAGGCGCCGAAGCGGAACAGGTCCGGCTGCAGCCAGCGGTCGCCCAGTTCCTCCTTGATCAGCGCGAGATAGGTCAGCGCGTCCTTGGCCTTGGAAATTCCGCCCGCCGGCTTGTAGCCGACGCGATAACCGGTCCTGTCATGATACTCGCGGATCGCCCGGATCATCACCAAGGACACCGGCAACGTCGCGTTGACGCTTTCCTTGCCGGTCGAGGTCTTGATGAAATCCGCCCCCGCCATCATGCAGACGAGAGAGGCGCGCGCCACGTTGCGCAAGGACCCCAGTTCGCCGGTGGCAAGGATCGCCTTCACATGGGCGTTGCCGCAGGCGGCACGGAACGCCTGCATCTCGTCGTAAAGCGCCTGCCAGTTGCCGGTCAGCACGTGGCGGCGGGAAATCACGATGTCGATCTCGTCGGCCCCCGCCTTCACGCTTTCGCCGATCTCGGCCACCCGCAAGTTGAAGGGCGAAAGCCCTGCGGGAAAGCCGGTGGACACGGCGGCGACCGGAATGCCGGAGCCGTCGAGCACCTTGATGGCGGGCGCGATCATGTCGTGATAGACGCAGACGGCGCCGGTGGTGATGCCGGACACGCCCAGGGCGTCGAGGATATCGGGGCGCACCGGTTGCCGCGCCTTGGCGCAAAGCCGGGCCACCCGGCCGCCCGTGTCGTCGCCCGAAAGCGTGGTCAGGTCGATACAGGTGATCGCCTTCAGCAGCCACGCGGCCTGATAGTCCTTCTTCACCGACCGCCGGCCCGGCAACGTCGCCGCGCGCCGTTCGATGGCCGATCTGTTGGCCTGCGCCCGCATCACCCAGTCGAGGTCCAGTTCCATTCCCGGATTGCGCGGTTCGGTGATCTGCGGCAGTTTCGCGGTCCTGTCCTGGAACTCGGTCTGCACCGGCGCCTCCCCCTTACCGTTTGGTCGACAAAGTCGCATGGGGGCGGTGGCTTGGCAAGCGGTGCGTGGCGTCAAGCCCGGGGCGCGTTCAGCGCGGTCAGCCCAGCCTTGGCGCAGTCTTCCGGAGACAGGGTTTCGACCGGAACGCCCTGTTCCGAAAGCAGCGCGGCATAGGCCTCGGCGAGGGCGCCGGCGCCGATGACCACCACCCACTGGCCCAGCCAGTAAGGCCGGGTCGCCGCCAGTTCCGCCCCGATCAGATGCCCCAGAACCGCGCTGCCGGACCCGGCGATATCGGCGCTGCTCAGATGGGTGGCAAACCGTTCGGGACGCGACAGCGTATCGGCGGCAGCATCCGCATCCGCGTCGGTGACATCGGGGGCGAGGCTGGCAGCCAGGCGCGGGGTCAGGAAGCTCTGGAAGCTCACCGCCTCGTCGGCGCTGACCTGCACCCAGTGGCTGCGGTCCGACCCGATCAGGCAGGCCACGCCGTCCCAGTTCTTTTTCATCCGGGTCAGCCCGATCAGCAGCAACCGTTCGGCGCTCGGCAACCGGCCCAAGGGCGATTGTTGTTCCAAGTCCTTCAGGTCGCCGTCCTCGGGCAGCACCCGGGCCGGAACCCTTTCCGCGCCGATGCCGATGCGTCCTGCCATCGCGATATCACCCTTGTCTCTGTCCCGGGGGAAACGTCCCTCCACCGGGGCAGCTTTCTTCTTGGCAACAATACTCCGGGGGAGTCGCCGCTGGCGGCGACGGGGGCAGCGCCCCCATCCCGGTCATTGTCAGATGCCGCAGTCGATGATCGCCTTGGCCAGAACCGGAACGGTGTTCCTGTTCAGCCCGGCGATGTTCAGCCGCGAATCGCCGACCATGTAGATCGCGTGTTCCTCGCGCAGCTTCAGCACCATTTCGGGCGTGGTGCCGAGGCGCGAGAACATGCCGCGGTGCTCGGCCAGGAAGGCGAAGCGATCCGATCCGGACAGGCGCTGCAATTCGCCGGCCAGCTGTTCGCGCAGGCCCAGCATCGACAGGCGCACCTCTTCCAGTTCCGCCGCCCAGTCGGCGCGCAGACCGGCATCGTTCAGGATCGTCGTCACCACCCGCGCACCGTGATCCGGCGGGAAGGAATAGTTCTGGCGGTTGAGGAAGTTCAGAGTGCCCTGGTTGATTGCGCGCAGGGATCCGTCCTGTGCCACCGCCATCAGGATGCCGGTGCGTTCGCGGTAGACACCGAAATTCTTCGAGCAGCTGGCCGCGATCAGGCATTCGGGCATCGACGAGGCCACCAGCCGGGTGGCCGCCGCGTCTTCGTCCAGCCCGTCGCCGAAGCCCTGATAGGCGATGTCGATCATCGGAACGGCGCCGGTTTTCAGCAGCGTGTCGACGACCACCTGCCACTGCACCAGGTTCAGGTTGGCCCCGGTCGGGTTGTGGCAGCAGCCATGCAGCAGCACCACGTCGCCCGGCCTGGTCTGTTTCAGGTCTTCGATCATGCCGTCGAAATCGACGCCGCGGGTGGCGCTGTCGAAATAGCGGTATTCGACCACCGGCATGTTCATGAATTTCAGGATGCTGACATGGTTCGGCCAGGTCGGGTTCGACACGAAGACGCGCGCATCGGGATTGGCCAGACGCACCATTTCGAAGGCCTGCCGCACCGCGCCGGTGCCGCCGGGGGTCGCGGCGGCGGCGATGTTTTCGCGCGCTACGCTGTCGCCCAGCACCAAGCCGATCATCGCGTCTGCAAAAGCCGGATCACCGGCCAGACCGACATAGGACTTGCTGTCCTGCTCTTCCCAGAGCTTCTTCTCGGCGGCCTTCACGGCGCGCATCACCGGGGTCTTGCCCTCGGCGTTCTTGTAGACGCCGACGCCAAGATCGATCTTCTGCGGGCGCGGGTCGTCCTTGAACAGCTGCATCAGCTGAAGGATCTTGTCTGCGGGTTGTTCTTTCAGGTTGCTGAACATGTCTCAGGCGTCTCCAGTGGCAACGGGCAGGGTGGGAAAGGCGCCCCATTCCGTCCATGACCCGTCATAAATCGAATGGTCGGTCTTGCCGATGCGTTCCAGCGCCAGGCACAGGATGGCGGCGGTGACGCCGGATCCGCAGCTGGTGATGACCGGCTTCTTCAGGTCGACACCGGCGGCCTCGAAAGTGGCGCGGATTTCATCGGCTGATTTCATCGTGCCATCGGCATTGAGCAACGTGGTGAAGGGGACGTTGCGCGATCCCGGGATGTGGCCCGACCGCAACCCTTCGCGCGGTTCGGGAACCTCACCCCGGAACCGTTCGGCCGAACGGGCATCGACGATTTCGTAATCGCCCAGCTTGGAAGCCGAGGCGACCTGCGTCACGTCCTTGACCATGTGGTTCTGGCGGCGCACCGTCATGTGGCGGTCGCGCACGATGGGCGGCATGTCCTCGACCTCGCGCCCCTCGGCCAGCCACTTTTTCAGCCCGCCATCCAGAACCGCGATATTGTTCTGCCCCATCAGCCGGAACAGCCACCAGACACGGGCGGCGGAATAGATGCCTTCGCCATCATAGACGACAACCTGATGGCCGTCGCCCACGCCCATGGCGCGCAGGCGGCTCATGAATTTTTCCACCGGCGGCACCATGTGGGGCAGTTCCGAACGATGATCGCTGACATCGTCGATGTCGAAGAAGCGCGCATTGGGGATATGCGCCTTTTCGTATTCCGTCCTGGGGTCGCGCGTGTCGCCCGGCAGATACCAGGTCGCATCCAGGATGCGCAGATCCGGATCTTTCAGATGCGCCGCCAGCCAGTCGGTCGAAACCAGTGTCTTGGGATCGTCAGTCGCCATCAGGGCCCCCTTCGATAACTCACCCGTGTGCCTACATCGCAGGGGGCAGTCTGGCAAGAGCGGCACCGGTCCGAAGCCCGTTCCGCGGCATTATTTTGCATCGTTTCCGGAGCTTCCGTGGAACTGGGCGGGTCAGTCGCCGTGGCGCAGCAACCGCTGTTTCTGCCGGTTCCAGTCGCGCTTGGCGTCGCTGGCGCGCTTGTCATGCAGCTTCTTGCCCTTGGCGATGCCGATCTTCAGCTTGGCCATGCCGCGGTGATTGAAATAGAGCACCAGCGGCACCAGGGTCATGCCCTTGCGCTGCGTGGCGTTCCACATCCTGGCCAGTTCCTTTTTCGACACCAGAAGCTTGCGCTTGCGCCGTTCCTCGTGACCCCAGGTTTTCGCCTGTTCATAGGGCGCGATATAGGAATTGATCAGCCACAATTCGCCGTCTTCCACCGATGCATAGCTTTCGGCGATATTGGCCGCATTCACCCGCAGCGATTTGACCTCGGATCCTTGCAGGACGATGCCGCATTCGATGTCTTCCTCGATCGCGTAATCGTGCCGCGCGCGCCGGTTCTCGGCGACGACCTTGTAATTGGGATCTGCTTTCTGCTTGGCCATTTCGGTTCTCTATCGGGCCTTGCCCGGCCTGTCCATCGGAAGCCGATATTTAAGGGGAATCGGCCGGAAGGCCAAGGGTGGGAAGCGTGTCGGCAAATTGCACGCCCGGCGAGGTCGCCTTTAGTTCTGCATTGTTGGGTTAGGGCATCCGCTTTGGCCTGATGGGCCGAATTTCAGGCATTCTGTGTGAAAAACAACCGTTCCAAGTGGCGCAATGAATAGTAGGGGCTCGCATGGGTTGAACGAAAGCGGGGATCTATTCTACCCTTTTGCGATTAGGATACATGTCGGAGCGTTGGCGATGGACAACAAAGCGACATCTTTATTGCTGGGTCATTACGACGAACTCATATTTGGCTGGTTCAACCAATGGAACGGCCGCAACGGCATTCTCGACGCCTTCTTGGGGCTCGCGGAAGGCGTGTATGTAAAAGCTTTGCCCTTCATGCTGGTGATTTGGGCGCTTTGGTTCCTTCCGGGAACGAAGCCGGAGAGAATGGCGCGGCGTGAAAGCCTGTCCGCCGTATTGCTGGCGACCATTCCGATCATCGTGAGCACCCGGGCGCTTGCCAATTTTCTGCCTTACAGCATGCGGCCTCTTCATTCGGAAGGAGTGACGGTGAACCTCAGGGCGGGGCAGAGCCTCATGGAGCTCGACGGTTGGAGTTCCATGCCATCGGATCATGCATCCCTTTTTATTGGGCTGGCCCTGGGAACGTTGCTCGTCGATCGGAGGTTCGGCGCCTTTGTGCTGTTCTGGGCGGTCTTTGTCGTCTCTCTGCCCCGTATCGTCGGCGGTTTTCACTGGCCCAGCGATATCCTCGTGGGGGCGATGGTCGGTGGGGGATTGGCCTTGGTATTGGTTCCGCCGCTTACGCGTTTTGTCCGGTGGGCGCGCATCATCCCCTTCTTCCACGAGCGAAAGCCGATCGGCTATCCGCTTTTGTTCCTGGCGACATTCGAAATCGCACAGATGTTTCATGCAACCCGCGCCGTGGTCCGGATCGTGATGGGGTGAGCGTGTCTGGAACACCCCCTTCCGTCGCACAAGGCCGAAGTTCGACGAGCGCCTCTCAACTCCCCCGATAGGTACTCATCCCGAAGGGCGAAATCAGCAGCGGCACGTGGTAATGCGCCTCCGGGTCGGAAATCCCGAAGCGGATCGGCACGATGTCCAGAAACCGCGGTTCCTCGACCGGGACGCCCGATGCATCCAGGTAAGCCCCCGCCTCGAACACCAGTTCGTAGACCCCCGTGGCGAAATCCCCCTTCGGCAGGATCGGGCTGTCGGTTCGGCCATCGGCATTGGTCACCATCTGCGCCAGCAATGACCGCGTCTCGCCTTCGATCCGGTACAGCGACACCGCCAGATTCGCCGCCGGGCAACCGCGCGCGGTATCCAGAACATGGGTGGTCAGGTAACCTTCGGCCATCGGGATGCTCCTTTATCAGGCATGCCAAAAGGGGGATGCCGGAAGGATAGGCGCATCCTGTCCCGGAAGGCACGACTGAAAGTGTTTCAAGATTTTCTTGAAAGAGGCAAGCGCCCCGCTTGGCGTAAAACAGGTCCAGTCATGGAAAGTTCACAAATGCAGCGTTACCCACGCAATATGACCGGATACGGGGCGGACCGCCCCGATGCGAACTGGCCCGGAAATGCCCGGATCGCGGTGCAATTCGTGCTGAATTACGAAGAGGGCAGTGAAAACTGCCTGCTGCATGGTGATGCCGGTTCCGAGGCCTTCCTGTCCGATATCGCCGGTGCCGCGTCCTGGCCGGGGCAGCGGCACTGGAACATGGAATCGATCTACGATTACGGCGCGCGGGCCGGGTTCTGGCGGCTGCACCGGCTGTTCACCGGCGCCGGCATCCCGGTGACGATCTATGGCGTGGCCACCGCCCTGGCACGCAGCCCCGAGCAGGTCGAGGCGATGAAGGCGGCCAATTGGGAAATCGCGTCGCATGGGCTGAAATGGGTCGAACACAAGGACATGGCCGAGGACGAAGAACGCGCCGCGATTGCCGAGGCGGTGCGGCTGCATACCGAAGTTGTGGGGGAACGCCCACGCGGCTGGTACACCGGGCGCTGTTCGCTCAACACCGTGCGGCTGGTCGCAGAAGAAGGCGGTTTCGATTACGTCAGCGACACCTATGACGACGACCTGCCGCACTGGATGGAATTCGGCGACCGCGATCAGTTGATCATCCCCTACACGCTGGAAGCCAACGATATGCGGTTTGCCACCGCGCCCGGCTATATCACCGGCGAACAGTTCTTCGCCTATCTGAAGGACACATTCGATACGCTTTATGCCGAAGGGCAGGCGGGTAAACCGGCGATGATGAATATCGGTCTGCATTGCCGCCTGATCGGACGGCCGGGCAAGCTGGCGGGGCTGAAACGCTTCATCGATCATATCGCGGGGTTCGATCGCGTCTGGACCCCGCGCCGGATCGACGTCGCCGAACACTGGGCGGCGACCCACCCGCATCGGCGCTTCGAGCGACCCAGCCAGATGGCCAAGGACCGCTTCATCGCTCTCTATGGCGGGGTTTTTGAGCATTCGCCGTGGATCGCCGAACGCGCCCATGCCTTGGAGCTGGGTCCGGCACATGACAGCGCCGCCGGTCTGCACAACGCGCTCTGCCGCATGTTCCGCTCGGCATCGGATGAAGAACGGCTGGGCGTGCTGACGGCGCATCCCGATCTGGCCGGCAAGCTGGCGCAGGCCAGGCGGCTGACCTCGGAAAGCACCTCGGAACAGGCCAGCGCCGGATTGGATGCGCTGACCGATGCGGAACGCGCGCGCTTCACCGAACTCAATGCGGCCTATGTGGCCAAGCACGGTTTCCCCTTCATCATCGCGGTGCGCGATCACGACAAGCCGGGGATCCTGGCGGCGTTTGAGCGGCGGCTCGACAACCCGGTCGAGGTCGAGTTCGCGCAGGCCTGCAAGCAGGTCGAACGCATCGCGCGGCTGCGGCTGGAGGACATGTTATGAGTTATGCTTTCCCCCCCGGCGGCTTGCCGGATCAGAGCGGCAACCCCGAAGGCCGGGCGGTGTTCACCGAAGCTTACGCTTTCATCCCCGCCCTCACCATGCGCGATATCGTGACCAGCCTGCTGCCCGGCTGGCAGGACAGTCGCGCCTGGATCATCGCCCGGCCGCTTTCCGGTTTCGCCGAAACCTTTGCGCAATACGCGGTGGAACTCTCGCCCGGCGGTGGTAGCGACACGCCGGAACCCGACCCGCAGGCACAGGCCGGGCTGTTCGTCGCGCGTGGGCAGATGCGCCTGACGCTCGACGGTGCCGAACACGACCTTGCGGAAGGCAGCTACGCCTATATTCCCGCCGGCGCGAACTGGACGCTTTGGAATGCGGGCGACGAGGTGGCGCAATTCCACTGGATCCGCAAACGCTATGAAGACGTGCCGGGCCTTGCCCGTCCCGATCCGATCCTTACCTCGGATCACGATGTCGCGCCGACCCCGATGCCCAATACCGACAAATGGGCCACCACCCGGTTCGCCGATCCCGCCGACCTGCGCCATGACATGCATGCCAACATCGTCACCTTTCAGCCGGGCGGCCGCATCCCCTTTGCCGAAACCCATGTGATGGAACACGGGCTCTACGTGCTGCAGGGCACCGCGCGCTACCTGCTCAACACCGACTGGGTCGATGTCGGCCCCGGCGATTTCATGTGGCTGCGCTCCTTCTGCCCGCAGGCCTGCATCGCCACCGGCGATGAGCCCTTCCGCTACCTTCTTTACAAGGATGTCAACAGACACCCGAAACTGGCCCTCTGATCTTCTTCTTTTCGCAAATATCCCCGGGGGTGCGGGGGCAGGCAGCCCCTGCCGGTCCGACAGGAACCACCGATGACCAACGTGATTAAAACCGAACCGCTGAGCGCTGCCGCCTTCGCCCCTTTCGGCGATGTGCTGGAAGCCGCGGGCGCGCCGGACATGATCATCAACCAGGGCCATTGCGAACGCTTCCACGACCGGGCGCTGCTGGATTTCGGCCCGGGCGGCCGGGCCGGGATCTCGATTTTCAGGGCCGAACCGCGCGCATTGCCTTACACGCTCGATCTGATCGAACGCCACCCTGAGGGCAGCCAGGCTTTCATCCCGATGAGCCAGCATGAATGGCTGGTGACGGTGGCCCAGGACGATCACGGCGCGCCCGGCCGCATCCGCGCCTTCATCGCGGCGCCGGGGCAGGGGGTCAATCTTCACCGCGGCACGTGGCACGGGGTGCTGACGCCGCTGCACGCGCCGGGGCTGTTCGCCGTGGTCGATCGCATCGGCCCGACAGAAAATTTGCAGGAATACGAGTTTCCATCACCGTACGTGATTCAACGCTGAACCCCCGCAAAGAGGGGTCGCATCCAACAGGAGATAGAGGGATGACTGACGCGACATTAGGCAGCCCGGATCAGTTGACGAATCCGGATTACACCCCGCCCCTTGCCAAGGCGGTCCCGCTGGGCATTCAGCACGTGCTGGCGATGTTTGCCAGCAACGTGACCCCGGCGATCATCATCGCGGGCGCAGCCGGGTTCGGCTTCGGGTCGAACAGCCCAGACTTTCCCAACATGATCTACATGATCCAGATGTCGATGCTGTTTGCCGGCATCGCAACGCTGTTCCAGACCATCGGCATGGGGCCGGTGGGAGCGCGCCTGCCCATCGTGCAGGGCACCAGCTTTGCCTTCCTGCCGGTGATGATCCCCGCCGTCGCGGGGCAGGGCACCGCTGGGATGGCCGGGCTGATGACCGGGGTCGTCATCGGTGGCATCTTCCATTTCCTGCTCGGCACCGTGATCGGCAAGATCCGCTTCGCGCTGCCGCCTCTGGTGACCGGGCTGATCGTGCTGATGATCGGGCTGTCGCTGATCAAGGTGGGCATTCAGTATGCCGCCGGCGGCGTGCCGCTGATCGGCAAGCCGGAATTCGGATCGCTGGCGATGTGGACCCCGGCTCTGGTGGTGATCGTCGTGACGCTGGGCTTCAAGTTCTTCACCAGGGGGCTGAGTTCGGTCGCTGCCGTACTGATCGGTTTGGTCGCGGGCTATGTCGTGGCGCTGCTGATGGGGCAGGTGAATTTCGGCAATGTCGGACGGGCAGCCGTGTTCGCGCCGCCGCTGCCGTTCAAGTGGGGCCTTGAATTCAACGGGGCCATCATCATCGGCATGTGCTTCATGGCCGTCATCTCGGCGATCGAAACCGTCGGCGATGTCAGCGGCATCTGCAAGGGCGGAGCGAACCGCGAAGCCTCGGACGAAGAAATCGCCGGCGCGACCTATGCCGATGGTCTGGGGACTGCCGTGGCCGGGGTTTTCGGTGGGCTGCCCAATACCTCGTTCAGCCAGAATGTCGGTCTGATTTCGATCACCGGCGTGATGAGCCGCCATGTCGTTACCATCGGGGCGCTGTTCCTGATCGTCTGTGGCCTGATCCCGAAAATCGGCGCGATCGTGTCGACCGTGCCGATCAACGTTCTGGGTGGCGGCGTGATCGTCATGTTCGGCATGGTTGCCGCCGCGGGGGTGAGCATGCTGTCCGAGGTGACTTGGAACCGCCGCAACATGGTGATTTTCGCCGTGTCCCTGTCATTGGGTCTTGGCCTGCAGCTGGAGCCGGGCGCATTGCAGCACATGCCCAGGACGCTGCAGATCCTGCTGACCAGCGGGTTGCTGCCGGCGGCTGCGCTGTCGATCGTCCTGAACCTGGTCCTGCCGGAAGATCTGGACTGATCACGGCTCTGGAAAAGGGACCCCCCGCCATTCGGCGGGGGTTTTCATGCCTGCCAGGACTCCGGCTGAAAAATACATTCAAAATATATTATATGTCTGGTTGGTGGAGGAGCCGCCATGACCTGTAATGTCGGAAATCTGGACCGCCCGATCCATCTTGTTCTGGGGGCGGTATTTTCCTTTCACCCTATCTGACCTGGCTTTCTGTCTGGGAAGTGGACTCGGCGCGAATTTCTGTCATGGTTATCGGGGGCCTTGCTGGCGCTTAGCTCGGCTCTCAAGACATGCCCGTTATATCGTCTGTTCGGCATCAACACCTGCCGTGCATGACCCGTGGAAGGATTGTGACACATGGATCCTAAGCAGATTTCCGATGAAATTTCCGTTGCGGAACAGATCCAGCCGGAAGATGTAGCCAAGCTGGCGGAACTGGGTTTTCGTTCCATCATCTGTAACCGCCCGGACGGCGAAGCGGCCGACCAGCCGACTTTCGAGGAAATCGAGCAAGCGGCGGAAGCGGCGGGGCTCGAGACGCGCTTCCTGCCGATTGTCGCGGGCAAGGTGCTTGACGAGGATGCCGAGGATTTCCGCAGGGCGCTGATGGAATTGCCGGGACCGGTTCTGGCCTATTGCCGCACCGGGACCCGTTCGACAACGCTCTGGTCGCTGGCGATGGCCAAGGACAAGTCGGTGGCGGATATCCTCACCGCGACCAAGGCGGCGGGATATGACATGGCCGGGGTGGTGCGCCGCATCGTGAATGGCGGCAAGACCCCCACCGATACCGGCGACGCGAAGTTCGACGTGGTGATTGTCGGCGGCGGTGCGGCGGGCATCGCGGTCGCCTCGAGCATCCGCGCGCGCAAGCCCGATCTGGATATCGCGATCCTCGATCCGGCGGATGTTCATTATTATCAGCCCGGCTGGACAATGGTCGGCGCCGGTATCTTCGACGCCCAGACCACGGCCAAGACGATGGGCAGCCTGATTCCCAAGGGTGTGCACTGGATCAAGTCCGCGGTGGCCGCGTTCGAACCCAAGGACAATGCCGTGATCCTCGATGGTTGCCGGGTGGTGAAGTATGACCGCCTCGTGGTCTGCGCGGGACTGAAGCTCGACTGGCACAAGATTGACGGGCTGGTGGAAACGCTGGGCAAGAATGGCGTGACATCGAATTACCGTTACGACCTGGCACCCTATACCTGGGAACTGGTCAAGGGGCTGAAATCGGGCCGGGCGCTGTTCACCCAGCCGCCGATGCCGATCAAATGCGCTGGCGCACCGCAGAAGGCATTATACCTGTCCAGCGATCACTGGCTGCGTTCGGGCGTGCTGAAAGACATCGACGTGCATTTCATGAATGCCGGTGGCGTGCTGTTCGGGGTGAAGGATTACGTTCCGGCGCTGGAAAAGTACGTCGAACGCTACGACGCCAAGCTCGATTTCTTCCACAACCTCGTGGCGGTCGACGGCGCGGCGAAGAAGGCCTGGTTCGACGTGGCCAGGCCCGACACGCCGGTCGAGCGGGTCGAGGTCGCGTTCGATTTCATGCATGTTACGCCGCCGCAGACGGCTCCGGATTTCATCCGCTTGTCGCCGCTGGCCGATGCGGCCGGTTGGGTCGACGTGGATCAGGCCACGCTGCGGCACAAGGAATACGACAACATCTGGTCACTGGGTGACGTGATGAACGCGCCGAACGCCAAGACGGCGGCGGCCGCGCGGATGCAGGCGCCCGTCGTGGCCGAAAACTTGGTCGATGACGTCAACGGGAAATCGCCGACCGCGATCTATAACGGGTACGGATCCTGCCCGCTGACGGTGGAGCGGGGCAAGATCGTTCTGGCCGAATTCGGGTATGGCGGGACATTGCTGCCGTCTTTCCCGAAATTCATCCTGGACGGGACCAAGCCGACCCGCGCGGCGTGGATCTTGAAGGAACAGATCTTGCCGCCGGTCTATTGGAAGGCCATGCTGCGCGGCAAGGAGTGGATGGTCAAGCCGGAACGCGTAACAGCGGGCTGAGGCATTCGCGGATCGAATGTGGCCCGATCTGGAAAGGTCGGGTCATTTCAATTTCAGGTCAAACCGGGCAGAATAGTCCAGCTGAATCCACAACGGGGAAAAGCATTCAGAAAGTTTTTCAAATTTCGCCCTTCATTTATTCTGCTTTTTGAATATATAGGGGCCAACAGATTCCCGTGCGACAGGACAAACCAATGTTAAATCCCTCAAACCTGCTGACCCGTCAGAGCTTGGAACGGCACTTGCCGATCCTTGAATGGTCCAAAACCTATGACAAAGACACTCTGACCAGCGATATGGTTGCCGCTATCATCGTGACGATCATGCTGATCCCGCAATCGCTAGCCTATGCGCTTCTGGCGGGCTTGCCGGCGGAAATGGGGCTTTATGCCTCGATTCTGCCGCTTGTTGCCTATGCCATTTTCGGCACCTCCCGCGCGCTGGCGGTCGGGCCGGTCGCCGTGGTGTCGCTGATGACAGCGGCCGCTGTCGGTAACCTCGCGCTGCAGGGCACGGCGGAATATGCCGCTGCCGCGATCACGCTGGCCTTCATTTCCGGTGTGATCCTGCTTGTGCTGGGGATTTTCCGGCTGGGCTTTCTGGCGAATTTCCTGTCGCACCCGGTGATCGCCGGGTTCATCACCGCCTCTGGCGTGCTGATCGCGACATCGCAGTTGAAACATATCTTCGGCATTGATGCACATGGTCACAACCTTGTGGAACTGCTGGGATCGCTGTTTGAAAATCAGCATCTCACCAATCCCATTACCCTGTTCATCGGCCTGACGACGACGGCGTTCCTGTTCTGGGTGCGCAAGGGGCTGAAGCCCTTGCTGCTGGGTTTCGGGCTGAAACCGCGCCTGGCGGATATCCTGGCCAAGGCCGGGCCCGTTGGAGCCGTCGTGGCGACCACCCTGGTGACTTGGATTTTCGGGCTTGCCGATCAAGGTGTGAAGATTGTGGGCGACGTGCCGATGGGCCTGCCGCCGCTGACCATGCCTTCCTTCAACGCCGATATCTGGTCGTCGCTGTTCGTGTCGGCGCTGCTGATCTCGATCATCGGTTTCGTGGAGTCGGTGTCGGTCGCGCAAACCCTTGCCGCGAAGAAGCGCCAGCGCATCACCCCGGACCAGGAACTGGTGGGTCTTGGTGCGTCGAACATCGCGGCGGCGGTATCGGGCGGCTACCCGGTGACCGGCGGCTTCGCCCGCTCGGTGGTGAACTTCGACGCCGGCGCGGAAACTCCCGCCGCGGGCGCCTTCACCGCCGTTGGCATCCTGTTCGCAGCGCTGCTGCTGACGCCGCTGTTGTTCTTCCTGCCCAAGGCGACGCTGGCCGCGACCATCATCGTGGCGGTGCTGAGCCTGGTCGATTTCTCGATCCTGACCCGCACCTGGAAATATTCCAAGATCGATTTCGCCGCCGTGGCCGCGACGATTTTCCTGACCCTGGGCTTCGGGGTGGAAATCGGCGTGTCGACCGGCGTGGCGCTTTCTGTGCTGCTGTTTCTGTACAAGACGTCGCGCCCGCATGTGGCCGAGGTCGGCCTGGTCCCCGGCACCCAGCATTTCCGCAACATCCTGCGCCACGACGTGCAGACCGACCCCAATCTGGTGACCCTGCGGGTGGACGAAAGCCTCTATTTCGCCAATGCGCGCTTCCTGGAGGATTATATCTATGAGCGGATCGTCCGCGACGAACCGATCAAGGACGTGGTGTTGCAGTGTTCCGCGGTCAACGAAATCGACATGTCGGCGCTGGAAAGCCTGGAAGCGATCAATCACCGTCTGCACGATGCCGGCATCAGGCTGCACCTTTCCGAGGTCAAGGGCCCGGTGATGGATCGCCTGAAGCGCAGCGAATTCCTGGAGGAAATGACTGGCGACGTGTTCTTGTCGCAATATGACGCGGTGGTGGCATTGACCCGGCCCGACCTGTCGCCGGAGATCGAGCGCGAAGAAAAGCGCGCGGCGGAATAAAGGCGCAGACTGCGCCTGCGATACAGATCCTACCGCAAAAACAAGATCAGGCCCCCTGCGTGACGCAGGGGGCCTTTTTCGATCAACGCGTGATCTGCCAGCTATAATAGGCCCGGTAATGGCTGCCGTGACCCCGGTAGTTCAGGGGCATGGTCTGCGAGGTCAGGCTTCCGCCGGCAATGGTTCTGTCATGCTGCGGCAGACATATCGTTTCTTCCTGCCAATCCTTTGCAGATATTTCATGCCCGTAAGGAAGGTGCGAGCTACTGGCACACGGCCGCAGCGTGACTCTGCTTTGGCTATGCGGGTATCCCGGGATTCCGGATTTGAACCGGTCCTGTCGTCCGGCAAAACGCAGGAAACAGGAAAAAGGCCCGCTCGAAACGAGCGGACCTTGAATCTTGTTCAGGTCACCGGGGGTTACCGCGAACCGCGCCGGGGCGCGCGTCGCTCGGTATGCGGGGTCAGTCGGTCAACCCGGCATGAACCATCGCGGCGTCGATCTTGGCCTTGGTGCTGTCCAGCAGGCCGGTCAGCGGCAGGCGGACCTCTTCGCTGCACAGGCCGAGCTTGGCCATCGCATATTTTGCGCCAACGAGGCCCGGTTCGATGAAGATCGCTTCATGCAGCGGCATCAGCCGGTCCTGATATTCCAGCGCTTTGGCGTAATCGCCGGCCAGCGTCGCCGCCTGGAATTCGGCGCAGAGCCGCGGGGCGACGTTGGCGGTGACCGAAATACAGCCCACCCCGCCATGCGCGTTGAAGCCGAGCGCGGTGGCGTCTTCACCCGAAAGCTGACAGAAATCGGGGCCGCAGGCGGCGCGCTGCTGGCTGACGCGGGCCAGATCGCCGGTGGCGTCCTTGACGCCAACGATACGGGGCAGTTTGGCCAGTTCGCCCATGGTTTCGGGCGTCATGTCGACAACCGAGCGGCCCGGGATGTTGTAGATGATGATCGGCAGGTTGCAGCAGTCATGCATCGCGGTGAAATGCGCGATCAGGCCCCGCTGGGTCGGCTTGTTGTAATAGGGCGTGACCACCAGCGCGGCGTCGGCACCGACCTTTTCGGCGTGCTGGATCAGCCGGATGCCTTCCAGCGTGTTGTTCGATCCGGCACCCGCGATCACCGGCACCCGGCCCGCGACCGCCTTGACAACTTCCTCGATCACGGCCTCATGTTCGCGATGGGTCAGGGTC
>JAWVXM010000029.1:0-17745 GCA_033723255.1 Thalassovita sp.
ATGGGCATCCACGGAAATTCCACCTGCGTCATGAACTATGACGAGGCGACCGGCTACCTGCTGGGCGAGGAACACAAGGGCATGCGCGCCATGTTCACCATGATGAACGAAGCCCGCCTGGGCGTCGGCATGCAGGGCATGGCGCAAGCCGAAGCCGCCTATCAGAACGCGCTGGCCTATGCCAAGGACCGGCTGCAGGGTCGCGACGTGACCGGGGTGAAGAATCCCGATGGGCCCGCCGATCCGCTGATCGTGCACCCGGACATCCGCCGCAACCTGATGGATCAGAAAAGCTTTATCGAAGGTGCGCGCGCCTTCATGCTGTGGGGGGCGATGATGATCGACCGGGCGCACCGGCTGGGTGACAAGGATGCCGACGGGCTGGTCAGCCTGCTGACCCCTGTGATCAAGGGTTTCCTGACCGACGAAGGCTATCAGGCCACCGTGCAGGCGCAGCAGGTCTATGGCGGCCACGGCTATATCGAGGAATGGGGCATGTCGCAGTTCACCCGCGACGCCCGCATCGCGATGATCTACGAGGGCGCCAACGGAGTGCAGGCGCTTGACCTTGTCGGCCGCAAGCTGGCCCAGGACGGCGGCAAGCACGTGATGGCCTTCTTCGATCTGGTGAAGGGGTTCATCAAGGACAATGCCGATAACGAGGCGCTGAAATCGGATTTCCTCGACCCGCTGAAACAAGCGTCGAAGGATCTGCAGGCCGCCGGCATGTTCTTCATGCAAAACGGCATGAAGACCCCAAACGCGGCGCTGGCCGGGTCCTATGACTTCATGCACCTGTTCGGCCATGTCTGCCTTGGGCTGATGTGGGCGCAGATGGCCAAATCCGCGCGGGAAGCACTGGATGCAGGCACGTCCGACAAGGGCTTCTATGAAACCAAGCTGGCGACCGGGCGCTACTACATGGCGCGCCGCCTGCCCGCGACCGCGATGCACCTTGCCCGCATCAACAGCGGCGCCGATCCGGTCATGGCACTGTCCGCCGACCAGTTCTGAGCGCGGGGCCAACCCGCGCTGCAAAACCGACAGGGGAATGCCCCGCTCACCGCGCCGGTGCGCATGACAGCGCACCGGTTGGCCGCAAAAAGGAGGACAAAGATGCCGAAACGATTTCGCCTGACCAGGCGCATGCCGATCGCGATGACCGAAGACGCCTACCGGCGGCTGAGAAAATTCGCTGCCGAGGCCGGGCTGGACGAGGGCGAGGCGATTTCCTTCGTCTTCGAGAATTTCGACGGGATCGTCGACCACGAGAATTTCGGCCACAAGCTGCGGCTGTTCAATTCGACGCTGGACGCGAGAAAACGATGAGAAGGAGAGATTTCAGCGACCGGCGCCCCCGATCTTCCCTTGTTCACGACGGCGACGTCGCGCCATTTCGAGTATTTCTGGCAAGATGAAATGGTAGGGGCGCCCCGCCCCACAGGCCCGAATACGGGAAGCGGAGCGGGGTTTCACCTTGCACGTCCATCGGCTCTCCAGCCTGTAACGCAACGTCATTGGTAGTGAATGGACCTTAACGACGCGTTACTTCGAGAGGCATTGCTTTTCATCTTGCCAAAAATACTCAAACTCCAACGCAGCAACATAAGCGATATCGGGAGGACTCGGGAATGACGATCAAACTCTATTGCTTCGGCGAAAGTGGAAATGCCTACAAGGCGGCGCTGGCCCTGCAGCTTTCCGGACTGGACTGGGAACCGGTCTATGTCGACTTCTTCAACGGCGAAACCCGCACGCCGGAATATCGCGCCAACGTCAACGAGATGGGTGAAGCACCGGTCATGGTCGATGGCGATCTGAAGCTCACCCAGTCGGGCGTGATCCAGCAATATGTCTCCGACAAGACCGGCAAGTTCAACGGCGCGATGCCGAAGGAGAAATACGAAGTTCTCCGCTGGGTGTTCTGGGACAACCACAAGCTCAGCTCGCAAGCCGGCATGACCAGGTTCCTGATGAACTTCCTGCCCGAGGACAAGCGCCCGGCCGATGTGATCGCCTTCTCACAGGGACGCCTGAAGGCCGCCTACAAGGTGCTGGATCACCATCTGGAAGGTCGCGACTGGATCGTGGGCGACGGCATCAGCAATGCCGACCTGTCCTGCTGCGGCTACCTCTATTACCCCGAACCGTTCGGCTTCGACCGTACCGAATGGTCCAATATCGACCGCTGGCTGAGCAACATCAGCACCCAGCCCGGCTGGAAACACCCCTATGACCTGATGCCCGGATCGCCGGCAGACCGAGCTTAAGAGGAAGAGAAGATTGCCCGGGCTCATCGACAGGATGATGCTTTTGCGCTCCGGAATTCGGAGTGAACTGCGGGTTCGACCCGGGTTGACCATTTTTCAGACCAACAATCCTGAAAAGCCCTGGGTCCTTAAATTCTCATACCCGGGAAATGTTCAATATCACAAAATCTCTCGGTCCGACGCGCAACGCCTGGCCGAAATACTGAACCCCAGTTGTGAAGAGGAAGGCACAAGATGACCGACGCCTATATCTATGACGCCGTGCGCACGCCGCGCGGCAAGGGACGCCCCGACGGCAGCCTGCACGAAGTGACCGCCGTGCGGTTGTCCTCGACCGTGCTGGACGCATTGAAGGATCGCAACGGGCTCGACGGTCACGCCGTCGAGGATGTGATCTGGGGCAATGTCACCCAGGTGATGGAACAGGGCGCCTGCCTTGCGCGGACCGCTGTTCTGGCGTCGGATCTCGATGAATCGATCCCGGGCCTGTCGATCAACCGCTTCTGTGCCAGCGGAATGGAGGCGGTCAACCTTGCCGCCAACCAGGTGCGCGGCGGCGCGGGCGATGCCTATATCGCGGGCGGCGTGGAAATGATGAGCCGCGTGCCGATGGGCAGCGACGGCGCGGCGGTGGCCGCCGATCCCAGCGTGGCGATGGAACATTACTTCGTACCGCAGGGCATCTCGGCCGACATCATGGCGACCGAATATGGCTTCAACCGCGATCAGGCCGATGCGCTGGCGGTGGAATCGCAAAGACGTGCCAAGGCGGCGTGGGATGACAACCGGTTCGAAAAATCCATTGTCCCGGTCACCGATATCAACGGTCTGACCATCCTCGACCACGATGAATTCATCCGCCCCGGCACCGACATGCAGACGCTGGGCGCGCTGAAGCCGTCCTTCAAGGACATGGGCGAGGTGATGCCGGGCTTCGACAAGGTGGCGCTGCTGAAATACCCGCACCTGGAAAAGATCAACCATATCCACCATGCGGGCAATTCATCGGGCATCGTGGACGGCTCCGCCGGTGTGCTGATCGGCAATGAAGACTTCGGCAAGAAATACGGGTTGAAACCGCGGGCCCGCATCCGCGCCACGGCCAAGATCGGCACCGATCCGACCATCATGCTGACCGGCCCGGTGCCCGCGACGCAGAAGATCCTTGCCGAAAGCGGGCTGAGCATCGGCGACATCGACCTGTTCGAGGTCAACGAAGCCTTCGCCTCGGTCGTACTGCGCTTCCGGCAGGCCTTCGACGTCGACCCGAATGTGGTCAACGTCAATGGCGGGTCGATCGCCATGGGCCACCCGCTGGGCGCCACCGGCGCGATCATCATCGGCACGCTGCTGGACGAGCTGGAACGGTCCGACAAGGAACTGGGGCTGGCCACGCTGTGCATCGCGTCCGGCATGGGCGCCGCAACCATCATCGAACGCGTGTGAGCAGGGACAGGAGTGGGACAAATGACCGATTTCACCATGGGAAAAGACGCCGACGGCGTCGCCATCGTCACCTGGGACTGCCCCGGCAAGTCGATGAACGTGATGAGCAACGAAGCCTTGGGCGAATTGAACGACCTGATCGATGACGCGCTGGCCGACGAGGCGGTGAAGGGCATCGTGATCACGTCCGGAAAGAAGGATTTCGCCGGCGGGATGGACCTGAACGTGCTGGCCGAGATGAAGGCCGGCGCCGGTGACAACCCGGCGCAGGGCCTGTTCGACGGCATCATGCAGATGCACGGGCTGTTGCGGAAAATCGAACTGGCGGGGATGGATTTCAAGACCAAGAAGGGCGGCAAGCCGATCGCGGCCGCCCTGCCTGGCACCGCCGTGGGAATCGGGCTGGAACTGCCGCTGGCAACCCACCGCATCTTTGCCGCCGACAATCGAAAGGCCAAGATCGGGCTGCCGGAAATCATGGTCGGCATCTTCCCCGGCGCGGGCGGCACCACCCGCCTGGTGCGCAAGCTGGGCGCGATGGCGGCCTCGCCCTTCCTGCTGCAGGGCAAGCTGGTCGATCCGAAGAAGGCCAAGGGCGCCGGGCTGATCGATGAAGTGGCCGATGATCCGGTCGCGGCGGCCCGCGAATGGGTGCTGAACGCCAAAGAGGCCGATCTGGTGAAACCGTGGGATGCCAAGGGTTACAAGATGCCCGGCGGCGCACCCTATCACCCGGCGGGGTTCCAGACGTTCGTCGGCGCCTCGGCCATGGTGAACGCCAACACCAATGGGGCGTTCCCGGCAGCCAAAGACCTGCTTTCGGCGGTCTATGAAGGCACAATGGTGCCCTTCGACACCGCGCTGAAGGTCGAGGCCCGCTGGTTCACCCATACCCTGATGAATCCGTCCTCCTCGGCGATGATCCGCTCGCTGTTCCTGAACAAGGAAGCGCTGGAAAAAGGCGCGAACCGTCCCGATGTCCCGGACCAGAGGGTGAAGAAAGTCGGTGTGCTCGGTGCGGGCATGATGGGCGCGGGGATCGCGCTTGTCTCCGCCATGGCGGGGATCGAAGTCGTGCTGATCGACCAGAAACAAGAGGCCGCCGACAAGGGCAAGGCCTATACCGAGACCTACATGGACAAGGGCATCAAGCGCGGCAAGGCGACGGCGGAAAAGAAGGAACAGGTGCTGTCCCTGATCACCGCCACCACCGATTACGACGCGTTGAAGGGCGCCGATCTGATCATCGAAGCGGTGTTCGAAGACTCCGGCATCAAGGCGGAGGTCACCAAGGCGGTCGAAGCGGTGATCCCCGACACCTGCATCTTCGCGTCGAACACATCGACCCTGCCGATTACCGGCCTGGCCAAGGCGTCCACCCGGCCTGATCAGTTCATCGGCATCCACTTCTTCTCGCCGGTCGAGAAGATGATGCTGGTCGAGATCATCAAGGGCAAAGAGACCGGCGGCCGGGCGGTTGCCAAGGCTCTCGATTACGTGCGCCAGATCCGCAAGACCCCGATCGTGGTCAACGACGCGCGCTTCTTCTACGCCAACCGCTGCATCATCCCTTACCTGAACGAAGGTGCGCGGATGGTGGCCGAAGGCATCGCGCCCGCGCTGATCGAAAATGCCGCGAAACAGCTGGGCATGCCCTTGGGGCCGCTGCAGCTGGTCGATGAAACCTCGCTCGATCTCGGGGTGAAGATCGCCAAGGCGACCAAGGCGGCGATGGGCGATGCCTATCCCGCCGACATGAAGCCGGTGGACGATCTGATGTTCTCGATGGTCGATGAAGGCCGGCTGGGCCGCAAGTCGAAGGCGGGCTTCTATGCCTATGACGAGAACGGCAAGCGCACGGGGCTGTGGCAGGGGCTGGCCGACAAATGCCCGCAGGCCGAGGATCAGCCGAGCCTTATCGAGGTGCAGCACCGGCTAATGTTCGTGCAGGTTCTGGAGGCGGTCCGCGCGCTCGAGGAAGGCGTTCTGGAAGACATCCGCGAAGGCGATGTCGGCGCCATCCTCGGCTGGGGCTTCGCGCCGTGGTCGGGCGGTCCGTTCAGCTGGCTCGACATCCTCGGGACGCCCTATGCGGCGGAACGCTGCGATCAGTTGACTGAGACTTACGGCGACCGCTTCACCTGCCCCGACCTGCTGCGCGAAATGGCCGGGAAGGGGCAGAGCTTCTATGGCCGGTTCGGCAAGCAGGACAAGGCAGCGGCATAAGCTGCCTACCAACCGATTGTACAGGACGCGTCCCTTCGGGGGCGCGTTTTCAATTTGACAGAGGGCTTCGCCCGACCGTGGGTGGGCGCTCAAACATCTGGGGTCTGCACTTTATCGTGCCGCCACTTCCTTCGTTCCAGCATCTCGCTGGCGGTTCCAAAGCGCCCGCCCGGGGGACGGTCGGGCGCTGCCCGGCGGCGCAGAGCGCCGCTGTTTCGGGCATGGTGTTCAGTTGAACAAACGCAGATTTTCGTCCCGGTTCACAGCACCACGGTTTTCTTCACCGGGTTGAAACTGTAGCCGAAGCGTTCGATATCCTCGGCGCAGATATCGGCGACAAAACCCGCGTCGGTATCGCTGTAATAGCCGCGGTAATCCTTGCGCCGCGCCGATTCATTGACCCGCGGCAGCCTCAGGGGAAACCCGAGATGATCGGCCAGCGGCGCAGCGTCTTCTGCCGCGTGTTCCAGCCGGATATAGAGATCGCAGACCTCGTTGCCGCGCGCGTCGGTCATGTAGAACCGCGCCGGGGTTTCCTTCAGCGTCCGCCATGTCAGGGGATGGCTGAGAAACCCGCCGAAATCCTCGCCCCTGGCCAGTTTCACCGCCGGGTGTTCGAAGCTCTGTTCGCGCAGCCAGTGATAATAGCTCACCACCCGGTCCCAGGGATTGCGCACCAGGCAGAAGGTGAAATACCGCTCGATCTCATCGGCCCCGACCAGCCCCTCGATATCGGCCAGGGTGGAATGTTTCCAAAGCCGCCCCTTGCAATCGGCATCGTGATATCTGCGCCGCCGCTTCGTCGCCTTGGGCGTGTCGCCGACCAGGATGTCATCCTTCATCGCACGGGCCTCCAGCGCCAGCGCCATCGAGGTGCCGCCGGTCTTGGGAATGTGAATGAAGATGTATTGCCGCCCGTGCGAGATGAACATGCTCCGGACGCTAGCGCAAAGCGCCCCCCGGGAAAAGACCCGGCACGTCGCGGCCCGGCTTCGATTGGTACTCCTACGGACTTTTCAACACCGCGCATCCGGCGCAATATGCGCCCCGGAAAAAAGGAGGATTCCATGGGCTGGATGGCTGACGAAACCGGACTGGGCAAAACCGCGGCGAATTACGTTCCGCTGACGCCGCTTTCCTGGCTGCACCGCGCGGCGGCTGTGTTTCCCGATCACCTTGCCGTGGTCTATGGAAAGCATCGCAAGACCTATGTGGAATATCACGAGCGGGTGACCCGGCTGGCCTCGGCGCTGACCAAGCTGGGCGTCAATCCCGGCGACGTGGTCGCCACCGTCCTGCCCAACATCCCGGCCCAGGCCGAGGCGCATTTCGGCGTGCCTGCCTGCGGCGCCGTGCTGAACACGATCAACACGCGGCTGGAACCCGATACCATCGCCTATATCCTCGATCACGGCGAAGCCAAGGTGGTGCTGGTCGATCCGCAATTCCTGCCGGTGCTGGCCGAGGCGATCGAAATCATGGACGGCCCGGCGCCCATCGTGATCGAGGTCGCCGATGATCAGGCCGGGGTGCACGCGCAAAGCGAGTACATGGAATACGAAACCCTGCTGAAAACCGGCGATCCGGATTTCGAATGGATCATGCCCGAGGACGAATGGGAATCGATCTCGCTCAACTATACCTCGGGCACGACCGGGCGGCCCAAGGGCGTGGTCTATCACCATCGCGGGGCCTACCTGAACGCGATGGGCCAGGTGATCAGCTGGCGGATGACCCTGCACCCGCGTTACCTGACCATCGTGCCGCTGTTTCACTGCAATGGCTGGTGCCACACCTGGATGATGCCGGTTCTGGGCGGCACCGTGGTGTGCTGCCGCGACATCACCGCCAAGGCGATCTTCGACGCCATCGCAGACGAAGGCGTGACCCATTTCGGCGGCGCGCCCATCGTTCTGAACATGCTGGTCAATTCGGCGCAGGCGGATCGCCGCGATTTCGACCACCTTGTCGAGGTCTTCACCGCCGGTGCCCCGCCCGCCCCGGCGACGCTGGCCAAGATCGAACCGATGGGCTTCAACGTCACCCAGGTTTACGGCCTGACCGAAACCTACGGGCCCTCCACCGAATGCACCTGGGGCGAAAAGTGGGATGACCTGCAGGGCGATGACCGCGCCGCGATCAAGGCGCGCCAGGGCGTGGCGATGCCGATCTACGAACATATCACCGTGATGGACGAAAAGATGCAGCAGGTCCCGATGGATGCGAAGACCCAGGGCGAAATCGTGATGCGCGGTAACGGGGTGATGAAGGGATACCTGAAGAACCCCGATGCCACCGCCGAAGCCTTCGCGGGCGGCTATTTCCATTCCGGCGACATCGCGCTGCAGCACCCCGACAGCTATCTGCAGATCGCCGACCGGGCCAAGGACATCATCATCTCGGGCGGAGAAAACATTTCCTCGGTCGAAGTCGAAGGCGTGCTGATGGCACATCCGTCCGTGCTGCTTTGCGCGGTGGTCGCGAAGCCGGACGAAAAATGGGGCGAAACGCCCTGTGCCTTCGTCGAACTGAAGGATGGCCATGACGCCAGCGAAGCCGACCTGATCGCCTTCTCCCGCGAACGGCTGGCCGGGTTCAAGACACCGAAAAAGGTGGTGTTCCAGGAATTGCCCAAGACCTCGACCGGCAAGATCCAGAAGTTCCAGCTTAGGACGCTGGCCAAGGAACTCTGACCGGCGCCTCTTGCATCGGAAATAATATTCCATATATTGAATGTTAATACACGCACCGGGGCTGCGCAAACCGCCGTTTTGCGGTTTCTTCGCCCGGTGCGCCCGACACGAAAAGGATATCGAAATGACCATCAATCAAGCCATCACCGCCTTTGCGGGCTTCATGGTTCTTCTGTCGCTGGCGCTGACCTACTTCGTTCACCCGGGCTTCGTCTGGTTCACCGCCTTCGTCGGCGCCAACCTGTTCCAGTCGGCCTTCACCGGGTTTTGCCCGGCCGCTGCCATCTTCAGCAAGATGGGTTTCAAAACCGGCTGATCTGCGCAAACAAGGTTTCACCCCGCCTTTCCTAGCCAATTGCCGCCCTGCCCCGCCCCGTGCTATCCATCGGGCAAAACGCACCCAGGCAGAGCACCCCTGACATGACAGCCCTGACGCAATATCAGCGGATCGAGGCCTCCGGCCTTTGGCGCCCCACGCCCGAGGACCAGCGGCGCGAGGTGATCGTGTCGATCGGGGACGCCACGCTGATGATTTCCGACCTGCAGGATCGGGCGCTGACCCATTGGTCGCTGCCGGCCGTGGTGCGGGTCAATCCCGGCGAGGTTCCGGCGGTCTATCATCCCCACGGCGATCCCGGCGAAACGCTGGAACTGGCGGAAAACGAAACCGAGATGGTTGCGGCGATCGACAAGCTGCGACAGGCGATCGAACGGCGGCGTCCCAAGCCGGGCCGGCTGCGCGCGGCGATGATGGGCGCGTCGCTGGCCTCGGTTCTGGCGGTCGGAATCTTCTGGCTGCCCGGCGCGATGGTCGACCATGCGCTGAGCGTCGTCCCGGAGGTAAAACGGCGCGAAATCGGGCAACAGCTTCTGGCCCATGTCGAACGCGTCACCGGCCCGTCCTGCGGCTCCACGGCCACTCGCGCCGCGCTGAGCCAGCTTGCCCGGCGGCTTACCGGGGATGAGCTGGACTTGAAAGTGGTGCCCACGGGTGTGCCAGGTAGTGTCATGCTCCCCGGCAACATCATGGTTCTGAACAGCAGCCTGTTCGAAGATTACGAAGTCCCCGACGTCGCGGCGGGCCATGTCATCGCCGCGTTGCTGCGCAGTGAAGAAAACGATCCGCTGAAGCAGCTGCTGCGCGACAGCGGCCTGTTCAGCAGCCTCAGGCTCCTGACCACGGGCCGCTTGCCCGAAGACATGCTGAAGGCTTATGCCGAAACCTTGCTGACCCGACCGCTCAGCCCCCTTTCCAGCGATGACTTGTTGCGTGGTTTTCACGTGGCGGGGGTGAAATCCACCCCTTATGCTTATGCGCTCGACGTGTCGGGCGAAGCCACTCTACCGCTGATCGAAGCCGACCCCTTCCCGGACGAGGCCCCCAGCCCGGTCCTGTCTGACAGCGACTGGATCCGGCTGCAGGGCGTCTGCGAAGGATAAGGGCCCTCAGCGGCGCAGAAAAGCGTCCTTGAACCCCGAACCACGCAGCGCGCCAAGCGCCTGCTGCGCGCTGGCATTCGACGTGAAGGGGCCAGCGACGACGATCTGGTAGGGCCTGCCATTCCGCTTGGCGGTCCAGATCCGCACCGGCAGCCCCGCCTGTTTCAGACGCTGCGCGGTGTTCATCGCATTATCCGGAACCCCGAACATGCCCACCTGAACATATGCAGGGCCGCTCAGTGGAGCCGGGGCGGATTTCACCGGCGCCTGCGATTTCGTCGACACCACGCCAGCCTTTGGCGCGGGCGGCGCCGTCAAGTCGGTGGAGGGATAGCGCAGGTTCGGAAAAAGCCGGGTCACGTTGCGCCCGCTGGCCCGGTCGATCAGCTGACGCGGCACGGTCTCGGTCCAGACCAGATCCATCTGCGCCTTGCCCGCGAAGGTCTGATGCGCCCGGTACGGGTTCAGCCGGTCATCGTCCCAGACCGGGCGATACCCTTCGGGGACCGGGTTGGCCAGGCTGGCGTTGAGCTGATTTTCATAGACATGGCGCGGCGCGACATAGGCCTGCGTCTGGATGCCTCCGGTGGCGGTCGTGGTCGGGATCCCCGCCGGGGCAGGCACAGTGACCCAGTTGCTGCTTTGGCGGCCTGAATTCGCACTGACCGGATCAGGGTCCTGCGGGCCGCAGCGCATGTTCTTGCCGGTCATGTATCTCTGGCCGATTTCCGACACGCCTTGGCAGGAAGGCGCCGGGGCGGCCTTTTTCACCGGGCGCGCCTGCGGGGCGGGCTGCACCGGCTTGATCAGCTTTGGCGGTGTGGCGATTGATGCGATGGTTGTCATCGGCTTGCCGGCCGTGCGCGGGGCCAGGTCCGCGACAGGTGCCGCCGCGGCGACCTTGACCTTCACCGGCTCGGAGGCGGGGGGGGGCGCAGCCTGCGCCATCGGTTCCTGTGCCGGTTCGGGCCTGTCGGCAATCACCGGCAGCTTGGGTTCAACCGCCTTGGCAAAAGTCGGGGTCGCGCCGCAAATATGCTGACGACCCAGCGTCACCCGGGGCACCCAGGTCACATTTCCATCGATCCCGGCGCGGACGTAGATACAGCCGCGACTGTCGACATATTGCATTCCCTTATAGCTTGCGGGCGGAAATTCCGCAGGCTCGTCGGTGTTGCGCAGCGACGCCCCCTCAGAAGCCCCGATACCAGCCCATGCAAGAATGGTCGCGCCGGCAATGACTCTGGCAAGTTTCATTTGTGCCCCCACACCAAATGCAACCACACTGTGCACGAATTGTCTTTATGAGTAAAGCAAATGACGGCTTATTTTGTGCCAAACATGCGGTCACCCGCATCCCCTAGTCCCGGAACAATATATCCTTTGTCATTCAGCTTTTCATCCACCGCCGCCGTGATGACCGGCACATCGGGATGCGCTTCGCCCATCCGGGCCACCCCTTCAGGGGCCGCCAGAAGGCACATGAAACGGATGTTGTTGGCCCCCGCCTTCTTCAGAAGATCGATGGCCGCGGCCGAGGTATTGCCGGTGGCCAGCATCGGGTCGACGACGATGACAAGCCGGTCCTCGAGCCCCTCGGGCACCTTGAAATAATACTGCACCGGTTTCAGCGTTTCCTCGTCCCGGTAGAGCCCGACGAATCCCACGCGGGCCGAGGGGATCAGTTCCATCACCCCGTCGAGCAACCCGTTGCCCGCCCGCAGGATCGAGATCAGCGCCAGTTTCTTGCCTTTCAGCACCGGCGCTTCCATTTCCTGCATCGGGGTTTCGATGTCGCGCGTGGTCATATCGATGTCGCGGGTGACCTCATAGGCCAGCAGCATGCTGATTTCGCGCAGCAGGCGGCGGAATTCACCGGTCGAAGTATTCTTTTCACGCATCAGCGTCAGCTTGTGCTGCACCAGCGGGTGGTCAACGATGGTCAAAGGCTCGGTCATGCTTGCTCCAATCTTTGCTTGATGCGTTTGCGGGTCTCATCGTCACAAAAGGCTGCCTCGATGGCAATGCGGTTGAGTTCCGTGAAATCCTCAGCCCCCCAGCGGAAGGCGCGTTCCAATTCCTCGTATTCCCGCGTCATGGTCGTTTTGAAAAAGGGCGGATCGTCAGTCGAAACCGTGACCCTGACGCCCGCGTCGCGCAACCGCGCGATGGGATGGGCGGCAAAGCCGGGATACAGCCCCAGGATCACGTTCGAACCGGGGCAGACTTCCAGCACGATTTCGCGCTCGGCCAGGATATCGACCAGCGCGGGATCCTCGATCGCGCGCACGCCGTGACCGATCCGTTCCACCTTCAGGTCCTCTATCGCCTCGCGCACCGACATGGGTCCGCCGAATTCGCCGGCATGGGTGGTCAGCCGCAGCCCCGCTTCGCGGGCGCAATCGAAAGCCCAGGCGAAATCGCCCTGTTTGCCGATCGCCTCATTGCCGCCCATGCCAAACCCGGTGATCCAGTTCCCCGCGGTTTCGGCCGCGCAGATCGCCGTTTCCTTCGCCTTTTCCGGCCCTAAATGGCGAATGCAGGTGACGATGCCGCGCAGGGTGATGCCCATCTGCGCCTCGGCCTGGTCGGCGGCTTCCTGCACTGCGTGCAGGTATTCTTTCCAAGCGGTCACATCGCGGCCGCCACAGAAATCGGGACTGAGGAAGCTTTCCGCATAGATCACTCCGTTTTCGGCGCATTCCTCCAGCACCGCCAGCGTCAGGCGGCGGTAATCCTCGGGCGTCTTCAGAACCTGCGTTGCCGCCTCATAGACCTGCAGGAAATGGGGAAAATCGCGGAAAGCATAATCACCCCTTTCATCAAACACCCCGTCGAGGTTGACGCTTTTTTCCTGCGCCAGACCGCGCACGAAGGTGGGCGGCGCGGCCCCTTCGATATGAAGGTGCAATTCGACCTTGGGAAAATCCTTCCAACTCATAGAAAACTCCGTCCCGGCCCCTGCGAGGGTACGTTCAGATGATCGGCCACGCAGGCCGCGATATCAACGAAATTGACCAGCCCGCACTGCCCCGCGCCGCGGCCCGCGATCAGCACCGGCACGCGTTCCCGGGTATGTTCGGTTCCGCTCCAGCTGGGATCGTTGCCATGATCGGCGGTGACCAGAAGCATGTCGCCTGGACGCAGCTTCGGCAGGATCTTCGCCAGTTCCACGTCGAACCATTCCAGCGCACGGGCATAGCCCGCGATATCGCGGCGATGGCCGTAGAGGCTGTCGAATTCGACGAAGTTGGCGAAGGTCAGGCTGCCCTCCTCGGCCTCGTCCACCAGATCGTTCAGATGCTCCATCAGCCGCGCATCGGTTCCTTTGCGCAGCTCGTCGATGCCGCGCATGGAAAAGATATCTCCGATCTTGCCGACCGCATAGACCTTGCGGCCCGCCGCCTGCACCCAGTCGCACAGGGTCGGCGACGGCGGGGCGATGGCGTAATCACGGCGATTGACGGTGCGGGCAAATCCTTCCTCGGGCGTCCCGACGAAGGGGCGGGCGATGACCCGGCCGACCTTCATTTCGTGCAGCACCGGGGCGATATCGCGACAGAGCCGCAGCAAGCGGTCGAGCCCGAAAGTTTCCTCATGCGCGGCGATCTGGAACACGCTGTCGGCCGAGGTATAGCAGATCGGCCAACCGGTGCGGATATGCTCCGCCCCCAGCTCGGCTACAATCGCCGTACCCGAGGCGTGGCAATCGCCAAGAATACCGCCGGCCCCCGCCAGCTCGGCCACCTTGGCCGACAGATCGGGCGGGAAAGACGGATGCGTATTCGGGAAATAATGCCAGTCCCAAGGCACCGGTACACCGGCCAGTTCCCAATGCCCCGATGGCGTATCCTTGCCCGGGCTGACCTCGGTCGCGGCGCCCCAGAAACCCGCGGGCTCCTCCGCCCCCAAATTAGGGGCCGACTCGCCCGAGGCCAGTTCGACCGCCCTGCCCAACCCCAAAGCGGCGAGCGTGGGCATATGCAACGGCCCGCTGCGCCCCTCTTCGGCCCGGCCTTCGGCGCAGGCCCAGGCGATATGGCCAAGCGTATTGGCGCCGGTATCGGGCCGGTCGCCGCTGAAGAAGCGGTCGGCATCCGGGGCACCGCCGATGCCGACGCTGTCCATCACGATCAGGAAAGCCCGCGCCATCAGCCGATCCTTTCATGCACGAGGGGCGGCAGATCGGGCGCATCCGCGGCAATCGTCACCGCCGAGAGAACAGATTTGCAGGCTTCATCCGCCGCCGCTTCGCGGGCGGCATGAACCCGCGCCAAGGGCTGGCCTTTGTGCACCTGCGTGCCAAGCGGAAGCATATCGGAAATTCCGACCGCAGGATCCACCACATCGCTTTCCACCTGACGGCCACCGCCAAGGCCGACCACCGCCAATCCCAACGCCTGCCCGTCCATTGCCGCGACGAAACCGTCCTTCGGTGCCAACACCTCGCGAATGACCGGCGCCTCGGGCAGGAAACGCTGCCAGTTCTCGACGAATTGCTCCGGCCCGCCCTGCGCCGCCACCATGCGGCCGAAACATTCCGCCGCGCGCCCGTCGGCGATCGACGCGGCGATCTTTTCCGCCCCGTCTTCGGCATCCTTGGCGAGCCCGGCATTGGCCAGCGCCACGCCGCCCAGCTGTGCGGTCAGATCGAGAAGCGGGCCAGCCGCCTGCCCTGTCAGCACCCGCATCGCGCTTGCCACTTCCAGCGCATTGCCCAGTTCCGGGGCAAGCGGCTGATTCATATCGGTGATCAGCGCCGAGGTCTGGCACCCGGCCGCATTGGCGGTGGTGACCAGCGCCTGAGCCAGCGCGCGCGCATCCTCCGCGCTTTTCATGAAGGCACCGGTGCCGACCTTCACGTCCAGAACCAGCCCTTCCAGCCCGGCAGCCAGCTTCTTGGACAGGATCGAAGCTGTGATCAGGTCTAGGCTTTCCACCGTCGCGCTGACATCACGGATCGCGTAAAGCCGCTTGTCGGCGGGCGCGATATCGCCGCTGGCCGACATGATCGCGCAACCCACCTGCCCCACCACCTTGCGGAACTGCGCTTCGTCCAGATCGGTGCGATAGCCGGGGATCGCTTCCAATTTGTCCAGCGTCCCTCCGGTATGACCGAGCCCACGACCCGATATCATCGGCACGTAGGCCCCACAGACCGCCAGCGCCGGGGCCAGGACCAGCGACACGCAGTCGCCAACCCCGCCAGTGGAATGCTTGTCAAGAACCGGCCTATCCATACCCCAACACAACACGTCACCGGAATCGCGCATCGCCAGCGTCAGCCCGACCCGACCCTCCTCATCCAACCCGTTCAGCAGCGCCGCCATCGCGAAGGCCCCGGCCTGCGCGTCGCTCACGCCGCGATCCGCCAGCCCCCGCGCAAACCAGATCAGTTCCTCAGGCGTCACCGGCAACCGGTCACGGACCTTGGCTATGATGGCACGGGCGTCCATCTCGGCTCAGCTCCGCTCCATCTGGGATTTCTTGAACGCGCCGGGCAGAAGATCTGCCAGCGTCATGGTCATTTTCGCCCCGCCGGTGGTTGCCATATGCACCGCCACGTCGCCCTTGCCGAATTCCGAAAGCTTCTGGCGGCAGCCGCCGCAGGGGGTGACCGGTGTCGGGGAATCCGCGATCACGCAGACTTCGACCAGCTCGGTTTCACCCGCCGCCACCATCGCCGCGATCGCGCCGGCTTCGGCGCAGGTCCCTTCGGGATAGGCGGCGTTTTCGACATTGCAGCCCTGATAAACCGCGCCCGAACTGGACCGGACCGCCGCACCGACCTTGAATTTCGAATAGGGCGCATAGGCCCGTTCACGCACATCGCGCGCCGCATCCAGCAATGACATGTCCCAGCCTCCTGTCGGAATTGCGCTGCGCGATCAGCCACATCGCAACCTTTTTATCGTTTGGAAAACTTTTACCTGCACTTCAGGCATTTGCAAGCATGGCCCAACATCATGAAAAAAACACCACCTTTCCTCGCTCAAAAAAATAGTTTAACGCTAAACTAACCGGAGCGGAGGAGCCCGATGAGCGACAATCAGAATGAATCCCTGCGCCAGGCGGCGCTGTTTTACCATGAGCACCCCAAGCCGGGTAAGCTCGAGGTCCGCGCGACCAAGCCGCTGGCAAACGGCCGCGACCTGAGCCGCGCCTACAGCCCCGGCGTCGCCGAGGCCTGCCTTGAAATCAAGGCCGATCCCGCAAACGCCAGCCGCTACACCGCGCGGGGCAACCTGGTGGGCGTGGTAACGAACGGTTCCGCCGTTCTGGGGCTGGGCAATATCGGCGCGCTGGCCTCCAAGCCGGTGATGGAGGGCAAGGCCGTCCTGTTCAAGAAATTCGCCAATATCGACTGTTTCGATATCGAACTGGACGAACGCGACCCGGAAAAGCTGGCCGATATCGTCTGCGCGCTCGGGCCGACCTTTGGTGCGATCAACCTTGAAGACATCAAGGCGCCCGATTGCTTCATCGTCGAAAAGATCTGCCGCGAGCGGATGAACATCCCCGTCTTCCACGACGATCAGCACGGCACCGCCATCGTGGTTGGCGCCGCAGCCACCAACGCGCTGCGCGTGGCAGGCAAGAAGTTCGAAGACATCAAGATCGTTTCGACCGGCGGCGGCGCGGCGGGGATTGCCTGCCTCAACATGCTGCTGAAACTGGGCGTGAAACGGGAAAACGTGTGGCTGTGCGATATTCACGGGCTGGTCTACGAGGGCCGGACCGAGGACATGACACCGCAAAAGGCCGAATTTGCCCAAGCCAGCGACAAGCGCCTGCTGGAAGACGTGATCAGTGGCGCCGATATGTTCCTCGGGCTGTCCGGCCCCGGCGTTCTGAAGCCCGGCATGGTCGCGAAAATGACCAAGCAGCCGATCATTTTCGCACTGGCCAACCCGACGCCGGAAATCATGCCCGACGCCGCGCGCAAGGTCGCCCCCGACGCGATCATCGCGACCGGGCGGTCGGATTTCCCCAACCAGGTCAATAACGTGCTGTGTTTTCCCTTCATCTTCCGCGGCGCGCTGGACGTGGGCGCGACCGAGATCAACGACGATATGTCGCTGGCCTGCGTTGAAGGCATCGCGGAACTGGCCCGCGCCACCACCAGCGCCGAGGCGGCGGCGGCCTACAAGGGCGAACAGCTGACCTTCGGGGCCGATTACCTGATCCCCAAACCCTTCGATCCGAGGCTGGTGGGCGTGGTGTCGGCATCGGTCGCCAAGGCGGCGATGGACAGTGGCGTCGCCACGCGGCCGATGGAGGATCTGGACGCCTACAAGCACAAGCTGAACCAGTCGGTGTTCAAATCCGCACTGCTGATGCGGCCGGTCTTCGATGCCGCCCGCGCCGCCGCGCGCCGGATCATCTTTGCCGAAGGCGAAGACGAACGGGTGCTGCGCACCGCCCAGGCGGTTTTGGAAGAAACCACCGAAACCCCGATCCTGATCGGCCGCCCCGACGTGATCGAAACCCGCTGTGAACGGGCCGGGCTGACCATCCGGCCCGACAGGGAATTCGAAGTGATCAACCCCGAAAGCGATTCCCGCTACCGCGATTACTGGCAAGCCTATCACGAATTGATGCAGCGTCAGGGCGTCACCCCCGACATCGCCAAGGCGATCATGCGCACCAACACCACCGCCATCGGCGCC
>JAWVXM010000030.1:0-17132 GCA_033723255.1 Thalassovita sp.
CGGCCACCAGTTCCGCATCCTGCGCGCGGTGAAGAACCGCTTCGGCCCGGCCGACGAAATCGGCGTGTTCGAGATGACCGGCGGCGGGCTGTCCGAGGTCGGCAACCCTTCCGCCCTGTTCCTGTCCGAACGCGGCGAACCCAGCCCCGGGTCGGTAGTGTTCTCGGGAATCGAGGGCACCCGCCCGGTTCTGGTGGAATTCCAGGCGCTGGTCGCACCCTCGCCGCACGCGCAGGCCCGGCGCAGCGTGGTCGGTTGGGACAGCGGGCGGCTGGCGATGATCTTGGCGGTGCTGGAAGCGCGCTGCGGCATTCCCTTTGCCGGGCTCGATGTCTATCTCAACGTCGCCGGTGGCATGAAAGTACAGGAACCGGCCGCCGATCTGGCCGCCGCCGCCGCGCTGCTGTCGGCCCGCGAAGACGCCGCCCTGCCCGCCGATACGGTGGTTTTCGGTGAAATTTCGCTCTCCGGAGCCCTCCGACCGGTCGGTCAGACCGAAAACAGGTTGAAAGAAGCGCAAAAACTTGGTTTCTCGACAGCCATTGCCCCTGCCGGGGGAAAGGCAAAGGGTGAAAACGGCCTGACGCTTCGGCAATACGGGGATCTGGCCGCGTTTGTTGGAGACGTATTCGGCGCCGGATAAGCGCACAGGAAACGGAGAACGAAGGCACTATGGAAGGCTTTACCATCATCGACGGCGTCGTGGCGCTGATCATCATCCTGTCGGCTCTGCTGGCCTATTCGCGCGGTCTGGTGCGTGAAACGCTGGCGATTGCGGGCTGGGTGGCTGCCGCCGCGCTGGCCTTTGTCTTCGCGCCGCAGGTGCAGCCTCTGGTCAAGGAAGTCCCTGTACTGGGCGATTTCATCGCCGACAGCTGCGAATTGAGCATCGTCGCCTCCTTCGCCGCCGTTTTCGCTGTGGCGCTGGTACTCGCTTCGCTGTTCACGCCGCTGTTTGCCTCGCTGGTGCAACGCTCGGTGCTGGGCGGGCTGGATCAGGGGCTTGGCTTCCTGTTTGGCGTACTGCGAGGCATCCTGTTGGTCGCCATCGCATTTTTCGTCTATGAAACCGTGGTCACCAGCCAGGATATCGCAATGGTCGACGACAGCCGTTCGGCCAAGGTGTTCGGCAAGATGTCGGGCAAGATCGAAGACCGCGACCCCGAACAGGCGCTCGGCTGGATCACCCGGCAATACGAAGAACTCGTGGGTATCTGCGAAAAGTAAGCCCGCTCAGTCACCGATCCCAACCGGCGTCAGCGGGATCAGCCCGCCGTCGCAAACGGTTTCAGATCAGGCTCATGAAAGCCTAGTCGGTCTCTTCGCTCAGCAATCGTTCATAGGAGGCGGTACGCGGTTCCGCCGCCTCTATCCCCCGATACAGGTCGGCGATGCGCCACAGGTGATAGGACGATCGCTGCAGCCAGCGCGCCGAATCCAGCAGCAGCGACAGGTTCTGCGGCTCCCGGATGTGGCTGGCAACCAGTCGGATCTGTTCCCCCCGGTAGCGTTCGCGGAAGTCGCGGAAATCGCGGCGCAGCGTGTTGGCCTGTGAAGCGAAGCGGGTGATATCTTTTTCCTGCGCGAAACCGCGCATCAACTCGCCGAGCTTCAGCCCACGTTCCTTCAGTGATGCCTCTTGCACCGCCGTCGCGATCCTTTCGCGCTGCATCGCACGGTGGCGCAGCCGGTTGAGATGGTCGAAGATATGTATCAGCGCCTGCTGGTTGTCCTGCTCCGCCGTGTCGTTCTCGGCTGAGATCGCTTGGACGAAACTCTGCGCCTCGTGTGTCGCTTCCCTTATCTTGTCCAGAAAGTCTGAGCTGATCGTTTCGGCGGGGTCGTTCAGGTTGCGGCCTAGACGGGTCAGAAATTCGGCGGTGATCTTGCGCGTCGCGGCATTGGCCGCATCCAAAGCGGCCGCCGGATCACGGAGCAACTGGCGCCCAAGGTTCCGCGTCAGCGGGGTGCCGCGATCCGGCACGATCCAGATGATCAGCCGTGCGAATTGCGACGTCGCGCCCAGTACCATCGCCACGCCGAAGACATTGAAGAAAGTATGAAACGCCACCAGCGCGATCTGCGGATCGGACGCAACCGCGGCACCCAAGGGGCGCTGCAGAGCCCAGCCGATGGGATAGAGCATCGCAAAGGCCATGCATCCCGTCAGAAGGTTGAAGATCACATGGCTTACCCCGGTGCGCCGGGTCGCCGTGCCGCCGCCCAGCGTGGCGATCATGGCGGTGAAAGTGGTGCCGACATTCATCCCGATCACCAGCGCAGCGGCCTGCGGCAGGGTGATTGCGCCCACAGCCAGAGCCGCCAGCGCGCTGGCGACCCCGGCGCTCGACGATTGGGTGACGACGGTCAGCGCGCCGCCCAGAACCACCAGTTTCAACCGACCGGTCAAAGTGTCTGCCGGGAAAATGTCCGGGGTGACGATGCCGCGGAAGACGACCATGCCGTCTTTCAGCGCATCGATGCCGATGAACAGGACCCCGAACCCCGCCAACGCCCATCCTGCCTGTTTCCACGGATTGGGCGCGAAGAGCTGCAGCAGGGCCCCGCCCAGGACGACCGGCATCAGTAGCAGCCCGAGATCGCGCTTAAACCCGAGAATCGCGATTAGCCAACCGGTGACGGTGGTGCCGATATTGGCCCCGAAAACGACCCCAAGCGCCTGCTGAAACGTCATCAACCCGGCCGCGACGAAGCCGACCGTCGCCACGGTTGTCGCGCTGGACGATTGCATCATCGCGGTGGTCACGGCCCCCGCCGTGGCGCCTTTCAACGGCGTGTCGGTCGATTTCTGCAGGATGGCGCGCAACCTTTCGCCCGCCAGCCCGCGCAACCCCTCGGTCAGCATGTTCATGCCAACCAGGAACAATCCGAGACCGCCGAGCGCCTGTACCGTCTCTACTTGCATGCACCTTCTTCCAATCGCCTGTTGCCCGGGCAGTCTAGCGATTGACGGCGACGCTGGGAATATCCCGCCCTGGCAGGGAACGGCTTCCCTGTCCGTCCCGGGCCAAGCGACGAGACCGGGCACCGCAGACACCCCTGGCCACGGGCGTTTCGGCACCCGGTCAAATCGCGCCGGACCCGGACGGGTCAGGACGCGAAACGCGGAAAAACGGAGAACAAGCCCCACAGGGACCGGCGGGGGGACTGCGCGGGTCTCCGTCCCATCAGGCGATGCGCCTGTTCGCTGCGCAGCTTGCGGCCGCGCTCCGTGTAATGTGCGATGTCGATGGAGCCATCGGGGCGGAGGCGGCTCGGATCATCTTTGCGGGGCATGGCAGGTCTCCTTGTGTCTTCTCTCATGGAACCACGATTCGCCCCTACGCGCTTGAAGAGAGCCTTTGGAAAGCCTTTCCATTTCCTTTGTTTTTCGCTGTTCCGGGCCTAGACATTCCATATTCGCGTATTTTTCATATTGTTGTCCCATGCGCTATTGTTTCCAAGATTGCTGCCTCGACAGCGCCAGGCACAGCCTGTTCCGGGCTGGACAAGAGGTTCATGTGGAACCGCAGGTCTTCGATCTGCTGCTGTGCTTGCTGCGCGCGTCGGGTGAAGTTGTCACCCGGGATGACCTGATCAATACGGTGTGGCATGGGCGTATCGTTTCCGAAGCCACGATCAGCGCCCGGATCAGTGCCGCGCGCACCGCCGTGGGCGATACCGGCAAGGCGCAATCCGTGATCCGCACCGTGCCCCGCGTCGGCCTTCAACTGATCGCTCCCGTTTCCATCGAGGACGCGGACGATGCAGCTCCGTCCCAGAACGGCGAAACGCGCGCGCCCGATACGCCACTTCCGCCGCTCAAGGTCCGCTACGTCCCATCGCCCGACGGATCGACCCTCGCCTGGACCGCCGACGGTGACGGCCCGCCGCTTTTGCGCGCGGGGCATTGGCTGACGCATCTCGAATTCGACCGCTCAAGCCGGATCTGGGGGCCGTGGCTGCATCGCCTCGGGGCGCAAAGACGGCTGGTGCGCTACGATCTGCGCGGCACCGGCATGTCGGCGCCTGATTGCGGGGCTTTCAATATAGATGCTTTCGCGGACGACATGCTCGCGGTGGCGGATGCGGCCGGGCTTGACACGTTCCCAATCTTCGCCGCCTCGCATAGCGTCGCCGTGTCTTTCGCGGTGGCCGTTCGTCATCCAGGCCGGGTTTCGCGCATAATCAGCTATGGTGGTTACGCCCAGGGCGCATCGGTGCGCGACGGCGGCAAGAACGCGGCCATGGCCGAGGCCCTTGAACAGATGATCCGCAATGGTTGGGGCCAGGCAGACAGCGGGTTCATGCATGCGTTCACCTCGATGTACGCCCCTGGCGCAAACGAGACCGAATTGAACGATCTGATCAACATGCAGCAACATTCGACAGATGCCGAGCGTGCCGCCCGCATCCGCGAGGTGATCGCGAACTACGACGTGACGGATTTGCTGAAACAGGTGCAGTGCCCGGTGCTGATCGTGCAGTCGCTGCGCGAATCCCTGCACCCGTTTTCGCAGGCGCGGCTTCTGGCGCAGCACCTGCCCCACAGTGAAATGCTGCCACTCGACTCGCCCAATCACATCCTGTTGCCCCGCGAACCCGCCTTTGCCCGCATGATGGATGCCGTTGATAGGTTCCTGGCAGCCTAGGATCGACCCCGAATCGTACCGGCGAAGGTTCGCTTACCCTGCGACACTTCGAATTGTGATCCTTTCGTGACATACTGCGCGCGACCCCTTATGAGAGGCCGCAAGCTACCACGAGGATTCGGAGCTCACCCTTGTCCAAACACATGCCCCCCGCCCATCCCTTCGACGATGACAAGCTGAAGGAGGAATGCGGAGTTTTCGGCGTTGTCGGCGTGGCCGATGCCGCCAATTTCGTCGCCCTTGGCCTGCACGCGTTGCAGCACCGCGGCCAGGAAGCCGGCGGTATCGTCAGCCACGATCCCGAAGAAGGATTCAACAGCGCCCGCCGTTTCGGTTATGTGCGCGACAATTTCACGTCGCAATCGCTGATGAAAACCTTGCCCGGGCCGCTTGCCATCGGGCACGTACGCTATTCCACCGCCGGATCGAAGGGCGCCGCGATCCGCGACGTGCAGCCGTTCTTCGGTGAATTCGCCATGGGCGGCGCGGCCATCGCCCATAACGGCAACATCACCAATGCCGACGCGCTGCGCCGCGAACTGATCGAACGCGGCTCGATCTTCCAGAGCTCCAGCGACAGCGAATGTATCATCCACCTGATGGCCCGTTCGCTGCAACGCACCATCCCCGAACGGATGGAAGACGCGCTGCGCCGGGTCGAAGGCGCCTTTTCGGTCGTCGCGATGACCCGCACCAAGTTGATCGGCGTGCGCGACCCGCTGGGCGTGCGGCCGCTCGTGCTGGGCAAGATCGGCGACGGCTGGTGCCTGAGCTCGGAAACCTGCGCGCTCGACATCATCGGTGCCGAACTGGTGCGCGAAGTCGAACCCGGCGAGATGGTGGTGATCACCGCAGACAACGGCATCGAAAGCCATTTCCCCTTCCGCCGGCAGCCGTCGAAATTCTGCATCTTCGAACATGTCTATTTCTCGCGCCCCGATTCGATCATTGGCGGCCGCTCGGTCTACGAAACCCGCCGCCAGATCGGCGTGGAACTGGCCCGCGAAACGCCTGTTGAGGCCGATCTGGTCTGCCCGGTGCCCGATTCCGGCACCCCCGCGGCGATCGGGTTTGCCCATGAAAGCGGCATCCCCTTCGGCATGGGGATCATCCGCAACCAGTATATGGGCCGGACCTTCATCGAACCGACCGAACAGATCCGCAACATGGGCGTGCGGCTGAAGCTGAACGTCAACCGCGCGCTGATCCGTGGCAAGCGGGTGGTTCTGGTCGACGACTCGGTGGTGCGCGGCACCACCTCGCGCAAGATCAAGGAAATGATCCTCGATGCCGGCGCGGCCGAAGTCCATTTCCGCATCGCGTCGCCGCCGACCGCCTGGCCCTGCTTCTACGGTGTCGACACGCCGCAGCGCGAAAAGCTGCTGGCCGCGACCATGACCGAAGAGGAAATGCGCGAACACCTGTCCGTCGACAGCCTGAAATTCATCTCGCTTGACGGTCTGTACCGCGCGGTGGGCGAAGCCGAAGGCCGCAGCGCCACCTGCCCGCAATATTGTGACGCCTGTTTCAGTGGCGAATACCCCGTCACCCCGAGCGACATGATCGAAAAAGGGTTCCAGCTGAAAGCCGCGGAATAAGATTCAGCCGTGAAATGAAAGCGACCGGATGGAAGGGCTTCGGCCCTTCTGTCGGTTTTCGGCCCCGGCGCGGTTTCACCGCCTGACGGGCCAAACACCCTTCCTGCATCGCTGAGCTTTCCACGCCCCGGACAAACCGGGCCGGCCCTTGCCAGTTTCGAAAGACCAAACAATGCCTGCAACCGACACCAACACCACCACACGACGCGCGGCGACCCAGCCCGACGCGATGCAACTCGGACAGACGATCCTGCTCGGCACCCTGCTGAGCCCCGAAGGCCCCTCTGCGCTGCTGCGATTGTCCTGGGGCCCGGTGCGCCGGGTGAAAACCGGGGACAGGATCGCCGGCGCGCGGATCGTTGCCATCGAGGACGGAAAGCTGCACCTCGCCGACGGCGGCGAAACCAGGACATTGCACGTCCCCGGCAACTAGCCCCCTTGCCGCCCGGTCCGGCCCTGCCTAGGCTGCGCGGCATAGGAAATGGCAAGGAAACCAAATGTCTCTGCTTGATCTCGATGCGCGCTGGCGGCGTTTCAATGACCCCGACCGCAGCTGCCCTTGTTGCGGGCAAAGCTTTTCCGGCGTGTTCGATCTGGGCTTCGACCATCCGTCGACATGGCCGCATGAACCGCGCGAGGATCAGGCCTTCGTCAAGGTCGGCGAAGATCAGCTTTCCCCCGACCTGTGCCGCGAGGGCGAAGACCGCTTCATCCGCGTCGTGATGAGCTTTCCGATCCAGGGCAGCGACGAAATGTTCCACATGACCCCTTGGGTACGGCTGGAACCGGCGGCCTTCTATGCCTATCTCGACACGTTCGACGGGCAGGACGCGCCGGCGATCGACGAATGCCCGGCGGAGTTGGCCAATGTCCTGCCCGGCTTCGAGGCGGAAACCGAAACGCCCCTGCCACTGATGCTCATCTTTCCCGGCGCCGAGGTCCGCCCGGTGGCTACCGCCCTGTCCGGGCCTTTGGCAGAGGCGCAGGAACACGGGATCAGCTTCGACCGGCTGCTCGACATCTACGCCGCCTTCGGCCAGGATATCCGGCCGCATCTCCTGCAAGACTGAGTGCCCGAAACATCCCTTTCCGCTTGACGCGTCCCCGGGTTTCGCCGCACATCCCCGTCATGACACAGAAAATCGCACTCATCACCGGCGCTTCGCGCGGTCTCGGCGCGGGACTGGCCGAAACGCTTTGCCAGACCCATCACATCGTCGCCGTGGCCCGTACCACCGGTGCGCTGGAAGAACTCGACGACCGCATTCAGGCGGCGGGTGGACAGGCGACGCTGGCGCCGATGGACATCACCAACGCCGATGCGATGGCACAGCTTTGCCGGTCGATCTACGACCGCTGGGGATCGGTCGATCTCTGGGCCCACACGGCGATCCACGCGGCGCCGCTGTCGCCGGCGAATTTCATCGACGCCAAGGACTGGGACAAGTCGGTCGACTGCAACGTGACCGCGACGGGTCGGCTGATCACCTATGTCGCGCCGCTGCTGGGCGAAGACGGTACCGCGCTTTTCTTCGACGACCCGCGCGCGGGGCAGAAGTTCTTCGGCGCCTACGGGTCGACCAAGGCGGCCCAGATCGCGCTGACCCGCAGCTGGGCGGCAGAGACCGAAAACACCGGCCCCAGGGTGCGGGTCATGGAACCCCGCCCGATGGCCACCGCCAACCGCGCCCGTTTTTTCCCCGGAGAAGACCGCGACGCTCTGATCCCGCCCCGCGACGAAGCGAAACGGCTGCTGGCAACGCTCTAACGGACACGTCCCGACGCAGAAACGCACAGTGCTTGCCCCGCCCGCGCCCATTCTCTACTAAGTTCGCAGGCGAATAAGGGGCAGGCAGTTGCGCATTCTCATCACCAATGACGACGGGATCAACGCACCGGGACTGAAGGTACTGGAAAAGATCGCGGCGGACATGGCCGGCCCCGATGGCGAGGTCTGGGTCGTTGCCCCCGCGTTCGAACAATCCGGTGTCGGCCACTGCATCAGCTACACCCACCCGATGATGGTCGCCAAGATGGGTGAACGCCGCTATGCCGCCGAAGGCAGCCCGGCCGATTGCGTGCTGGCCGGCATCCATCACGTGCTTGACGAAAACCGCCCCGACCTGATCCTGTCGGGTGTCAACCGCGGCAACAACTCGGCCGAGAACGCGCTTTATTCCGGCACCCTGGGCGGCGCGATGGAAGGGGCGCTGCAGGGCATCCGCTCGATCGCGCTGTCGCAATACCTGGGCCCCTACAATTTCCAGGCCGACAACCCGTTCGAAGCCGCCGAGGTTCATGGTGCCGATCTGATCCGCAAATTGCTGGCCGCCCTGCCCGCGGATGAGGAAGATTACCGGCTGTTCTTCAACATCAACTTCCCACCCCTGCCCGCGCAGGACGTCAGGGGCGCGCGCATCGCGCCGCAGGGATTCCGCCGCCATACCCATTTCGGCGTCGAACCGCACCTGTCGCCTTCGGGGCGGCAGTTCCTGTGGATCAAGGGCGGCGATCAGCACATCCCCACCGCCGACGGCAGCGACGCGGCGGTCAACCTCGACGGTTATATCTCGGTCACGCCGATGCGTGCCGACCTGACGGCCCATGACATGCTGGACCAGTTGAAGGCGATCGAATGAACAGCGACGACTTCGCCACCCGCAAGATGCAGTTTCTCTTCGCGCTCCGCTCGAAGGGCGTGACCGATGCCCACGTGCTGGAAGCGATGGAAAAGATCGATCGCGGCGCCTTCATCAAGGGGCTGTTTGCCGAACGCGCCTACGAGGACATGCCGCTGCCGATCGCCTGCGGCCAGACCATCAGCCAGCCTTCGGTGGTCGCACTGATGACCCAGGCATTGAAGGTGCAACCGCGTGACAAGGTACTGGAGGTCGGCACCGGCTCCGGCTACCAGGCCGCGATCCTCAGCCAGCTGGCGCGCCGGGTCTACACGGTGGACCGGCACAAGCGGCTGGTGCGTGAAGCGCGCGAAATCTTCACGGCGATGGACCTTTCCAATATCACCGCGATCACATCGGATGGCAGTTTCGGCCTGCCCGATCAGGCCCCGTTCGATCGCATCATCGTGACCGCCGCCGCCGAAGACCCGCCACCGCCGCTCTTGGCGCAGCTCAAGATCGGCGGTATTATGGTGTTGCCGGTGGGGCAGTCGGACCATGTGCAAAGCCTGATCCGCGTCGTCCGGACCGAAGACGGATTTGAATATGACGAATTGCGGCCGGTGCGCTTCGTTCCGTTGCTCGAAGGGCTGGGGCGCGACAGTTGAACGGTAGAACCTGAATAACGACACGAGATAGGAAAGCCCCGGCGAACAAGGGGCAGCCAGAGGATTGAGGAAATCGAGATGTCTTATCCCCGCAAATCGCGCCTGGTTTGGGCCGTGCCAACCCTGGCGCTGCTCGCTGGTTGCGATCAACCGCTGGATTTCGATCTGCGCGGCCATTTCGGCGATGCCTTTCACACCACCGACGCGGCGCGTCAGGCCAGCAGCAACCGCCCGAAACCCGATGATCGCGGAATCCTGTCCTATCCCGGCTACCAGGTGGCGGTCGCCCGGCGCGGCGACACCGTGTCCGATGTCGCCGCCCGCATCGGGATAAGCGCCTCGGAACTGGCGCGGTACAACGGTCTTGAACCGACCGATCGGCTGCGCCAGGATGAAGTCCTTGCGCTGCCCGCCCGGGTCGCGGAAAGCGGCGGCGGACCGATCCAGCCGCCCAGCAATGTCGATATCGCCAGCCTCGCCGGCAGCGCCATCGACAAGGCGCAACCGACACAGGTGGAAACCACGGCGCTGGAACCCGCGCCGCAGAGCGCCGCGAAGTCCGACAGCAAGCAGCAAGTCGGCATCGAACCCATCCGCCACAAGGTAGTGCGCGGTGAAACCGCCTATACGGTATCGCGGCTTTACAAGGTCAGCGTGCGGTCGCTGGCGGAATGGAACGGTCTGGGTCCCGATTTCACCATCCGAGAAGGGCAGTACCTGCTGATCCCGGTGCCCGATGCGGACAGCCCGCAGAAAACCACGCCGGCTGAGGCAAGCACCACTGCCGCCACACCGCCACCGCCGAGCGCCTCTCGCCCGCTGCCGCAGGAAAAGACGGTTCCCGCGGCACAGGCGGTAAAGACACCGGAAACGCCCGATCTTGGCAAGACCCAGACCAAGGCCAGCAAGACCGCGTTGATGGACATGCCGGTCAACGGCAGCATCATCCGCGAATACAAGAAGGGCAAGAATGACGGCATCGACATTTCCGCCGCGCCCGGCACACCGGTGAAGGCCGCCGCCGACGGAACCGTCGCAGCGATCACCTCGGATGCCGACAAGGTGCCGATTGTGGTGCTGAAACATGCCGACGGGCTGCTGACGGTCTATGCCAATGTCGAAGGGATCAGCGTCGCCAAGGGTGGCAGCGTGAAACGCGGCCAGACCATCGCCCGCATCCGCGACGGCAAATCGAACTACGTCCATTTCGAGGTGCGCAAGGGGTTCGACAGCGTCGACCCGATGCCCTATCTGAACTGACCCAGCCAAGGCGCCGGTGCCGAGGCATCAACTAAAAAGGCCGCCCCAAGGGCGGCCTTTTTCATAATCTCTTGCCGAAATCAGCTGGCGCGGCGTTCGTCGAAGCTCAACGCGATGAAGGACGGCATGTGATCGCCCATGCCCACCACGTTGTCGTCGCGCTTGCGACCGCGGCGCGGACGGCCCCTGTCGTCACGCTTTTCGGGCTTTTCGGCCTTGTCCTTGCGCGGTTCCTTCCGGCGCTCTTCCTGCGGTTCCTTGGCGGGCGCGACTTCCTTGTCCTCGTCCTTTTTGCGGGACTTGCGGACCGGCTTTTCTTCCTTCAGCGGATTATCCAGACGCGGGATTTCTTTCTGCACCAGCGCCTCGACGGCATCGAAAGCCTTTTCGTCGCGCGGCGAACACAGGGTGATCGCGGTGCCTTCACGCCCGGCCCGACCGGTGCGTCCGATCCGGTGCACATAATCCTCGGCATGGCCCGGTACGTCGAAATTGAACACGTGGCTCACCGCCGGGATGTCCAGCCCGCGTGCCGCAACGTCGGATGCGATCAGGAACCGCAGCGACCCTTCGCGGAACTGGTCCAGCGTCTTCATCCGCTGGCTCTGGTCCAGGTCGCCATGGATCGGCGCCGCGTCATAGCCGTATTTTTTCAGCGATTTGGCGGTGATATCGACGTCGGTCTTGCGGTTGCAGAAGATGATCGCGTTCGTAAGCTTCTCGCCTTCGCCGTCGATCAGCGCGCGCAGAAGCTTGCGCTTCTCGCTGCCCTCGCGATCCTTGCGCGACGCTTTGAACTTCACCACGCCCTGCGTGATGGTTTCCGAGGTGGTCGCCTGACGGGCGATTTCGATCCGTTCCGGGTTCGACAGGAAGGTGTTGGTGATCCGTTCGATCTCGGGCGCCATGGTGGCCGAGAAGAACAGCGTCTGGCGGGTGAACGGCGTCAGGCTGAAGATGCGTTCGATATCGGGGATGAACCCCATGTCGAGCATCCGGTCGGCTTCGTCCACCACCATGATCTGAACCCCGGTCAGCAGCAGCTTGCCGCGTTCGAAATGGTCCAGCAGGCGACCGGGCGTGGCGATCAGAACATCGACGCCGCGATCGATAAGCGCGTCCTGTTCCTTGAACGACACGCCACCGATCAGCAGCGCCTTGGTCAGTTTCAGATGCTTGGTATAGGTGTCGAAGTTTTCCGCCACCTGCGCCGCCAGTTCACGGGTCGGGCACAGCACCAGAGATCGCGGCATCCGCGCCCTTGCGCGGCCCTTCGACAGCAGCGTGATCATCGGCAGCGTGAAGCTGGCGGTCTTGCCGGTGCCGGTCTGGGCGATCCCCAGCACATCGCGGCCTTCCAGGGCTGGCGGGATGGCGCCGGCCTGAATGGGGGTCGGCGTTTCGTACCCGGCTTCTTCAATAGCCTTGAGTACCTTGGGATCAAGCTTCAGATCAGAGAATTTTGTCATGTGTATCCGTTTTTTACGGACACGTCTGGCCCGTAGCGTCTAGTTGGGACCGGCCCCGGTGGCCCTTACGCCGCGTCATCGCGAAATCCCTGTGTGCGCGCGGTTTACCCGAAACCCCGGCAAGGGTCAATCCGGGGCCCGTTTTCCAAGCGTATAGGGTGGCTTACAGCCCTCCAGCGGCGAATATGTCACACCCCGGCGGGGAAATGACGCGAACGCTTGTCAGGCAACCTCAATGCATGGTTGCAAAGATGCCCCTCCGCGCGCAACCTGTCCATCAGGGCCGGGCTGGCGGTGCAGACCTCGTCATAAAAAGCGCGCAACCCCGTTTCGCCATCTTCCTCGTGGATCAGGTTGAACAGCTCATGCAGGCTCAGCCCGCCTTCTTCGCGCGGCATGTTGGGTTTCAATTCGCTGCGATAGGACCCTTTCTCGAGCCGGTAGCGGAAGGCCGTGATGAAATCCTCCCAGCTCTTGGCGTGCATATGTAGCAGCTGGGTTCGTTCCAGTTCCTGGTGCCCTGGGTTCATCTTTTCCCCGACGAAGACATTGTGGATCTGCACCTTCAGCCCCTCGACCCCGGTGCGATAGATCATCTTGCCGGCCACGTGGCTCAGGAAGCCACCATTCAGATATTTCCCCCAAGTCGGGTAGATCCGCGCGGTCTGATTACGGCGGCGCGGCTGTTTCAGGCTGAACCCCTTGAAATGGGTGATCCCGCCCTCGCCCCCTGCCAGGGCTTCCAGCGGCCGTACCCGCGCGCACAGGCAATCGGACGGCAGATCGGCGAGCTGATCGGCCAGCGACCGGTCAAGCGGCCAGAGGAATTCATCCACGTCGATATGGGTCAGCCAGTCCACGTCTCCCGCCCGCGCATAGGCGTGGCGCGCATTTTCGAACTGGCGCGACTGGTGTTTCACCCGTCGTTTCATTCCCAGCCGTTTCCAATACGCGTCGTCTGTCAGGCTCGGCCGGATCTTGGGGTGATCGGACAGGATACGAAACGCATCGTGATTGTCATCGTCGAGATAGATGAACATCCTATGCGCCCCGATATCGAGGTGATGGGCACAGAAATCGAGGATCTCGGTCACCGGCGCCTTGATCGTCGCCACCACACCCCATTTCGGCCCGCCCATTTCACCGATCCTCCGGGTCGGGGCCGAACACCTCGGCAAGCTTTTGTTCCAAGCGCAGGGGATAGCGCAGCAACAGCCCGTGGTCTTCCAGCTTCTGAGCCAGTCGCGGGGTTAGCGTGCAAACTTCTTCGTAAAACGCCCTGAGCCCCCCCTCGCCTTCGTTTTCGACCAGGTAATCCACGAGGTCACAGAAGCGAAGCTCTTCTCCCTCCGTGCCTTTTCGGTACGATCCCTGTGTCAACCGGAACTCCAGCTTGGAACTGAAATCCTCCCATGTCGGCGCATGGGCGTGCCCGACATAAAGCCCCGGCACCGTTTGGATGTTGGTCGCCTTCGCCCCTTCCCAATGAACGGCATGTATGCCGAAACGAAGCCCGTCGGCGCCGGTCCGCACGATCAGCTTGCCTTCGACATGGCTGATGAAACCACCGGGCAGAAGCATGCCGAAAGTGGGATAGATCTCCTCCAGCACCGCCTTGGGCAGCCCCAAACTGCGCGGCGGCAGCTTGAACGCCTCCCCTTCCGGCCCGTTCGACAGCTGTTCTGCCGGAGCCAATTGCAGCGCGATCTTGTCCGGCTCGGCCAGAGCCAGGTATTCGGCCATGGAACGTTCCGGCAGCAGGAATTCATCGACGTCGATATGCGCAAGCCAGTGGCAATCGGTGCTGTTATAGGCCTGTGTCGCAACCCAGGCTTGCCGCATCCGGTGGCTTTCCATCCGGGCCTTTTTCTGCGCCGCCCAATAGGCGTCATCACAGGCGGTCACCTCGATCCGCCGCTGGGCCGACAGCGCCTTGACCGTCACCGGATCGGGATCGTCCAGATATATGTGCACCCGGTGCGCCCCCAGTGACAGGTGATGGGCCGCAAAACGCAGGATTTGGTCCAGCGGTGCCTTGACCAGCGATACGGTACCCCATCTGATCTGTGCCGGATCGGTGATCTGCCGCGACGCCGGAACCGGCACCGGGCCGCGTTTGTCCTGCTGCGGTTCGATCTTGGCCGCGCGCTGCTTTTCCCTTCGTGCCCGCATGGTGAGCAACCGCCGGAACACCGTCTTGTCATCTTCGATCAGCAGGTTCAGCAACCGCCGCGCAAGCGGCCGGATAACCATGTCCTTATCGGCTTCCTGCCACAAACGGCCCAGCATGTTCACATCGAGCCCGCCCGCACCGGTGACAGCGTAGGGATCCATTTGCATCGCAAGATGTTTTGCGGATTTTCGTTTCCAGGCAAAAGGCTGATCCGGAGTGGCCCCGGAAAACAGCCGTTCGGTCTCATAGAGCTTCATCATCCCGAACAGCACCGACAGCGACTGCCCAAGGCTGCGCTGTACCTCGCTCAGCCCGTGATCGCCGAAGGTGGTGACCGCCGACACCAGCCAGCGCGCATCGAGATGCGCCACAAGGTAATCGGCTTCCTCGGCCCAGAGCCGGGTGAACAGCTGCGCCGTATGGGGCGGTTGATCGTGCCGCCGCAGATGTGCGACCAGCAACCCGTGCAGGTGAAGCAGCGCAGTCTCGCCATCAAATTCACCGGCCAATTCCCGATACTTACGGGCATAAGTTGATCTAGATTCCCCCAGTTCCGGCGCCGCCGGCTCCATCATTCTCTGCTTCAAGGGCAGGAAATCGACATCCAAGGGGGGCAAGGCTTCTCCGGGGCCATAGGTGAACGGCGTCATCCGTCCTTCCATCTGCGCGACGATCGCATCGAACCCGCCGGGATAGGTTGTCTTTTTCTGCTCGCTCATGCCGGAAGAATGACGCGGAGCCAAATGCACTGCAAGCGAATTGGCCGGTCCGGCCCGGCGCAGGTTTTCGCTATCCCGCGCTCGGATCCAAAACGGGACGATAACCCGCGGCCAGCGTCCGCACGGTCGGGGCCGGCGTCAGCACCGTGACGCTTCCCTTTGGACGCCTGCGCTTCGCCCCGTATCCAATTGTCCTAAATGAATAAATTTCATCACCAAGGATCAAAACGGGGTCCGGAGCAAGAATGAAGGTCCCATCCGGCAAAGCCTCTGCGTCAGCCTCGTGGCGAACCTGCTGCCGGGTCCGCGTCACCCGTGCGGGATGCAGAACCTTGTCGATATCGGCCAGCCGGTCGACCGGACCGTGGGCATCTTCCCACGCGGCCCGGAAACGCAGTGCATCGGCGCGGCGGCATTCGTGGCAGGGCCGGTGCCCGGCGGCCAGCGCCACAGCCTCGTCGAGGAAAAACAACGCCGTCCATCCCCGTTCGGGCATCGCACCGTGATAGCGATCCTTGAAGGACAGCCGGCAGCAGACCCAATGCGGGTGTTTCCAGCGCGATGTGCCCAGCGTCCCGTCGGGCCGGTGCAGGATACCGCGATTGCCGGTGAAGAACCCGCGCGCCGGATCGGCGACGATGTCCCCCGTCGGCAAGACGCGGTTCTGCAGCGTCACACCATCATTTCCTTGGTCGCCGACAGGGTGATATCCGGATAATCGCGTTCCACCCGGTCGATATCCCATTGCAGGCGGGTCAGGTAAACGATGTCCCCGTCATTGTCATGGGCGATGTGCTGCTTGTTGGCATTCACAAACTTATCAATGGCTTGCTTGTCACCATGCACCCAGCGGGCAGAGGTGAACTGCGATTGTTCGAACCGCACCGGCAACCCGTATTCCATCTCGATCCGGCTGGCCAGAACCTCGAATTGCAGCGCGCCAACGACGCCGACAATGAAACCCGACCCCATGTTCGGCTTGAACACTTTCGCCGCGCCTTCCTCGGCGAACTGCATCAGCGCCTTTTCCAGGTGCTTCGCCTTCATCGGGTCCGCCGCGCGGCAATTCTGCAGCAGTTCCGGCGCGAAGCTCGGGATGCCGGTGACGCGCAGTTCTTCGCCCTCGGTCAGCGTGTCGCCGATGCGCAGCTGGCCGTGGTTGGGAATGCCGATGATGTCGCCGGCCCAGGCTTCTTCCGCCAGTTCGCGGTCGGAGGCGAGGAACAGGACCGGGTTGGACACGGCCATCGGCTTCTTGGTCCGCACATGTGTCAGTTTCATGCCGCGCTTGAAATGGCCCGAGGCCATCCGGATGAAGGCCACCCGGTCGCGGTGCTTGGGATCCATGTTCGCCTGCACCTTGAAGACGAAGCCGGAAACCTTTGTTTCATCTGGGGAAATCTGGCGCGGCTCGGCGCTTTGAACCTGCGGTTCGGGGCCGTATTTGCCGATCCCGTCCATCAGCTCCTTGACCCCGAAGGAATTGATCGCCGACCCGAACCAGATCGGCGTCATGTGGCCTTCCAGCACCGCCTGCGGGTCCAGCGCGGGCAGCAATTCGCGCGCCATTTCGACTTCTTCGCGGAGCTGGTCGATCAGTTCCGCCGGCACGTATTCGACCAGTTTCGGATCGTCCAAGCCGTTGATTTCAATCGATTCCGCCACCTTGTTGCGGTCGGCGCGGTCCATCAGCTCAAGCCGGTCGTTCAGCATATCGTAACAGCCGATGAAATCGCGCCCCACGCCGATCGGCCAGGAAGCGGGCGTCACGTCGATGGCCAGGTTTTCCTGAATTTCGTCGATGATGTCGAACGTGTCGCGGCTTTCGCGGTCCATCTTGTTACAGAAGGTCAGGATCGGCAGGTCGCGCAGGCGGCAGACTTCGAACAGTTTCTGGGTCTGGCTTTCCACGCCTTTGGCGCCGTCGATGACCATGACGGCAGCGTCAACCGCCGTCAGGGTGCGGTAGGTGTCC
>JAWVXM010000031.1:0-16436 GCA_033723255.1 Thalassovita sp.
CACCCGTCGCCTGGTCGAGGAAGGCGAAGCCCGCGGTCACACGGTCGAGGTGATCGATACCACCCGCTGCTACATCGCCATCAACGCGCTGGCCCCCGAGGTGCATTACGATGGCAAGCGGCTGCCGCGCTACGACGCCGTGATCCCGCGCATCGGCGCGTCGATCACCGGCTATGGCAGCGCCGTGATCCGCCAGTTCGAAACCATCGGCACTTTCTGCGTCAACGGCAGCGAAGGCATCACCGCCAGCCGCGACAAGCTCTATGCGCACCAGATCCTCGCCCGGCACAAGATCGGCATGCCCACCACCGCCTTTGCCGCCTCGCCCAAGGACACCAACAACCTGATCGGGCTGGCGGGCGGCGCGCCGCTGATCGTCAAGCTGCTGGAAAGCACGCAGGGCAAGGGCGTCGTTCTGGCCGAAACCAAGAAGGCGGCCGAGTCGGTGATTTCCGCCTTCCGAGGGCTCAAGGCCTCCTTCCTCGTGCAGCATTTCGTCAAGGAAGCCGCCGGCGAAGACATCCGCTGCCTGGTGATCGGGTCCAAGGTGGTGGCGGCGATGAAACGCAGCGGCGCCGAGGGCGATTTCAGATCCAACCTGCATCAGGGCGGATCGGCCAGCAAGGTGCGGATCACCAAGGCCGAACGGGAAACCGCGCAGCGCGCGGCCAAGGCCTTCGGGCTGAACATGGCCGGGGTCGACCTGCTGCGCTCGGACAGCGGGCCGAAGGTGCTGGAGGTCAATTCCTCACCCGGATTCGAAGGGATCGAGAAAGTATCGGGCAAGAACATCACCGGGCTTCTTTACGACGAAATCGAACGCCGCGCCCGCCCCAGCCCGGTTCGCCGCCGCAAGATCGTACCGACCGGTAAGGGCGGCTAACGGTTGGTTTTGCATTCTCCGCCCCTGCTGCCATAGTCGGCCGGGGAGGACCGCAGATGAATACACAAGACATCGCGCTGATCGAGGCGCAGGACGACGGAAAGGTGCGACTGCTGCGCCTCGGCGCGGCGCCGGCGCACCCTCTGTCGCTGGCGATGATCGGCGCGCTGCATTCTGAAATCCGGCGCGCCGCAGAAGACCCAGGCATCAACGTGCTCATCCTCGACGGTCCCGGCAACATCTTCTGCGCCGGTCATGACCTCAAGGAAATCCGGCGGCATCGCGACGATCCGGATCAGGGGAAGGCCTATCTGCGGCAGTTGTTCAGCGAATGCAGCGCGCTGATGCAGGGCATCACCCTGTCGTCCAAACCCGTCATCGCCATGGTGGATGGCATCGCCACCGCCGGCGGGCTGCAACTGGCCGCGTCCTGCGACCTGATTTTCGCGTCGACCCGCGCGCGGTTCTGCCTGCCGGGGGTGCATAACGGCGGCTTCTGCACCACCCCCGCCGTCGCCGTCGCCCGCAGCCTGCCGCGCAAGCAGGTGATGGAAATGGCGCTGTCCGGTGAGGCGTTCGACGCAGACTGGGCGCTGAACGCGGGCCTGGTGAACCGTGTCTTTGCGCCCGAGGACCTACCCGCCGAAACGATGGAATTCGCCCGGACCCTCGCGGGACGTCACCCCAAGGCCATCGCCGATGGCAAGCGCATGCTGTACCGCCAGATAGAACTGCCATTGGATCAGGCCTATGAAGAAGCGACCGAGGTGATGATCGGCCATTTCATGGACCCGGTCCGGATCGAAAGGGACAGGGCCCGCTGATCACCCCCAGCCCCGACGCCCGCAATCGGATGCCAAGCCCTCTAGACCTTTCCCCGGCCAATCCCTATATCTTCGCTCAGGAAATAATGGACAGGCTTCATGAACGAAAACGCCGAACCGCTCGAAGGTGAACCGCTGATCGCGCCCTCCAGCATCGATCACCCCTTGTACGACAAGGTGGTCGAAGCCTGCCGCACGGTCTATGACCCGGAAATCCCGGTGAATATCTATGACCTTGGCCTGATCTACACGATCAAGATCACCGACGACAGCAAGGTCAGCATCATCATGACCCTGACCGCGCCGGGCTGCCCGGTGGCCGGCGACATGCCCGGATGGGTGATCGACGCGGTCGAGCCGCTGGAAGGCGTGCAGCATGTCGAGGTCGACCTGACCTGGGAACCGCCCTGGGGCATGGAAATGATGAGCGACGAGGCCCGGCTGGAACTGGGCTTCATGTGATCGCCGCAAAACGCCGGATCGTAGCGCACCCTTCCGGGGTGCGTTTTCGTATCCGTTACCGTTTCGGTCCGTGGCAATCCTTCCGCCGCTTGAGATCGTCACGCCAAGCCCCTAAATTAGATCCGAACAACAAACAGGAAACCCCATGTTCGGCATTCCCGGCAAACAGGCCGTCACCATGACCCCGCGCGCGACGGCGCAGATTTCCAAGCTGATGGACCAGAAGGGCCACAAAGGGCTGCGGATCGGCGTCAAGAAGGGTGGTTGCGCGGGCATGGAATACACCATGGATTACGCCGATGACATCGACCCCAACGACGAGGTGGTCGAACAGGATGGCGCCCGGGTGATGATCGCGCCGATGGCGCAGATGTTCCTGTTCGGAACCGAGATCGATTACGAGGTTTCGCTGCTGGAATCGGGGTTCAAGTTCAACAACCCCAACGTCTCCGAAGCCTGCGGCTGCGGCGAGTCGATCAAGTTCAAGGATGTCGAGGAACTGACCGCTGAGCATGCGGAAAACGGTGCGCCGAAACTGCGCTGACGGTTCTCCGAAGCGACGCGATAGCGCTAACTTGCCCTCTTGACCTGCGGCCGCATCTGGCAATGATGCGACCGAACGCGAAACTCAACAGGCAGGGAACGGATGATGCGGCGCAAACTGGCAGCTGGAAACTGGAAAATGAACGGTCTGAGCGCGGAGCTCGACCAGATCGACAGCCTGAAAGCCAGCCACGCCAATCCGGCCATCGACCTGTTGCTCTGCCCCCCCGCGACGCTGGTCGCGCGCGCCGCCGCGCGTCTGGGCAACCACCCGATGATGATCGGCGGCCAGGATTGCCACGCGGAACGCAGCGGCGCCTTTACCGGCGACATCTCGGCCGAAATGCTGGCCGATGCGGGGGCGCGGGCGGTCATCCTGGGCCATTCGGAACGGCGCGAGATGCACGAGGAAAGCGACGAGATGATCCGCGCCAAGGCGCGCGCGGCGCATCGGGCCGGGCTGATCACCGTGATCTGCGTCGGTGAATCGCTGGAACAACGCGAAGCCGCCAACACGCTCGACATCATCGGCGGTCAGCTGGCCGCATCGGTGCCGGACAATTCGACCGGCGAAAACCTGGTTGTCGCCTATGAACCGATCTGGGCGATCGGCACCGGAAAGGTGCCCAGAACGGACCAGATCGGCGAGGTGCATGATTTCATCCGCACGCGACTGGAACACCGTTTCGGGACCGGTGTCGGCCGCTCGACCCGGCTGCTTTACGGCGGTTCGGTGAAACCGGGCAACGCGGCCGAGATCTTCGCTGTCTCAAACGTCGACGGCGCGCTTGTCGGCGGCGCCAGCCTGAAGGCGGATGACTTCTCGCCGATCATCGGGGCGCTGGAGGAAAGCGCGGGCTGACCCCTTCTTCTTGGCTCAAATACTCACGTGAAAATAAAAACGGCGCCCCTCGGGGCGCCGTTTACGTTTCTGTCCCGCCCGGTCACTTGGTGATGATCTCGGGCCCCATGAAGGTTGTCGGCAGCCAAGTGCTGAGCCAGGGGATATAGGTCACCATGATCAGGAAGACGAAAAGAACCGCCAGGAACGGCAGCGCGGCCCGCACCACCCGCATCATCGGCATCCCCGCCACGCCGGAGGTCACGAACAGGTTCAGGCCGACCGGCGGGGTGATCATGCCGATTTCCATGTTCACCACCATGATGATCCCGAGGTGAATCGGGTCGATACCCAGCTCGATCGCGATCGGGAACACCAGCGGCGCCACGATCACGATCAGCCCCGACGGTTCCATGAACTGGCCGCCGATCAGCAGGATCACGTTGACGATCACCAGGAACATCACCGCACCAAAACCCGCTTCCAGCATCGCGCCGGCGATATGCTGCGGGATCTGTTCGTCGGTCAGAACGTGTTTCAGGATCAGCGCATTGGCGATGATGAACATTAGCGTGATGGTCAGCTTGCCCGCCTCGAACAGCGTGTCGCGGGTGTCGCGGTGGAAGAATGCGGTGATCAACGCGACCGGTTTTTCCAGCAGCGACAGGTTGCGTTCGCCCTCGGGGCGGCTCAGCGGCCCCATGTCGCGATAGACGAAGCTGGCGATGAAGAAGGCATAGACCGCCGCCACCGCCGCGGCCTCGGTCGGCGTGAAGATGCCGCCATAGATGCCACCAAGGATGATCACGATCAGGAACAGGCCCCAGGCCGCGTCGCGCCCGGCGGCAAGAACTTCGCCCCAGCCTTTCCATTCGCCCTTGGGCAGATCACGCATCTTGGCGATGGCATAGATCGTCACCATCAGCATGGTTCCCGCCAGCAATCCCGGGATGACACCCGCGAGGAACATCCGCCCCACCGACACGTCGGTGGCCGAGGCATAGACCACCATCACGATCGACGGCGGGATCAGGATGCCCAGCGTGCCCGCATTGGCGATCACGCCCGCGGCGAAATCCTTGGAATAGCCAACCTGCCGCATCCCGGCGATCACGATCGACCCGATGGCGACAACGGTCGCCGGGCTCGACCCCGACAGCGCGGCGAACAGCATGCAGGCAAACACCCCCGCGATGGCAAGCCCGCCGTGGAAATGACCCACGATGGCGATCGAGAAACGGATAATCCGACGCGCCACCCCACCGGTGGACATGAAGGATGAGGCAAGGATGAAAAACGGGATCGCCAGCAGTGTGTAATGCCCCGCCATCGCCTGGAAGAAGCTCTGCGCCACCGAGGCCAGCGAGGTATCGCTGAGCACGAGAAGGAACAGAACGGAGGACAGACCAAGCGAAACTGCGATCGGTACGCCGATCAGCATAAAGCCGATCACCATGGCAAAGAGAAGTGCGACTTCCATCGGTATTACTCCCCGGTATTCAGGCGGCGGACGTCTTCGACCGCATCTTCGGCTTCATGGCTGACGATCAGGCTTTCGGCCTCTCCCGTCAGAACACGCAAGGTGGCCTGCACGAAACGGAACAACAGAAGCCCCGCCCCGAACGGCAGCATCGCATAGGGAATGAAACGCGGGATCTTCTCATAGGCTTCGCCTTCGTTGATCAGCGGTTCGATCCAGCGCAGCCAGGACGGCATCGGAATGTCGATCACCTCGTACCAGCTGCGGTAGCTGGTGCGTTTCATGTCCTCGAACCCCAGCGGAAACCAGCGCCCCTCGGTCTGCGGCAGGTTGGCGAAATTGGCCCAGTAATCCCAGGCCCCCTTGAACAGCAGCAAAGCGTAAATCACGCAAAGCAATCCGGCGATCACGCCCAGCACCCTGCGCAGAGGCGCATCGAACAGGTTGATAATGGCATCCACCCCTAGGTGCGCGGTCACCTTGACCGCGTAACTGATGCCGAACAGCACCAGCCAGGCGAACAGGAAGGAAGTCATTTCCAGCCCCCATATCAGCCCGGTATTGAAGCCATAGCGCAGCACGACGTTGATGAAGGTGATCAGGGTCATCAGCCCGAGGATGACGGCGATTGCAGTTTCCTCGAATTCGTTGACCACCCGGCCCAAGGCCGATTTCGGTGCATGTTGATGAGACATATGAGCCCCCTTCCCCCAAGAGGATGTGAAAAACCCGGCCCCTGTATCGGGGCCGGGTAAAAGGCCGTTGAGCCGGTTTTAGTGCTTGGCGTTGATCGCCTGAGCGGCGGCGATGTTTTCTTCGCCGACGTCACCCTTGAACTGTTCCCACACCGGCTTCATGACGCTGACCCATTCTGCACGCTGCTCGGCGCTCAGCTGGCGCACGACGCCGCCTGCCGCGATGATCGCGTCCTTGGCTTCCTCGTTCACCTTGGTCGATTCCGAGTTCCGCGCCGCGGTCACTTCCTCGATGATGGTGGCCAGCTGGTCACGCACATCGGCCGGTAGACCGTCCCAGAAATCGGTCGAGGTCACCAGCAGGTAATCGATGATGCCGTGGTTGGTTTCGGTGGTACCGTCCTGCACTTCGAAGAACTTCTTGCCGTAGATGTTCGACCAGGTGTTTTCCTGACCGTCGACGACGCCGGTCTGCAGCGCACCGTAAACTTCCGAGAAGGCCATCGGCTGCGGGCTGCCACCCAGGGCCGCCATCTGTGCCTTCAGAACGTCCGAGTTCTGGACCCGGAATTTCAGACCGTTGGCATCGGTCGGCGCGTTCAGCGGTTTGTTGGCCGACATCTGCTTCATGCCATTGTGCCAGAAGGCCAGGCCCAGCAGGCCGCGACGGGTCATCGATTCCTTCATCGCCTGGCCGGTTTCAGAGTTCTGGAACTCGTCGACGGCATCGACGTTCTTGAACATGAAGGGCAGATCGAAGATGCGGAACTGCTTGGTGAACTGTTCGAATTTCGACAGCGACGGCGCGGCCAGCTGCACGTCACCCTGCAGCATCGCTTCCAGCACCTGGTTGTCATTGTACAGTGTCGAGTTCGGGAACACCTCCATGCAGGCTTTGCCGTCCATTTCCTCGTTCACGCGCTTTTCCAGCAGGGTGGCAGCAATCCCCTTGGGGTGCTTGTCGGTGTTGGTCACGTGGCTGAACTTGATGACGATTTCGCCATCGTCACAACCGGCTGAAGCCATGACGGCCGAGGCCGATACGCTCAGCGCCAATGCGGCGACTGCAGTGGTCACGAATTTCATCTTTGTCTCCTCCCGAGAGATCTTTGACATGTCCTTGCGCCCCCTCCGGGCGCGACAGGTCAAATCTTTCCAATCGCGACAAACCGCTCAAGAAAAACTTACCATCCTGTGACAATTCGGAAAATACGTTTTCTTTTCAGCTACATACGCCACATCCACCGGTTCTCCCGACATGCTGCATGGCGGCGTTGTGCGATATCCCGCACAGCTATTCGTGGTGGCTGTGCGGAAATTCGCACAGCCCTGGACCATACCAGCACCGCGCGAATCCCTTCACCGGAACGAAACAACGCTTGGGCAGCGGGTCAGCGGAACTCTTCCGGCTTGATGCCATAGCGCGCCAGCTTATCGTAAAACGTCTTGCGCGGCAGCTTCAACGCCTCGGCCGCCTTGCTGGCACGGCCCTCGGCGCGGCGCAGCGCGGTGATCAGAAGGCTGCGCTCGACCTGCGCCAGCTGTTCGGCCAGGCCCAGTTCCTCACCCGCGCTGTCGGCTTCCCCCAATCCCAGCACAAACCGCATTGCCGCGCTCATCAGGGCACGGGCGTTGCCCGGCCAGTCCTGCGCCATCAGCCGCGACACGACTTCCGGCGTTACCTCCGGGGCCTCCAGCCCGGCCTGTTCTGCCGCCTGCGCCACGTATTGGCGGAACATGACCGGGATGTCCTCGGGCCGCTCCGACAGCGACGGAATGCGCACGCGCATCACCTCGATCCGGTAATAGAGATCAGCCTGCAAACGCCCCTGTTCCACAGCCCCCGACAAATCTTGGGTGCTGCCCGCGATCAGCCGGAAATCGCCCTCTTCCAGCGCATCGATCAGCGCCATCTGCGCATCCGGCTGCACCCCCCCGATATCGTCCAAAAACAGCGTGCCACCCTGCGCGGCGGCGACCATTTCCTCCATCTCGACCCGCCCCAGACCCGGCGCCGCCCGCTTCACGAAAGGCCCCTTGGCAGAGGCCGAACACAGATGCACCACCTCGGCCACCTTGTAGATGCCCGACCCGGGCGCGCCAGTGACCAGAACGTCCGTTCCCGCCCGCGCCGCCGCCCGCACGCGGTCGCGCAAGGCTTCCGACAGGGCCGACTGACCATAGAGCATCCGCGCTGCCGGGTCGCCCGTTTCCAGCTGCGCCTTGAGCCGGCGGTTTTCCAGCACCATCGCACGGGTCTTCAATGCCCGTTCGATCACCGCCATCAGGTCCGCCGGGGCACAGGGTTTTTCCAGGAAGCCAAAAGCGCCCTGCCCCATCGCCCGGACCGCCATCGGAATGTCGCCTTCGCCGGTCAAAAGCACCACGGGCAATTCCGCGTCCACGGCCCGGGTGAAGTCCAGCAAATGAAACCCGTCCCGCCCCGGCATCCGTATATCGGAAAGAACCACCCCGTCGAAACGGTCGGAAATGTGATCCTTGGCCTCGATGAACGATCCGACGGGGATGGGCGCCAGATCGGCCAGTTCCAGCGTCTGCGCCAACGCCTCGCGCACGGCGACATCGTCATCGACCAGCAGAACCTTCCCGATCATGCGGCGTCTTCCTCCTGCCAGTATTCCAGTTCCACCGTGAATTCCGCGCCTGTTGGTGCGTTTGCCCCGCGGATATTACCGCCGAAGCTCTGCACCAGCCCGTAGGAAATGGAAAGCCCCAGCCCCATGCCCTCGGACGTGCCCACGGTCTTGGTCGAATAGAAAGGTTCGAACACCTTGTCCGGTTCCTTGATGCCGGGGCCGATATCGTGGACCGTCACCACAGGTTTCGGCCCGGCATCAATGGTGATCCGGATATGGCGATCGGTTTGGTCCAGCATCGCGTCGGCGGCGTTGTTGATCAGGTTGATGAAGACCTGGGTCAGCCGCACTTCGCCGCCGCGTACATAGACCGGACCGCCAAAGGCTGGCGCATTCCAGTCCAAGGTCACGTGATCCGCCTTCAGCCGCGCCTCGGTCAGTTCCACCGCCGTTTCTATCACATGCACCAGATCGACCTTGCCCACCGGTTCGCTTTCGTTTCGGGCGAAGGCGCGCAGGTTCTTGATGATCCGCGACATGCGGGCGGCCATGTCGGAAATGCGGCGCAGGTTATCCGCCGCCTTGTCGATCTTGCCGCGCTTGATGAAAGCCGAGCCGTTTTCGGCATATTGCTGTATCGCCATCAGAGGCTGGTTCAATTCGTGGCTGATCCCGGCACTCATCTGCCCCAATGCGCTGAGCTTGCCGGCCTGCACCAGGTCCGCCTGCGCCTGTTTAAGCGCGGCTTCGGCGACGGTGCGCTCGGCCACTTCGTGGCGCAACGCGATGTTGGTTTCGGACAGTTCTCGGGTGCGTTCCTCGACGCGGCTTTCCAAGCGGGCATTGGCCTCGGACAGAGTCCGCCGCCGTTCGGTCGCCAAGAACAGGAAAGCCCCGAAGGCCAGGAATACAGCCGCCACCGCCGCCGCCTGCAACGCCGCCAGCCGCCGCGCCGGATCGACATCGATCAGCGCCTCGGCCCGCATGCCGATCACCGGCAGGTCCTTGCGCAGGTGCAGCGCCCGTCCGGGCACATAGGGCGACCAGCCGGTCAGCCACAATTCGTAGCCGCCAACATGGCGGATCGCGAAATCGGGCTCAGGCCCATCCACCGGGCGCAACCGCCCATCCGCGCCCTGTTTCCAGAACAGCAGTTCGCTGCGGTTGGAAATGAACACCTCATCGCGATCATCGGTGAAGAACACCGTCGGCCGGGCCCCGCGCCAATCGGATTCCACGCGGTCGATATTGGCCACCACGACCAAGACACCGGCGACCCTTCCATCCGTGCCGAAACTGGGCGCGGCGAAATAATAGGTACGCAATCCGCTGTTCTCGTTGATCCCGTGATGTTCACCCAGCGCCCCTTGCATTGCCCGGATGAAATATGGCGCGATGGAAACGTCATCGGGTTCCGCCGCGTTGGCCGACGCCAGGATCCGCCCCTTGGCGTCGGTCAGGAACACGTCCAGCGCCGCCGTCTTGTCGGCAGAATCGAGCAACAGATCGCGCAGCGCCCCTGCATCCCCCCTTGCCAGTGCAGACCGAACCGAAGGGTGGCTCGCGGTCAGAACTGCCAGTTGCTGGTACAGTTGCAGCTGCCCGGTCAAACGGTCGGTCGCAAGAGTAAGGTCGGCCTCGCCCCGCTGTGCGAGCTGCGCCAACGCCTGCACGTAACCATAGCGCCAGACCCCGCCGGCAACGGCGATCACGGCCAGCAGGAACAGAACGGCAAGGATCAGGCGACGAAGAAGCGACGGTTTCATGGCGTCAATCTATCGTCGCGATGCTTGCAATGACCAGAGGGCTTGGCAAATGTCGTTTCATGCAGGAATTGACCCAATCCCCCACCGATCCCGATTTCGCCCAGAACCCATACCCGTTCTACGACCGCGCCCGCGCCTCGGGCGGGATGTTTTTCTGGACCGATTACGGCCTGCCCTGCGCCGTGTCGCACGATCTGGTGATGGCGCTTTTCAAGGATCGCCGTTTCGGCCGCGAATGCCCGCCGGAATTTGCGCCCGAGATCCCCGACCGGTTGCGCCCGTTCTACGATATCGAAGCGCATTCGATGCTGGAACTGGAACCACCGCGTCATACAAGGCTGCGGTCACTGGTGCTGCGCGCCTTCACCTCGCGCCGGATCGCGGCATTGGCACCCGAGATCGAGACGTTGTGTCATCAGTTGATCGATGACCTCCCGGCCGGCGGTTGCGACCTGCTGCCCGCCTTTGCGACCCGGGTGCCCGTGATTGTGATCTGCCGTTTGCTGGGCGTGCCGGAAGCGATGGCCGATCAGCTGCTGCGCTGGTCCAATGCGATGGTGGCGATGTACCAGGCCCGCCGCACCCGTGAAATCGAGGACGCCGCGATGCGGGCAAGTAGCGAATTCCGCGACTTCATCTCCGGCTATATCGACACCCGCCGCGAAACCCCTGCCGACGACCTGATCAGCCGGCTGATCGCTGCCGAGGAGGATGGCGAGAAGCTGACCACCGATGAATTGATTACCACCTGCATCCTGCTTTTGAACGCCGGGCACGAGGCGACGATGCATTCGCTGGGCAATGCGGTGATGACCCTGCTGGAAAGCGGCACCGACTGTTCCTTCCTTGCCCCGGACAAGGTCGACCGGACGGTCGAGGAATGCCTGCGCTTCGACCCACCTCTGCACATGTTCAGCCGCTACGCGTATGAAGAGGTGACGGTTTCCGGGCATACATTCAGGCGTGGCGACCAGGTGGCGCTTCTGTCGGGGGCGGCGAACCGCGATCCGGCAATCTGGTCCGATCCGAACCGGTTCGATCCCGCGCGCGCCATCGTCACCAATGCCGCTTTCGGCGGCGGCCTGCATTTCTGCGTCGGCGCGCCGCTGGCCCGGCTGGAGCTGAAGATCGCCCTGCCGGTGCTGTTCGCGCGGTTGCCCGGTCTCGCCCTGGCGGAACCGCCGCCCTATGCGGATGTCTATCATTTTCACGGGCTGGGCACGCTGAAAGTGACCTACTAAATCCGGGCACCGCACCGCCTAGAGCGGCAGCGCCGTCGTCGACTTGATCTCCTCCATCGACAATAGCGCGGTGATGTTGCTGACCTTCACCTCGGAAATCAGCGCCTGGTAGAACTCATCATAGGCCCGTGCGTTCTTCACCCGCACTTTCAGAATGTAATCGATATCACCGGCGAGCCGGTGCGCCTCCATCACCTCGGGGCGGCTCTTGAGCGCCTGCAGGAATCGGCTCTGCCAGTCCGCCTCGTGTTCCGAGGTGCGGATCAGCACGAAGAAACAAGCCTCGAACCCCAGCTTCTCGGCATCCAGAACCACCGTCTGCGGCCCCATGATCCCGGCTTCGCGCATCTTGCGGATGCGATTCCAGACCGGGGTCTTCGACGACCCCACCTTGCGGGCGATTTCATCAAGAGACTGGCCCGCATCGCGCTGCAGCTCTGCCAGGATTTTCCGATCCGTCTGATCCAACCGAACCGACATTTCACCACCTTTCGTCGACATGGGACAACGTTTCACATTTCCACCAATAAGAGCGGAACAAGTTCTTATTTGTTCCGACGCGTGGCGCATTAGCAGGAATATTTTCTATATTGAGACACAAGTCAACCAAAGGAAAAGGCCCTGTCATGGCACGCCCCTTCGCGCCCAAAGTGATCACCGCCAACGCCCTGCTGGAAGGCGATGTCGTCTATTTCACCGCAATGGACGACTGGTCGCCGATGCTGTGTGACGCCGAGGTGATCGAGGACGAGGCCATTGCCCAGATCCGCCTTCTCGACGCCGAAAGGCAGCAGGCCCAAATCGTGGGCGCCTACCTGGCCGACGTCGTCAACGGACCCAACGGACCCGAACCGGCCCATTTCCGCGAGGATTTCCGCCGCAGCGGCCCCTCCAATTATTTCCACGGCAAACAAGCGGAGTTGAACTGATGTATCGCTACAGTGATTTCGACGACGCTTTCCTTGCACAGCGCAACGCGCAGTTCCGGGCCCAGGTGGAACGGCGGATTTCCGGCGCCCTGAGCGAGGAGGAATTTCGCCCGCTGCGCCTGATGAACGGGCTGTATCTGCAGCTGCACGCCTATATGCTGCGCGTCGCCATCCCCTATGGCACCCTGTCCAGCGACCAGATGCGCCAGCTGGCGCTGATCGCGGACCAGTGGGACAAGGGCTACGGCCATTTCACTACCCGGCAGAACATTCAGTACAACTGGCCCAAACTGCCCGATGTGCCGGATATCCTCGATGCTCTGGCCGAAGTGAAGCTGCACGCGATCCAGACCTCGGGCAACACGATCCGCAACGTGACCGCCGATCATTTCGCCGGCGCCGCGGTGGATGAAATCGCCGATCCGCGCCCGGTTGCCGAACTGATCCGGCAATGGTCCACCGACCACCCCGAATTCCAGTTCCTGCCGCGCAAGTTCAAGATCGCCATCACCGGCAGCCCCAATGACCGCGCGGTCACCCGCGCCCACGATATCGGGCTGCGCATGGTCGAAAAGGATGGCGCAGCGGGTTTCGAAGTGATTGTCGGCGGCGGCCTGGGCCGCACCCCGGTGGTGGGCAAGGTGATCCGCGATTTCCTGCCCCGCGCCGACCTGCTGCCCTATCTCGAAGCGGTCGTGTCGGTCTACAACACGCTGGGACGGCGCGACAACAAGTACAAAGCGCGCATCAAGATCACCGTGAACGAAAACGGTCTCGACACGGTGCGCGACAAGGTCGAGGCGCGGTTCGCCGAGCTGCGCCCGCTGTTCAAGGGCGTCGATCAGGAGTTGCTGGCACAGATCGAGGCGCATTTCGCCGCCCCCGACTTCATTCAGAAGGACATCGCGCCCTATGAACTGGCCTATGCCAACGATCCGGTGTTTCGCAGCTGGGCCGATACCAACATGAGCGCGCACAAGGCCGACGGCTATGCCATCGTGTCGATTTCCCTGAAACAGCACGGTGAGACGCCCGGCGATGCGACCAGTGACCAGATGCGGCTGATGGCCGATCTGGCAGAGCGGTACGGGCATGGCGAATTGCGCATCAGCCACGAACAGAACGTGATCCTGCCGCATGTGCACAAATCCGACCTGCCGGCACTGCACGCGGCGTTGAAACCCGCGGGGCTTGCCACCGCCAATATCGGGCTGATCAGCGATATCATCGCCTGCCCCGGCATGGATTACTGCGCGCTGGCGACGGCGCGGTCGATCCCGGTGGCGGCCCAGATAGCGGAACGGTTCGACGAATTGAAGCTGGAACACGACATCGGGCCGCTGAAGATCAAGATCTCGGGCTGCATCAACGCCTGCGGCCATCACCATGTCGGCCATATCGGCATTCTTGGGCTCGACCGTGCAGGGGTGGAAAATTACCAGATCACCCTTGGCGGCGACGGCAGCGAAGACGCGGTAATCGGCCAGCGCACCGGCCCGGGTTTCGCCTATGACGAAATCACCGACGCCATCGAACGGATCATCCGCACCTATCTGAAGCTGCGCGATAGCCCCGGGGAAACCTTCCTCGCCGCCTATCGCCGGCTGGGCGCGGCTCCGTTCAAGGACGCGCTATACCCGGAGGCCACGAAGAAAAATGCCGCTTGAGTCCCCCTTGAGCCCGGTTTCCGAACGGGTCGCGCATCTGAACGCGCGCTATCGGCACCACGCGGCAAGCGCGGTGTTGAAGCGCGCGATGAGCGACCCTCAGGTCGGCCACATCGCCATGGTCAGTTCCTTCGGCGCCGAAAGCGTCGTGCTGCTGCACATGGTGGCGATGGTGGACCGCACGGCACCGGTCCTGTTCATCGACACCCAGATGCTGTTTCCCGAGACGCTGGAATATCAGCACGAGGTGGCGGAATTCCTTGGCCTGACCGACCTGCGCACCATCCGTGCCGACAAGGTCGCGCTGGAGGCAGAAGACCCTTATGGCGCGCTGCACCTGCGCGACACCGATGCCTGCTGCGACCTACGCAAGACCCGGCCGCTGGAAAAGGCGCTTGGCCCGTTCGACGCATGGATCACGGGGCGCAAGCGGTTTCAGGGTGGCGCCCGCGCGGCGCTGGAATTCTTCGAAAACGAAGAGGACCGGCGCATCAAGGTGAACCCGCTGGCCCATTGGGACAAGCAGGATGTGCGCGACTACATGGTCAACAACCGCCTGCCGCGCCACCCGCTGGTGGCAAAGGGGTATCCGTCGATCGGCTGCCGCCCCTGCACCTCGCCGGTGAAGGACGGCGAGGATGAGCGCGCGGGCCGCTGGCGCGACAGTGACAAGGCGGAATGCGGCATTCATTTGCAGGATGGCAAGATGATAAGGACAGGAGCGGCGTGATGAGCGTTATCGTCACCGACAGCGGCTTCCGGGCCGAAGATTTCACCGGCGACATCGTCGCCCTGAACGAAGCACCCGAACAAGCCCTTGCCATCGACCTGCCATCCGACGCCGATCCGCAGGTACTTGCGGACCGGCTGCCGGGGCTGCAACTGATCCGGGTGGATTTTCCCAGCTTCGCGGATGGCCGCGGTTTCACCATCGCGCGGCAACTTCGCCAGATGGGATACACGGGCCGTCTGCGCGCATGTGGTCACGTGATTTCCGACCAATACGCCATGGCGCGTCGATCGGGTTTCGACGAGGTGGAAATCAGCGACGACCTAGCCGCGCGGCAGCCCGCGGCAGAGTGGATTTTCCGCGCCGATTGGCGCTGCCACGACTATCAGGCGCGCCTGCGCGCCGGGTGAGGCCGTTTACCGCCTTTCATCTGACATGGATCAAAGCTAACTGAGGGATGCCGGTTTAGGGACCGGCCAGAGACAATATGACCGAGATGACCACCGTGACCGAAGCCGCAGTCCCCGCACCCAAAGTTCCCACCCTGCCCGACGCCCAGACCGTAACGCAGGTCCAGCATTGGACAGACCGTTTGTTTTCCTTCCGCTGCACCCGTCCGGCATCGTTGCGCTTCCGCTCGGGAGAATTCGTGATGATCGGGCTGATGGGCGATCCCGATCCGAAGACGGGCAAGCAGAAACCGCTGCTGCGGGCCTATTCCATCGCCTCGCCCAGTTGGGACGAGGAACTGGAATTCTATTCCATCAAGGTGCCCGACGGTCCGCTGACATCGAAACTGCAGCATATCGAAGTGGGCGATCAGATCATCCTGCGCCCGAAACCGGTGGGCACGCTGGTGCATGACGCGCTGCTGCCCGGCAAACGCATCTGGTTCTTCGCCACCGGCACCGGTTTTGCACCTTTCGCATCGCTGCTGCGCGAACCGCAGACCTATGAAGACTACGAAGAGGTCATCATCACCCATACCTGCCGCCACGTTGACGAACTGACCTATGGCCGCGAATTGATCGAGTCGCTGAAGGATGACGAATTGCTGAACGAGGTGATCGGCGAAGGATTCTGGAAGAAGATCAAGTATTACCCCACCACCACCCGCGAAGAGAGCCCGAAGATGGGCCGCATCACCGACCTGATGCGCTCGGGCGAAGCGTTCGAGGATCTGGGCGTCAAACCGATCAACCCCGAAGACGACCGCGCGATGGTTTGCGGCAACCTCGCCTTCAACCTTGAAATCAAGGAAATGCTCGAAGGCTACGGGCTGGAGGAAGGCGCCAATTCGAAACCCGCGCAATACGTAGTGGAAAAGGCATTCCTGGACTGATCGGGGCTGCCGGGCACTGTGTTTGCCGCGCCTCCCGGCGGGATCGGGCGGGCTTTGTCCGCAATCGCAACCCCAAAGGCGGCCCAAACGGGTGGAAAGCTGTAATATTTCCCGTTTTCGCGTGGAATTGCCGCTTGAAGTAGCAGGTTCCAATCGTTATTTTGATGCCTCGAATTCGCCAATAATCGAAGGAACAAAACCATAGCCCGCAGACCTCATAACGCGCCCCCGACGCGCGACACTGGCCCCCGAGTCAACGATCGCATTCGTGCCCCGGAAATCCGCCTGATCGGCGCCGAAGGTGAAAATGTTGGTGTCGTGTCCCCTGCCCGCGCCATGGCCATGGCTGAGGAGGCTGGGTTGGACCTTGTGGAAATTTCCCCCAATGCGACGCCGCCCGTGTGCAAGATCATGGATTACGGCAAGTTCAAATACG
>JAWVXM010000032.1:0-16402 GCA_033723255.1 Thalassovita sp.
AAGCCTATTCACGCTGAAATTGCCGCTCTGCAGCAAATGCTTCCGCTAGATATTGAGTTATCCACAGAGATACCCCCAAAACCGGCCGAGACTCGCCCGAGTCGAACGGCGGACGGCGCAATCGGGGCACTCGGATGGTACGACGCCCCGAATCCGCTTCGGGGTTCAGGCCAGGCGCACCCGGGTTGGCAGTTTCAGCCGCAGCACGAGCAGCACGCACACCACGGCCAGGTAGATCAGAGGCTGCAGCGGAAATCCCTTCACCAGCATGATGAAATGCACCGCGCCCAGCAGGACCACCGCATAGGTCAACCGGTGCAGCCTGCGCCAGCCGCGCCCGAGCCGGCGCAGCGATGCGTTGTTCGAGGTCAGCGCCAGCGGCAGCATCAGTACGAAAGCAGCCATTCCGATGGTCACGTAGGGCCGCTTGAGGATATCGGCCCAGACCCGGCCCGGGCTCTGCACGTCCAGGACCGCCCAGACAGAGAGATGCGCGACCACATAGGCGAATGCCAGAAGGCCCAGGGCACGGCGGAACTTCAGCAGGTTGATCCCGCCATGGCGGCGCAGCGGCGTCACCGCCAGCCCGGCGATGAGCAGGTTCAGCGCCCAAAGCCCGTAGGCATGTTCCAGCGCCTTCACCGGGTCGGGCCCAAGCGCGCCGTTCAGCCCCTGCCAGAACAGATAGGGGATCGGCATCATCCCGATCAGGTAGACCGCCCAGTTGGGCAGTTGACGGACAGTACGGTTGATCCAGTCGGTCATTTGTTGCCTCCACAACATGCGGCCCCGGCCTGCATCGGGGGACAGGGTTGGGTCCCATAGGAACAGAAGACGCAGCAATCGCCCGCAAGCGGGGTCAGCAGCGCCGCGCAGCCCGGGCATTCATAAAACCATTGGCAGGCATCTTCCGGCATGGTTTCGGCCTGCGCATGCCCGCATTCGGGACAGGTCAGGACCGAAACCATCACGATGTCCCGTGGCCGCGACATATTCAGAAGTGTTTCCGCAGATCCATGCCGCTGTAAAGCGAGGCAACTTCGTCATAGCCATTGAACATCTGCGTCGGTACGCGCTTGGAAAAAAGCCCGCCCCCGATCCTGCGTTCGGTCGCCTGCGACCAGCGCGGATGGTCCACCTTCGGGTTCACGTTGCTATAAAACCCGTATTCGCGCGCATTGGCCCTGTTCCAGCTGGTCGGCGGCTGCCGGTCGGTCAGGGTGATGCGGACCACCGATTTGATCGACTTGAAACCGTATTTCCACGGCACAACCAACCGCAGCGGCGCGCCGCCTTGATTGGGCAAGGGTTTGCCATAGATGCCGGTCGCCATCAGGGTCAGCGGATGCATCGCCTCGTCAAGCCGCAATCCCTCGACATAGGGCCAGTCGAGTACCGGCACACGCTGGCCCGGCATTTCAGAAGGCCGGTGCAGGGTTTCGAAGGCAACGTATTTCGCGCCCGACTGCACCCCGGCGAGAGCAAGCAGATCAGCCAGTTCGAACCCGTTCCAGGGCACCACCATCGACCAGGCCTCGACGCAGCGGAAGCGATAGATGCGTTCCTCGATCGTCATCTTCTTGAGGACATCCTCGAACGCGTAATCGCCGGGCCGGTCGACCAGCCCGTCTATCTTGACGGTCCAGGGCGACGTGGTCAGCCGATGGGCATTGCGGGCCGGATCATCCTTGCCGGTGCCGAATTCATAGAAATTGTTGTAACTGGTGATGTCTTCCCAACTGTTGGGCTGCAACGGCGCCGCCTGCGCCCTGCCGCCGACACCGGCCAGCCCGATTCCGGCCAGACCCGCCATGATCTGACGCCGGTTCAGAAAGGCGGTTTCGGGGCTCACGTCATTTTCGGTCAGGGTGTTTTTCCAGCGTCCGGCCATCGGGGCGTCCTTTGTTCTGCGATCGCCGCCAAGCTATCGCGACTTTTCCGCAGGTCCAAAGCACGACGTCTCACATTTCCGTGGCGGTCTTGAAATATTCGCGCCAAGCCTGTTCCATGCCGCAACAGGCCCGGAGGGCTTGACCTGCATCAAAGAGGCATATTGTTTGCGGGTTCGCGTGTCCGGATAACCGGCTGCCCGACAGCCAACATAAGGGAGAACCTTTCATGAAATCACTCATTCTGGCTGCGGGCGTTGCCCTGGCCGCCAGTGCGGCCGGCGCAGACGGCCTTGTCAGCTATACCAGCGAAGACAGTTTCGAAGATGTCGTCTTCGGCCTGGAAAACGCGATCCTGGATCAGGGCCTGGTGGTCGACGGCATGAGCCATGTGGGCGAAATGCTGGAACGGACCCGCGAAGACGTGGGGTCGGACGTAACGATCTTCACCCATTCCGATGTTTTCAGCTTCTGTTCGGCCAAGCTGTCGCGCAAGGTGATGGAGGTGGACCCGATGAATATCCGGTTCTGCCCTTATGACATCTTCGTGGCGGAATTGCCGGACAGTGGTGAGACCATCATCGGCTACCGGGCCTTCCCGGAAGGTCCGATGCAGGAAGTGCAGGCCCTTCTGGATACCATCGTGCGCTCGGCGATAGGGATGGAGTAAGCTTTCGGCGTTCAGATGACCCCTTCAGGTTCCCGAGCAACCGGAAATGATCCCCGCCCAAGCCGCGGGGATTATTCATTTCAGAGGGGATTGTTCGGAACGACGCCTCGCCGATATGTGGAAATTGACTCATTTTCGTCGCCTCACCTATGGGAAACCCTACTTTGTGACGAAACCCCATGGTGGTATCCTGTTTGGCAACGGGATGACGGAACCGGTCATGGACAACGCGATTCTGAACGAAGCTATCGACCTGATCTACACCGCCGTGGAGGAAGACGCGGCGCTGAAGGATCTGGCGCCGCAGTTGGGCCGGATGATCGGGGCAGACGCCGGCGACATCGTGACCGAGCGCCCACAGGACCAATTGATCGTCACGCATTCCAGCTTCGGGTTCGACCCGGCCTTCCTGAAAAGCTACGACAGCGATTTCCTTGGCGACAATACCTGGTTCGATGCCTTGCGACGCTTGCCGCGCGATCAGTTTCATACCGTGGAGGAATCCGCGCCCGATCACCGCGCCACGCGCTATTTCAACGAATGGGTCAGGCCGCAGCATTTCGGCCAATCGCTGGGCGCGGTTCTGGAAAGCGGGCAGGATCAATACACCTGGATCGGTTTCGTCCGCGAAAGCGGACAGCGCAAATTCGACTATGAAGCAGAATTCCTGACCAGCATCCTTCCGCATCTGCGCCGGATGATGCAGCTGCGGCGCCATTTCCATCGGCAGGAAAATGAAAGGATGGGGGTGCATGCATTGCTGGACCATCTTCATCTTCCTGTCTTTATCGTGCAGCGGGACCTGAAGGTGCTCCTGATGAACGAGGCTGCGCAGGAATTGCAGTCGGCCAATTCCTTCCTCTGGCTATCCCGCGATGCCCGCATTCAGATCGAGGGTCACCAGAACGAAAAGCTGGGGCAAGCCCTGCGCCTCGCGACAAGCTGCCCGGACGAAACCGGGATCGCGACCCTTGAACCGATCGCGATCCACGACAAGGATTCTGGCTTGGCGGTCATGCATTTCATCCCCCTTCCCCAGCATGGCACCGAAAACGGGGCGGACAACCTCGCCATCATTGTCCGGCCGGTGGAATGCCCCTGCGCGAACGTGTCCTGCCTGCTGTCTGAAGCCTATGGACTGACCGAGACCGAAGCGAGGCTGGCCAATTTCATCGGATCCGGTGCATCGCTTGCCGAATTCGCCGCGAGTGCAGGTATGGCCCCTTCGACAGCCCGCTGGCATCTGAAGAACGTCGAACAGAAAACCGGTACGTCGCGGATCGAACAGGTGGTTGCGCTGGTGCGTAATTTCCAGTCGCCGCTCTGCTGAATTCCCCTATTGCGAGCACGCCATTGCCGCCCGACGACCATTGGTCGGGCATTCGTGATATCGGGCAGGTAGGATATCCCATACCTTTGCCATGTTATCGCTAAATCCCCCCCCTGTGGGAGGCGTACGATCCGCGCGGTTGGATGAAAAGAAGACAGTCCAAACATTGTTCCCCAACATTTCAAGAACGCACAGGACGATGACAACATTTTACCAACGAGGAGGCGTATGAACATCATGACAAACCTGTTCAAACCCCTGGCTGTGCTCGCATTCATTGGTGCTCTTTTTTCCACCACCGCTGCAGCCGGCAGCGATATTCCCAGCAAGAAGAAAACGCGCGAGGGTCTCTATCTGACTGCTGTCCAAGCCGCGAAAATGCTGCAAAACGAAAGCATTCTGTTCGTCGATGTACGCAGCCGTGCAGAGGTTTCCTTTGTCGGGCTGCCCACCCGGGTCAACGCCAATATTCCCCTGATGCTTATGCCAAAGGATGCGGTCTACGACCCCGACAAGCAAACCTACAAGCTGCAGTTCAATCCCGATTTCGTATTCGCCTTCGAAAGCCTGCTGAGCGACCTCGATTATGATGAGAACGCACCGATCGTTCTGATCTGCCGCTCGGGGTCGCGCAGTGCAAAGGCAGCAAACCTGCTGAACGAACTCGGCTACATGAAGATCTACTCCGTGATCGACGGCTTCGAAGGTGACAAGATGGCCGAAGGCCCTCATGCCGGGCACCGCGAACTGAACGGCTGGAAGAATGCCGGCCTCGAGTGGAGCTACCACCTCACCCCTGCCCAGCATTACATCATGGACGGCGATTGACATCGGCGCCCATTGAAAGCGCGGCTTCCTCCCGCGCCAAGAGAGAAGCCCGCCCCTTTCGGGGCGGACTTACCATTTTCTGTACGGTCCGGATCAGTGCACCACCGCATCCTCGGGCGGTTGGCGGTTCGATGCCCCGACCCGATCACCGATGATCAATCCGTCCGCCCCGGCAGACACCGCAACAGTATCGCCATCCTTGACGTCCCCGGCCAGCAACAGCTCGGCCAGCGGATCCTGCAAGGCGCGCTGGATCACCCGCTTCAGCGGTCGCGCGCCAAAGACCGGATCATAGCCTTCATCGGCCAGCCATTTCTTGGCCGCCTCATCCAGCTCCAGCGCGATCTTGCGGCCAGCCAGGCGCCTGGCCAGACGGCGCAGCTGAATATCGACGATGCCGTCCATATCGGCCCGGCCCAGCCGGTCGAAGATGATCGTTTCGTCCAGACGGTTCAAGAATTCGGGGCGGAAATGGGCCCGCACCGCATCCATCACGTCGCGTTTGGCATCTGACGCATCGGCACCATCCGGCAGCTGACTCAGCGCCTGCGCGCCCAGGTTGGATGTCAGCACGATCAGCGTCTGCTTGAAATCCACCGTGCGGCCCTGACCATCGGTCAGCACACCGTCATCGAGAACCTGCAGCAGCACGTTGAACACGTCCGGATGCGCCTTTTCGACCTCGTCGAACAGCACCACCTGATAGGGGCGGCGACGAACGGCTTCGGTCAGAACCCCGCCCTCGTCATAGCCGACATAGCCCGGAGGCGCACCGATCAGGCGGGCAACGGAATGCTTTTCCATGAATTCCGACATGTCGATGCGCACCATCGCATTGTCGTCGTCGAACAGGAAATCGGCCACCGCCTTGGTCAGCTCGGTCTTGCCCACGCCCGTCGGCCCGAGGAACAGGAACGACCCGAGCGGACGGTTTTCATCGTTCAGACCCGCGCGCGCCCGGCGCACCGCGTTGGACACGGCGGTCACCGCAGCGTTCTGGCCGATGACACGGGCGTGCAGATCCTCTTCCATGCGCAGCAGCTTTTCGCGTTCGCCTTCCAGCATCTTCGCGGTCGGAATGCCGGTCCAGCGTTCGACCACGGCCGCGATCTGTTCGGGGCGCACGGCCTCTTCGACCATCATGCCCTGCTCTTCCTGCTGCTCGGCTTCGGAAAGCTGCTTTTCCAGCCCCGGGATGACGCCATAGGACAGCTCCCCGGCCTTGGCCAGGTTGCCTTCGCGCTTGGCGATTTCCAACTCGGCGCGGGCATGGTCCAGCTGTTCCTTCAGGTCGCGGGCCGAGGCCAGCTTGTCACGCTCGGCCTGCCAGCTGGCGGTCATCGCGGCACTGCGCTGCTGCAGGTCCGACAGTTCCTTTTCAAGCGTTTCCAGACGGTCCTTCGACGCGGCGTCGTCTTCCAGCTTCAGCGCCTCGACCTCGATCTGCATCTGCAGGATCTGCCGGTCCAGCTGGTCGAGCTCCTCGGGCTTGGAGTCCACCTCCATCCGCAACCGGCTGGCGGCCTCATCCACAAGGTCGATCGCCTTGTCCGGCAGAAACCGGTCGGTGATATAGCGATGCGACAGGGTCGCCGCCGCGACAAGTGCCGAATCCGACACCCGCACGCCGTGGTGCAGTTCGTATTTTTCCTTGATGCCACGCAGGATCGAAATCGTGTCCTCGACGGTGGGCTCTTCCACCATCACCGGCTGGAACCGGCGGGCAAGCGCCGCGTCCTTTTCCACGTATTTGCGATATTCATCCAGCGTGGTCGCGCCGATGCAGTGCAATTCGCCCCGCGCCAGCGCCGGCTTGATCAGGTTGGCGGCATCCATCGCGCCATCGGTTTTCCCGGCCCCCACCAGCGTGTGCATCTCGTCGATGAACAGGATGATTTCGCCTGCGGCGGCTTCGATTTCCTTCAGGATCGCCTTCAGGCGCTCCTCGAATTCGCCACGGTATTTCGCACCGGCGATCAGCGCGCCCATGTCCAGCGCCAGAAGCTTCTTGTTCTTCAGGCTTTCGGGCACGTCGCCGTTGATGATCCGCAGCGCCAGACCTTCGGCGATCGCGGTCTTGCCGACGCCCGGTTCACCGATCAGCACCGGGTTGTTCTTGGTCCGGCGGCTGAGCACCTGCATCGACCGGCGGATTTCCTCGTCCCGGCCGATGATCGGGTCGATTTTGCCCTGTTCTGCCGCTTCAGTCAGGTCACGGGCATATTTCTTCAGCGCGTCGTAACCTTCCTCCGCCGACGCGGTATCGGCGGTGCGGCCCTTGCGGATATCGTTGATCGCGGCGTTCAGCTTCTGCGGCGACACCGCGCCGGCCTCCAGCGCATCCTTGGCCTTGGATTTCACCATCGCCAGCGCCATCAGCAACCGTTCGACCGGCACAAAGCTGTCGCCGGCCTGCTTGGCGATCTTCTCGGCCTCGTCCAGCACCCGGGCGGTGGCGTTGTCCATATAGACCTGGCCGGCATCGCCCGACACTTTCGGCTGCTTGGCCATGGCGGCCTCAACCGCTTCGGTCACGCGTTCGGGTGCCCCGCCCGCGCGTTTGATCAGGTTGGCCGCCAGCCCCTGATCGTCGTCCATCAATGCCATGAGAATATGTTCGGGAACCAGACGCTGATGGTTTTCCCGCATCGCAATCGTCTGTGCCGCCTGAATGAAACCACGCGACCGTTCGGTGAACTTGTTCAAGTCCATCGTTGCTCTCCTTTTATCAAGCGCCCGATCCCTGCAGCGCCCGCTTCGCGGCACGCCCCTTTTTCCGGGCCTCCTGAATGAGTTGGGGGTTTTCGATACACAGTTCAAGCCCCGGCAACAAACAGAGTCAACAATCGCGGCTTTGCGCCGTACTGGATCCATAACGGGGGTGGTTGCCCCCGTGTTCGGAGTTCGTGAACCAGCAAGGAGGCGTGACCATGTATATCACGCATATAGAAGTATCTCAGCTGCGCGGGATCCCGGCAGCCGGCCGCACATCGGGTTTCGTATCGCTGCATTCGGAAGAACGTCAGGTGCAGGTCCATTACGCCGTTGCCGGAATCGCCGGTCGGGCACCGCGTGAGGCGCTGATCACCGAGGCGCTGCGGCAACTGCGAAAAATGCCCGAATACCGCAGCGGTCGCCGCGAACTGTCCTTTGCCCCGGGAATTCTGGCCGAACGCCCCACCATTGCTTGACCGCCGGCAGGGCGCGCCATCATAGTTCACCCATGGTTTCCGGGTGAACGCGATGTCACGTCTGTCAGAAATCCGATCCCGATCGACTGCCGCCGATATGCTGGAAGGGCAGCCGCAGCACCTGGGGATCGCCTTGCTGATGACCGCCGGCGCCCTTGCCCTGATGCGTGCGCCCCAAGGCGCCGAACCGCTTTTCGGCCTGACCTCGGTTGGCTGGGCGCGGCTATCGATCGCGCTGGCGCTGCTGCATCAGGTCATGGTCGCCTTCGTTTTCCGGGTGCAATTGCATCGCAACCTGATGTCCCGCCTGTTCGGGCGGAACGACATGGCGATATGGCGGGCGCTTTTCCTGCCGCTGCTGGTCGCCCGCCCGGTCACGGTGCTGCTGACCGGCAGGGCCGATCCGGCGCAAATAGGCCTGCCGGCCTGGATCGGCTGGCCCGTCGGGCTGACCCTTCTTGCCCTCGCGGTCTGGGCGATGCACTCGACACTGGTCTACTTCACCCTGCCCCGCGCCCTTGGCGGCGATCATTTCCGCGATCACTTCGCCGCGATGCCGCTGGTCGACAAGGGCGCCTTCCGTTACACCTCCAACGCCATGTACGGGGTGGTGTTTTCCGGGCTGTGGGGCCTTGCGCTGCTGTGCGACAGCTGGAACGCGCTGATCCTTGCCCTGTTCCAGCAGTCCTATATCTGGGTACATATGTATTGCACCGAAAACCCGGATATGGACTGGATCTATGGCAACCGCTTGTGACTTGGCCCATTGCCGATTAGGGAAAGCAAAATCCATCCGCAGGAGATCCAGATGCACGCCGATGACCGCCTGATCGTAGCCCTCGATGTTCCCAACGCCCTCGAAGGCCTGCGCCTTGCCGAACAGCTGGGCGATACCGTGTCCTTCTACAAGATCGGACTGGGCATGCTCACGGGGGGCGGACTGGCCTTGGCGAACGAGCTGAAGCAGGATTTCGGCAAGCGCATCTTCCTCGACATGAAACTGTTCGACATCGGCGCGACGGTGGAAAACGCGGTGCGCGGGCTGGCGCAGTTCGATATCGACTTCCTGACCGTGCATGGTGACCCGCACGTGGTGCGCGCGGCCAAGGAAGGCGCGGCGGGCAAGGACCTGAAAATCCTCGCGGTGACGATCCTGACCTCGCTGGATCGCGCCGATCTCGATGCCAGCCTGATCAAACCGGGCGATGTGGCCGACCTGGTGCTGGAACGCGCCGCGCGCGCGTTTGAAGCCGGCGCGGACGGCGTGATCGCCTCGCCGCAGGAAGCCGCCCGCATCCGCGCCCTGCCCGAAGCCGAGGGCCGGCTGATCGTGACCCCCGGCGTGCGCCCGGTCGGCGCTGCCCTGGGCGACCAGAAACGCATCGCCACCCCGGCACAGGCCGTGGCCGACGGGGTCGATCACATCGTGGTGGGCCGCCCGATATGGCAGGCGGAAGATCCGCGCGCGGCAGCGGAATCGATCATCGCGGAAATGAACAGCCCGCAGGCGCAGTCCCCCAACAGCTGACGGGCCGCACCTGCCCGGCCTGCGGCTTTGTTCCGGGCCGGAATACAGCCCCTGCAGCAAAATGCGTGATCGCCCCGGGATGTACCAGCATCGCGCCCGGAAATGCTGTATTCTCATTCGCGACGGCCATATATGGATCCTGACCTGCTTTTGGGGACCGACCGATCAATGCCATCGCTCTGTCGAGATTGCATGACGATTTCCGACACCGGCACGCGCTGTTCCGCCTGCCGCAGCCCAAGGGTCGTGACCCACCCCGAACTGTTTACCCTGTCCATCGCGCATATGGATTGCGACGCCTTCTATGCGTCCGTCGAAAAGCGCGACAATCCCGATCTGGCCGACAAACCCGTGATCATCGGCGGCGGGCGGCGCGGCGTCGTGTCCACCGCCTGCTATGTCGCCCGCATTCGCGGCGTGCATTCGGCCATGCCGATGTTTCAGGCGCTGAAACTGTGCCCCGACGCGGTGGTGATCAAGCCGCGGATGCAGGTCTATGCCGACGTGTCGCGCGAAATCCGGCGGATGATGCTGGAGCTGACGCCGGACGTGCAGCCCCTGTCGCTGGACGAAGCCTTCATGGATCTTTCCGGCACCGAACGGCTGCACGGCGCGGCGCCCGCGGTGATGCTGGCGCGGATGATCAAGCGGATGAAGGACGAATTGGGTGTCACGGGGTCGATCGGGCTCAGCCACAACAAGTTTCTCGCCAAGGTCGCTTCCGACCTGCAGAAACCGCGCGGCTTTTCGGTGATCGGCAAGGCGGAAACCGCCGATTTCCTGCATGACAAGCCGGTGCGGATGATCTGGGGCGTCGTCCGCGCCACGCAGGACGCGCTGGACAAGGCCGGGATCCGCACCTTCACCGACCTGCTGCGATGGGACCGCGACGACCTGCACCGTCGGTTCGGATCGATGGGCGACCGGCTCTGGCACCTTGCGCGCGGACAGGACCGGCGCCGCGTCACCGCGCACGAACCGGTCAAATCGATTTCCAACGAAACGACCTTCTTCGAAGACACCTTCGACCGCGACATACTGGATGGCCACCTGTGGCGGATGGCCGAAAAGGTCGCGGACCGGGCCAAGGCCAAGGATCTTGCCGGCCGGGTCGTGACGCTGAAGCTGAAGCGGTCCGATTTCAAGACGGTGACCCGCCGCCGCAAGCTGCATGGCGCGACACAGCTGGCCGACGCGATCTATCGCAACGCGCGGGCACTGTTCGATCAGTTGCCCGGCACCGGGTCATACCGGCTGATCGGGGTCGGGCTGTCGGAGCTTTGCCCCGAAAGCCAGGCCGACCTGGAAGGCGATTTGCTCGACCCCGGGGCGGCGACCCGCGGCAGGGTCGAACGCGCCACCGATGCGATTCGCGAACGCTTCGGCAAGGACGCGATCAGGAAAGGCCGAGCATTGCGGTGATCATTCCGCCGCCAGCCGGCGGCTCTGCGCACCGATTTCCGCGATGTGCCCGATCACCTCGCAAAGGAGGCTACGGAAGGTGTTGAAGTTGTTGTTGGGGCGGATCATCTGTTCGTTCATGTAAAGCGACCGGTCGATTTCGATCTGCACCGTGTGCTGACGCCGCGACGGCCGGCCGTAATGCTGCGCGGTATAGGCCCCCGCGAAGGGCGTATTGCGGGACACCCGCAATCCGGCCTTCATGAAAGCGGTTTCGATCTGATCGACGATTTCCGCCGCGGCGGAAGCCCCGAACCGGTCGCCCAGCACGATATCCGGACGCGGCGCACCGGACCGGACGATATTGTCCAGCGCCTCATGCGGCATGGAATGGCAATCGATCAGGATCGCTGCGCCGAAACGCGCGTGCGAATCGTCCAGCAGCTTCTGCAGCGCCTGATGATAGGGCACCCAGTAGCTGTTGATCCGCTTCTGCGCCTCGGACAGAGAGATCTTGCCATTATAGATTGGCCGCCCGTTGGCCACCACGCGCGGCACGACCCCCAGACCGGAGGCGATTCGCGGATTGCGTCCGCCACCGCTCACATCTTCGATCAATGCCGGGTCCAGTTCCTCGGCGCTGCGGTTCAGGTCGATATAGGCCCGCGGCGCACCGGCCAGCAGGAAAGGCGCGCCGCAGCTCGGCGCGCAGTCAAACAACTGATCCACAAAGGCATCTTCGGAACTGCGGATCATATGCTGATCCAGGATGGTTCCACGAAGGAAGGAAGCCGGGTAATCGCGCCCGCTATGCGGCGAGGCAAAAACAACGCTGGTCGTGCGTTTTTCCGGGTGTATGATCTCGAATGCGGCCTTGGGCAATGCGGGCTCCCTTTCAGAAAATATCATAGCCTGAATATTCTTGTTGCCAAAAGCCCTTGATCCCCCCCGCGACTCCTTTTATAGAGCGCGAACCGGCGCGGAATTCCGCGCCCCTTTTCTTGGGGCACGGGGCCAGACTGGACAAATACGGGCGATTAGCTCAGCGGTAGAGCACTTCGTTGACATCGAAGGGGTCACAAGTTCGATCCTTGTATCGCCCACCATTTACTTCGCTTCCCCGGAAGCGACCCGCAAACCCAAGGCGCAATGGCGCGCCGCGAATGAAGGAGAAAGGCCATGAAGGTCAAGAACTCGCTCCGCTCGCTGAAGCAGCGTCACCGCGACTGCCGTGTCGTGCGCCGTAAAGGCCGCGTTTACGTCATCAACAAGACGCAGCGCCGCTTCAAAGCCCGTCAGGGCTGAGCACAGCTGACAAGCTTACGAAGAAGACCGCTTCGGTTTCCGAGGCGGTCTTTTTCTTTGCCCGGGCAAGATGCATTCCGCATCCCGTCGCCCAGTGGGTCAGCACCCGCCCCGGCGATGGCTGCGCGGCCGGGTCAATCTGATCTGTGTCATAAAACGGCAGGCCGAATCATCGCAAGGATCATGGCAAGTTTCACGAAATGAGACATGTCATGACCGCGCCAGACTCGAAGACGACCGTCATACTACTTCCCCAAGCCGAAAACCCGCCCGCGGCGGCCAGCCCGGCAAAACCCGCACCGCTGCCGAATCACAAGGCACCCGACACCACGCCCCACCCGCATGACGCGCTGGACCGGGCGCTGCGGGCCGCCATGGCGAAATTCACCGCGGGCCTGTCGCCCTATGCCGCGTCCGAAGCCTGGGTCGACTGGGCGGCGCATCTGGTCTTCGCGCCGGGTCGGCAATCCGAATTGATCGCTCAGGCGCAGAAGAACATGTTCAAACTGGCGACATTCGCCACGGACCAGTTTTCCGGAGACCCCGACCTGCCTTTCAAGACCAACGGAAACGATCACCGTTTCTCCTATCCAAGCTGGGCCAAGCCGCCGTTTTCGATAATGCAGCAAAGCTTCCTTGCGGTGCAGGACTGGTGGGATCACGCCACCTGTTGCGTCCCCGGCGCGCAGAAGAAGAACACCGACCGGGTATCCTTCATGGTCCGCCAGATGCTCGATGCCATCGCGCCGTCGAACATGCCGATGCTCAATCCCGAAATCCTGGAAATGGCGGGCCAGACCAAGGGGCAATCTTTTATCGACGGGTTGCAGAACCTGGCCGAGGACATCTCGAACTTCGTCACCAAGGAACCGTTTGAAGCCCCCGCGGAATTCCACGTCGGCGAAACACTGGCCGCCACCCCGGGAAAGGTGGTGTATCGCAACGACCTGTTCGAACTGATCCAGTACAGCCCGCAGACCGAGAGGGTTCATCCCGAACCGATTCTGATCGTGCCGGCCTGGATCATGAAATATTACATCCTTGATCTCAGCCGGCACAATTCGCTGATCGGCTATCTTGTTTCGCAGGGCTTCACGGTCTTCGCGATTTCCTGGGTCAACCCCGATGCCGACCAGAGTGACCTGTCGATGGAAGATTACCGGCAGGACGGCGTGATGGCGGCGCTCAACGCGATTTCCAGCATTATTCCGAACCGGAAAGTCCATGCCTGCGGCTATTGCCTTGGCGGCACCATCCTGTCGATCGCGGCGGCCACCATGGCCCGCGACGGCGATGACCGGCTGGCCTCGATCACCCTGCTGGCGGCCCAGACCGATTTCACCGAGGCCGGCGAGTTGATGCTGTTCCTCGACGAAAGCCAGGTATCCTATCTCGAAGACATGATGTGGGCGCAGGGCTATCTCGACCAGAAACAGATGAGCGGCGCCTTCCAGGCGCTTCGCGCCGAGGACCTGATCTGGACCCGCGCCGTGCGTCGCTACCTGATGGGGCTGGAAGACCGGCAAGCCGATATATCGGTCTGGAACATGGATGCGACGCGGATGCCCTACAAGATGCATTCGCAATACCTGCGGGGGCTGTTCATGGAAAACCGCCTGACCGCCGGCCGCTTCGCCGTCGATGGGCGGGTGATCGCGCTGAAGGACATCAAGGCGCCCATTTTCGTCGTGGCCGCCGAAAAGGATCACATCGCGCCCTGGCGGTCTGTCTACAAGACCAAGCTCTTTACCGATGGTGACCTGACCTTCGTGCTGACCAAGGGTGGCCATAACGGCGGCATCGTCAGTGAGCCGGGCCACCCAAATCGCCATTACCGCATCGGGTTCCGGCGCGCGGATGCGCTTTACAGCGACCCCGACAGTTGGGTCGCGGCGCACACGCCCAAGGAAGGATCGTGGTGGCCGGAATGGGCCGACTGGCTGCGCGCGCGGCAATCGGGTGCCACTACCGTGATACCGCCCGCGATGGGCGCGCCGAAAAAGGGATACCCGCCGCTGGCGCCCGCCCCCGGCACCTATGTCTACCAGCGCTGACTTAGCGCAGGATCCCGACGGTCAGCCGCAGCATCGTGGCCTGCGACACGTAACCGGTCACCGGCAATCCGTTGGCGCGCTGGAACCGGCGTATGGCATTGCGGGTACGGTTGTCGAATATGCCGTCCACCGTGCCCGGGTTGTAGCCGCCATTGTCCAGCGACCGTTCGATCAGCATACGTGAGACGGGATTGCCCGCCACCGCCGCTTCCTCGGCCTTGTCCTTTTCGATCTGATCTCGGTTTGCCTCTTCCCGTTCCAGTTCGGCGATGCGGTCACGGGCCTCCCGCGCGTGCCGGCTGAGGGGATAATCGCGCAGGAAATCGCGATAGGCCTCGATCGTGTCCTCCCGGCGCGCCCGATCCCAGGCGATTTCTTCGCGATAGGGCCGGTCGATCTCCGCCAGCCGTGCCCGCGCGGTTTCGGCATAGATCCCGTTCGGATAGCGGTCGAGATAATCGCGGTATCCCTGTTCCGTCCCAAGCGCGCCGGTGCGTCGCCAATAGGCTTCGTCCTCGCGCCGCATCTCGGCTCGGCGGGCATCGGCCTCGCGATGGATCCGCGCCACCTGCGCCGCTGTCAGGTAGGACGTCTGCGGATAATTCCGGCTGGCCTGATAGGAACGGATCGCGGCTCGGCTTCGGGCTCCCAAAATACCGTCCACGCCGTAGGTATTGAAACCCAGCAGCGTCAGGTCGCTCTGGATGCTCCGGCGTTCATCGCGCGTCAGGCCGAGTGCCTTTTCTTCCTCTTCGGCGCGGTTGCGCGGCTTTGCCGGCTCTTCCTCGGCCGCGATCAGACGGCGCGCCTCGGCTGCGAACAACCCGTCCGGAAAGCGGTTGAGATAGGCACGATAGGCGGCGACCATATCCATGTCGCGCGCCGCGCTCCAGTAAGCAACATCGCTTTGTTCAAGCGTGTCACCCGCCCCGCCGCCGAGGGGGATATCGCGCGGAACGAACCCGTCCAGCGTGACGCCGCGCGGCAGCTTGTCCACAACGTGGCCCAGCACGCCCGAGGGCAGGAAATCCCTTGCCATGAACGACCGGATCTTGTCCGCGTCGCCCGTCAGCAGCCCCACGCCCTGCGCCGGCGTCAGGGTCCCGGCCCCGGCCTGCAATCCCGGCCCGGCGGTCTCACGGCTGCTCCAGGACGGCGCGACGATCATCAGCCCATGCCCCTGGAATTCGCCCAGAAGGGCGTTGAGCGCGCCAAGGGACAGGCCCTGCACCCCGACATTCAAAGACGAAAGATCGCGGTATTCACGCCCCAGAAGCCAGCTGTCGGTCTCACTCGACACCATGCGCCCCGACACCACCACGATGATCCGGCCGTTATAGCCGGTCTCCAGAGCGTCGCGGAATTCGCCCATCGCACGGAGCATCGTCGAGGTTTTCGAATCCTGCCCGCCGAAAACCTCGAATCCGGCATCACCCAGCATATCCGCCCAGGCGTCATAGGATGCGGCGTCCGGTTCCGCGGCGGCGTTGTCATAGGTCCTGTTGGACAGGATCAGCGCGTAATCCGCGGCCCGTGCATCTGCGCCCCAGAGCAGCATCGTGACCGCAAGAGCGGTGAAGACGGATATCATTCGCATGGCAGATCTCCTTCGGATTCTGCCCTCAGCTTAGTCGTAAGTGCGCTGATCCTCGATAACTTTTCCGTCGTTGGGCAAAGACCCGGGCGAAACCAGCTGAATCTTGCCCTTCAGCTTCAGCACATCGGCAACCGATGCCGCATAGGAATCGGCGTCCTGCGCTTCGGTTTCGATCTGAACCGTCATCGTGTCCATTTCGCCGTCGCGCCCGGCGATCACCCGCGCCTTGACGATCTCGTCATGCTTGGCGACCAGCTGCGCCACCTGTTCGGGACGCACGAACATGCCCTTGATCTTGGTGGTCTGATCGGCACGGCCCATCCAGCCCTTGATCCGCGTGTTGGTGCGACCACAGGGGCTTTCCCCCGCCATCACAGCACTCAGGTCGCCGGTGGCGAAACGGATCAGCGGGTAATCGGGATTCAGCGATGTGACCACCACCTCGCCCACCTCACCTTCGGGCACCGGATCGCCGGTGCCGGGGCGGACGATCTCCACGATCACGCCCTCATCGACGATCATCCCCTCCTGCGCGGGCGACTCGTAAGCGATGTTGCCCAGATCGGCGGTGGCATAGCATTGCAAACAGGTGATCCCACGCTCCGCATA
>JAWVXM010000033.1:0-16373 GCA_033723255.1 Thalassovita sp.
CCACCACTTCGCATTTCGCGGTGACCGTGGTGCTGGCCCTGCTGGTGTTCCTGACCGTGACAATCGTCGGTTTCGTCAAGAACGGCGCCGGTTTCCTCGGCCTGTTCTGGGTCAGCTCGGCACCGCTGCCGCTGCGCCCGATCCTGGCCGTGATCGAACTGATTTCCTACTTCGTGCGCCCCGTCAGCCACAGCATTCGTCTTGCTGGCAACGTGATGGCGGGCCACGCGGTGATCAAGGTTTTCGCCGGTTTCGCAGCCATTGCGGTTGTCAGCCCGGTTTCGGTGGTCGCGATCACCGCCATGTACGGTCTTGAGGTCCTGGTGGCCTTCATCCAGGCCTACGTGTTCACCATTCTGACCTGCGTGTATCTGAAGGATGCGCTGCATCCGTCGCACTAAGGTCCGACAAAGAATCCTATCTATACCAACTTCCAATCGTAAGGAGATACATCATGGAAGGCGAACTGGCACATATCGGCGCAGGCCTGGCAGCAATCGGTTCGGGCGCAGCCGCAATCGGTGTTGGCAACGTTGCAGGTAACTACCTGGCAGGCGCACTGCGCAACCCGTCGGCAGCCGCGTCGCAGACCGCGACCCTGTTCATCGGCATCGCGTTCGCAGAAGCACTGGGGATCTTCTCGTTCCTCGTCGCTCTGCTGCTGATGTTCGCCGTCTAATCCTTACGGAACACATCCTTACGGCCGGGTGGGCGCTTCGCGTCCGCCCGGTGTAACCGGAAGTTCCCAAGGAGGACGTCATGGCGAGCAATACGCACGAAGCCGCAGGACAGGCCACTGAGGCCGCACAGGGCGCACACGAAGCAGCCGCTTCCGCACCTGGCATGCCGCAGCTGGATTTTTCGAACTGGGGCAACCAGATTTTCTGGCTTCTGGTCACGCTGGTCGTGATCTATTTCGTCCTGTCGCGCATCGCGCTGCCCCGCATTGCGGCGGTTCTGGCCGAGCGTCAGGGGACCATCACTAACGACATCGCCAAGGCTGAAGAGCTGAAGGCGAAAGCGGTCGAAGCGGAAGAGGCCTATAACAAGGCCCTGGCCGAGGCACGTGCCGAAGCACAACGCATCGCCGCTGAAACCAAGGCCGAAATGCAGGCCGAACTGGACGCAGCGACGGCAAAGGCCGACGCCCAGATCGCCGAAAAACTGGCCGAAAGCGAAAAAGCCATCGCCGAGATCCGCGCGAACGCCCTGGACAGCATCAAGGATGTTGCCAAGGACACCGCCGCGGAAATCATCGCCGCCCTGGGCAGCGACGCCGATGCGAAAACCGTGGAAGCAGCCGTGGCTGCCCGGATCGAGGGGTAAGGGATATGCGTAAACTGGCAGTTCTTTTCGCCCTGACCGCGGCCAGCCCCGCCTTTGCCGCCTCGGGACCGTTCTTCTCGCTGCACAATACCAACTTCATTGTGCTGCTGGCCTTCATCCTGTTCATCGCGGTGCTGTTCTATTTCAAGGTGCCGGGCATGCTGGGCGGTATGCTGGACAAGCGTGCCGAGGGTATCAAGTCGGAACTGGATGAAGCCCGCGCCCTGCGCGAGGAAGCCCAGGCTGTCCTGGCTTCTTACGAGCGCAAGCAGCAGGAAGTTCAGGAACAGGCCGATCGTATCGTGGCGCATGCCAAGGACGAGGCTGGTATCTTCGCCGAGCAGGCCAAGGCAGAACTGGAAAAATCCATCGCCCGCCGTCTGCAGGCCGCGCAGGACCAGATCGCATCGGCCGAAGCCGCTGCCGTCAAGGAAGTCCGTGATGCCGCGATCAACATCGCCGTTGGCGCCGCCAATGACGTGATCGCCAAGAAGATGACCGCCGCGGCCGGTAACAAGCTGATCGACGCGGCAATCGCTGAAGTGGACGACAAGCTGCACTGACAGCTGCCGCACCACGGAGCATAAAAAACACCCCGCCATCGGCGGGGTGTTTTCTTTTGCGAGGTGATGTTTTCCCGTCCCGTCAGCCGGTTCAGTGATGCCGCTTCTCGGCCGGGTAGACGCCGAGAATCTTCAGGTGGGTGGTGAAATATTCCAGCTCTTCCAAGGCCAGCTTCACATTCGGATCATCCGGGTGCCCTTCGATATCGGCATAGAACTGAGTCGCGGTGAAGGACCCGCCGACCATGTAGCTTTCCAGCTTGGTCATGTTCACGCCATTGGTGGCGAAACCGCCCATCGCCTTGTAAAGCGCGGCCGGGATGTTGCGGACCCGGAACACGAAGGTGGTCATCATTCCGGCATCGCCGCGCCGGTCGTGATTTGGCTCGCGCGACATGACTAGGAACCGGGTGGTGTTGTGGCCGTGATCTTCGACATCGCGTGCCAGAACGTTCAGGCCGTAGATCTCGGCCGCCAGCTCGGAGGCCAGAACGCCCCGGCCCGTTTCGCCGCTTTCAGCAAGGACGGCGGCCGCGCCGGCGCTGTCGGCATAGGCTTCGCCGCGGATCCCGTGCAGTTTCAGGAAATTCGCGCTTTGCGGCAGCAATACCAGATGGGCATGTACCGTCTTGATCTGATCCAGCGTGACGCCGCGATTGGCCATCAATGCGATCCGCACCCGCACGAAAGTTTCATCGATGATGTGCAATCCGCTTTCGGGCAGCAGCCGGTGAATGTCGGCGACCCGGCCGTAGGTGCTGTTCTCGATCGGCAGCATGGCAAGCTCCGCTTCTCCGCTGCGTACCGACCCGATCACGTCTTCGAATGTCCGGCAGGGCAGGGCTTCCATGTCGGGGCGTGCCTTGTGACAGGCTTCGTGGGAATAGGCGCCGGGTTCGCCCTGAAATGCAATCCGCTTGGTCATATGTAATATTCCTGTCCCTTTGCGCCGTATGGCTGCTTGGTGGCGCAAACTACACCTTGCACAAGACAAGGGGAAGCGGATACATACGCGCCGACGGACATGAAACGGATGGGCGACCCATGCTTGATACGATGACCCTTACCAAGGCCGGTGCCGCGCTCTGCGGGACGCTTCTTGTGTTCCTGCTCGGCAACTGGGCCGCAGAGACGCTGTATTCGACGGAAGGCGGCCACGGCGACGAACACGCGCAGGCCTATGTCATTGAAACCGGCGAAGGTGATGGCCACGGCGCAGAAGCCGCCGAAGAAGGCCCCAGCTTCGAAGAACTGCTGGCCGCGGCCGATGTCGACAAAGGCGCCAAGGTCTTTTCGAAGTGCAAGGCCTGCCACAAGATCGAGGATGGTGCCAACGCGACCGGCCCGCATCTGTTCGGGGTGGTCGGTCGTGATGTCGGTTCGGTCGACGGGTTTGGTTATTCGGGCAGCCTGGTTGCGGTTGCCGATGTCTGGACCCCGGAAAACCTGAACCATTTCCTGGAAAACCCGAAAGGGTTCGCGCCGGGCACCAAGATGTCATTCTCGGGCCTGAAGAAGGAAACCGACCGGGCCAACCTGGTGGCTTACCTGGCCAGCCTGGACGACTGATCCGGATTTACGGAAAGTCAGAAATTCGAACCGCTGCCCGGCCCGGGCGGCGGTTTTTTTGTCCGCAGGCGCAGTACACGCGGAATTCATCTCCTGTCAGCGTAATAGCGGCTTGATTGTATCAAGCCTCGCGGCTTAGCTTGAAGCCAACAAGAAAAGCACAAAGCTTTCCGCCAGCAGGAGGATTTCCGGAATGAACAAGACCGCTGCCCAAGCGATCCCCGCCCCGCGTCTTTCCCCGAAACAATGGCTTGGCACCGGTCTGACGGCGCTGGCGCTGCTTGGAATGGCCCAGATGGCCAAGGCCGAGGAAAAGATCATCAAGAGCCACGGGTACAATTTTTTCGGGGAACTGGTCTACGGCCCGGATTACGAAAAGCTGAACTATGTCAATCCTGATGCGCCCAAGGGCGGCGAGATTTCGATCTGGGCGCCGGGCACCTTCGACAGTTTCAACCTCTATACCCGCAAGGGCCGAGCCGGGGCGCTGTCCACCATCGGGCACGAGGACCTGCTAACTTCGTTCGCCGATGATCCCACCGCGCTGTACTGCCAGCTTTGCGAAACGATCGAATATCCCGAAAGCATCGACTGGGTGATTTTCAATCTGCGCCCCGAAGTGCGGATGGCGGATGGCCGGCCCTGGAACGCGGAAGACCTGAAATACACCTATGACATCTTCATGGAACAGGGGCTGCCGTCCTTCCGGGCCGCGTTCGGCGCGATGATCGCATCGGTCGAGGTGCTGGACGAACATCGCATCCGGTTCAATTTCAACGCAGACAGCCCGGTGCGTGACCGGATCGGCCTGGCCGGGATATTCCCCGCCTTTTCGAAATCCTGGTTCGAGGAAACCGGTACGCGGCTCGACGAAGGGTCGCTGACCCCAATCATGGGGTCGGGGCCCTATGAACTGGACAGCTATGAAATCAACCAGCGCATCGTATATGCGCGCAACGACGGTTACTGGGGCAAGGATCTGCCGCTTTCGGTCGGGCGGAACAATTTCGACAAGATCCGGGTGGAATATTTCGCCGACAGCAACGCCGCCTTCGAAGGCTTCAAGGCAGGTGCCTACACGTTCCGGTCCGAAAACAGCTCCAAGCAATGGGCGACGGGATATGAATTCCCCGCGCTCGAAAACGGCTGGGTGAAAAAAGAAGAGCTGCCCGATGGCAATCTTGCCATGGCACAGAGCTTCGTCTTCAACCTGCGCCGCGAGAAGTTCCAGGATCGCCGGGTGCGTGAAGCGATCGGGCTGCTGTTCAATTTCGAATGGTCGAATGAATCACTGTTCTATGATCTCTATGCGCGGGTACGCAGCTTCTGGGGCAATTCCGACCTCGAGGCGCAGGGCGCTCCCGACGCGGGTGAACTGGCACTGCTGCAGCCCTTGGTGGACCAGGGGCTGATCGACGCGTCGATCCTGTCCGACGAGGCGATCATTCCGCCGCTGTCGGGGACCCGGCAGTTGGACCGCAACAACCTGCGCAAGGCATCGGCCCTGCTGGATGAAGCGGGTTGGATCGTCGGCGATGACGGCTTGCGCCGTAAAGACGGCAAAGTGCTACGCGTGGAATTCCTCGAAAGCTCGCCCGCCTTCGACCGGGTGATCCTGCCCTATGTCGAAAACCTCAAGCGGCTGGGGGTGGATGCCGCGCTCAACCGTGTCGATCCGGCACAGGAAACCAACCGGGTGCGCGAATACGATTTCGATATGACCACCCATTCAATCCGCATGGCGCTGGAACCCTCGACCGGCCTGAAACAATGGTTCGGGTCCGAGGCGATGGATCAGAGCACCCGCAACCTGATGGGGATTTCCGATCCTGCGGTGGACAGCCTGATCGATACCGTCGTCGCCGCCCAGACCAAGGACGAGCTGCGCACATCCGTCCGTGCGCTGGATCGCGTGCTGCGCGCCAAGCTGTTCTGGGTGCCGCAATGGTTCAAGGATGTCCACACGGTCGCCTATTTCGACATGTATGACTATCCAGAGCCGCTGCCGCCGTTTTCGCTCGGGGAGCTGGATTTCTGGTGGTACGACGCCGACAAGCACGAGGCGCTGAAAGCGGCTGGCGCGCTGAGGTAAGCGGGCAATGGGCGCATATATCTTAAGGCGCTTGATGCTGGTGATCCCGACTCTGATCGGGATCATGATCATCAATTTCGCGTTGGTTCAGTTCGTGCCCGGAGGCCCGATCGAACAGATCATCGCCCAGGTGCAGGGCCAGGGCGATGTATTCGAATCGATATCCGGCACCGGCACCGATATCGAGCTTGGGGAAAACGGGGGCGACGATCGTTATCTCGGCGCCCGCGGCCTGCCGCCGGAATTCATCGCCGAGCTGGAAAAGGAATTCGGCTTCGACAAGCCGCCGCTGGAACGCTTCCTCAACATGTTGTGGAACTATGTCCGCTTCGATTTCGGCGAAAGCTATTTCCGCGCGATCAGCGTGGTCGACCTAGTGATCGAAAAGATGCCGGTTTCGATCACTCTGGGCCTGTGGTCCACCGTGATCGCCTATGTCGTGTCGATCCCTCTGGGCATCCGCAAGGCGGTGCAGGATGGCAGCCGCTTCGACACCTGGACCAGCGGGCTGATCATCGTGGCCTATGCGATCCCCGGCTTCCTGTTCGCGATCCTTCTGCTGGTGCTGCTCGCCGGCGGATCCTATTGGCAGGTCTTCCCGCTGCGCGGGCTGACATCGGACAATTGGGACCAGATGTCCTGGTTCGGCAGGATCGCCGACTATTTCTGGCATATCTCTCTGCCGGTTCTGGCCTCGACCATTTCGGCCTTCGCCACGCTGACCCTGCTGACCAAGAACAGTTTCCTTGACGAGATCAAGAAACATTACGTGATGACCGCCCGCGCCAAGGGGCTGAGCGAAGGCCGCGTGCTTTACGGTCACGTGTTCCGCAACGCGATGCTGATCGTGATCGCCGGTTTCCCCGCCGTGTTCATCGGGGTGTTCTTCGGCGGCTCCCTGATCATCGAAACGATTTTCAGCCTCGATGGGCTGGGCCGGCTGGGGTTTGAAGCTGCCGTTGCGCGCGATTACCCCGTCATCTTCGGCACCCTGTTCATTTTCGGGCTGATCGGTCTGGTGGTCGGGATCCTGTCCGACCTGATGTATGTCTTCGTCGATCCCCGCATCGATTTCGAAAAGAGGGAAGGCTGATGGCGCTGTCCCCGCTCAACCAACGGCGCTGGAACAATTTCAAGCGCAACCGCCGCGCCTTCTGGTCGCTGATGGTTTTCCTCGTGGCTTTCGGAATATCGCTCTTCGCCGAATTCATCGCCAACGACAAACCGATCCTGGTGCAGTATCGCGGCGACTATTACACCCCTGTATTCAGCTTCTATCCCGAAACCGCCTTTGGCGGCGATTTCAAGACCGAGGCGGCCTATCGTGATCCGGAGGTGAAATGCCTGATCGCGTCGGGCGGGCTGGAAACCTGTTTCGACGATCCCGAAGGGATGCTGGAGGCGATCGAGGCGGGCACGTTCGACGCGGAAGGGTTTGAACGTGGTTGGGCAATCTGGCCGCTGATTCCCTACAGCTACCGGTCCACGGTGGATCGTCCCGGCGCCGCGCCTTTGCCGCCCAACGCGCAGAACTGGCTCGGCACCGACGACACCAAGCGCGACGTGGTCGCGCGGGTGATCTACGGCTTCCGGCTGTCGATCCTGTTCACCCTGATCGTCACGACCCTGGCCAGCGTCATCGGCATCATCGCTGGCGCGCTGCAGGGCTTTTTCGGCGGCTGGCTTGACCTTATCTTCCAGCGGTTGATCGAAATCTGGGGGGCGACCCCGTCGCTTTACGTGATCATCATCCTGTTCGCGATCCTCGGGCGAAGTTTCTGGCTGCTGGTTTTCATCGCGGTTCTGTTCGGCTGGACCTCGCTTGTGGGCGTGGTGCGGGCGGAATTCCTGCGGGCGCGGAATCTGGAATATGTCCGCGCGGCCAAGGCGCTTGGCGTGTCCAACGGGGTGATCATGTTCCGCCATATGCTGCCCAACGCGATGGTGGCGACGCTCACCATGCTGCCCTTTATCGTCACCGGCACGATCGGCATGCTGGCCAGTCTCGATTTCCTCGGTTTCGGGCTGCCGTCTTCGGCGCCAAGCTTGGGCGAACTGACCTTGCAGGCAAAGCAGAACCTGCAGGCGCCCTGGCTGGCCTTCACCGCCTTTACCGTCTTCGCGGTGATGCTGTCGCTGCTGGTGTTCATCTTCGAAGGCGTGCGTGACGCGTTCGATCCGAGGAAAACGTTTCAATGAGCATTCTCGAGGTCAAGGACCTGACCGTCAGCTTCCGCCAGGACGGCAAGACCAACGTGGCCGTCAAGGGCGTGTCCTTCAGCGTCGACCGGGGTGAAACCGTCGCGCTGGTGGGTGAATCCGGATCGGGAAAATCGGTCACCGCGCTGTCCACCGTGTCTCTGCTTGGCGACGTGGCGCAGGTCGAGGGGTCGGTCACCTACGACGGCCAGGAAATGATCGGTGCGCCGGACAGCCTGCTGCGCAAGGTGCGGGGCAACGATATCAGTTTCATCTTCCAGGAACCGATGACATCGCTGAACCCGCTGCACACGATCGAACGGCAGCTGACCGAATCCCTTGCGCTGCATCAGGGCGTGACCGGAGATGAGGCGCGCGCGCGGGTGCTGGAACTGATGAAGAAGGTGCATATCCGCGATGCCGAAAGCCGGCTGGGCGCCTATCCGCACCAGCTGTCGGGCGGGCAGCGGCAGCGGGTGATGATCGCGATGGCACTGGCCAACAAGCCCGATATCCTGATCGCCGATGAACCCACGACGGCGCTTGACGTGACCATTCAGGCGCAGATCCTGGAATTGCTGGCCGAGCTGAAGAAATCCGAAGACATGGGATTGCTGTTCATCACCCATGATCTGGGCATGGTGAAGCGGGTGGCGGACAAGGTCTGCGTGATGAAGGATGGTGAAATCGTCGAATCCGGCCCCACCGCGGAAATCTTTGCCAATCCACAGCACCCCTATACGAAGAAGCTTTTGTCGGCCCGTCCTTCCGGCGCACCCGTCGCCGTGCCCGAAGGGGCGAAGGAGCTGGTGAAAACCAACGGGCTGCGCGTCTGGTTCCCGATCCAGAAGGGGCTGTTCAAGCGTACGGTCGGCCATGTGAAAGCGGTGAACGACGCCACGATCAACGTGAGGGAAGGCGAAACCCTTGGCATCGTCGGCGAAAGCGGATCGGGCAAGACCACGCTGGCGCTTGCGATCATGCGGCTGATCGGATCCGAAGGCGGCATCACCTTCGACGGGCAGGATGTGCGCCGCTGGTCGACCAAGCAGCTGCGCGCCTTGCGCAAGGAAATGCAGATCGTGTTCCAGGATCCGTTCGGCAGCCTGTCACCTCGGATGACCTGTGAACAGATCATCGCGGAAGGGCTGGGCGTGCACGGTGTCGACCCGGGGCGGGATCGCCGCGACATGGTGGCCGAGGTGATGGAAGAAGTCGGGCTGGACCCGGCCACGATGCACCGCTACCCGCATGAATTTTCCGGCGGCCAGCGGCAGCGGATCGCCATCGCGCGGGCAATGATCCTGCGGCCGCGCCTGTTGGTTCTCGATGAACCGACCAGTGCCTTGGACATGACGGTTCAGGTGCAGATCGTCGATCTGCTGCGGCGGCTTCAGGAAACCCACGGGCTGGCCTACCTGTTCATCAGCCACGACCTGAACGTGGTGCGCGCGATGAGCCACAAGATGATCGTGATGAAACAGGGAGACGTGGTCGAAGCCGGGTCCGCGCAGGACCTGTTCGACAATCCGCGGACCGACTATGCCAAGACGCTATTGGCGGCGGTGATGGGGCACGCCGACTAGATCCCTTCCAGATCCACCACCACCGCCGCGTGATCGCTGGCATGGGGGCGATGATGGCCGACCTGCGACAGGTGCGGCCCCGTGTTGCGGTGGGTTTCCAGCCCCATGCCGCTGCGGATGATCCGGGGCACGGCATCGGGCCAGCGCCGCGCCAGTGCAGGGCTGGCCAGCATCGCGTCGGGATGGCCGTAGAGATGTTCGATCGGGTTATGCCAGGACCAACGGTCCTGACGCGGTATCCGGTTCAGCAGGTCGGTGGCAAAACCGTCCAGCAGGGGCGCGATGGCCGGTGGGCGGGTCTGGTGCCGTGACGGTTCGTTCAGGTCCCCGAGGACCATCCAGAGCGCCCGGCCGGGATCGGCAAAGCGGCGTTCGACCAGCGCCCTCAGCGCCAAGGCTTCCGCCCGGCGGATGGACCAGACCAGATCGGTGTCGGGATAGGGCGCCTTGAAATGGCAGACGAACAATGTCAGCGGGCCGATTTCGGCCAGCAGGACATCGCGACGGAAGATGGGCAGGTCGTCGCGCAGCCCATCGAAATGCAGGTCCAGATCGGCCGGCGTCAGATCGGCATGCGATTGCACCAGCGCCGGTTCGATGCGCGACAGGAGGCCTACGTCCAGCCCGCGCCCGTCATTGCCGGGAAAGCAGTAGCGGAACGGGTAGGCGGCACCCAGAGGGGCAAGGTCATGTGCGTTGAAATGGTCCAGCGTGACCTGGTCGAACACCTCCTGCACCGCAACGATATCGGCATCGGTTTCGCGGATGACCTGTGCGGTCAGGGCACGGTCGGCGGAATCCAGCGCTTCGGCGGCGGGGCCGCGATCCTGCGGGATATCGCCGTCGCGCGCCCCATCGAGATGATCTCCGCGCAGGCGCATGTTCTGCAGGTTGAAGGTGGCGATCCGCATGGCTGTAATCCTAGCAGCGGGCGCCGCGTTTTTCGAAGTGGAAAACGCGGCGAAACCCGGGTCGGGTTTCGCCGGCCTGTAGCGGGTCAGATTGCCGAACTGTGCCCGGCCTTGGACAGGTCATAGGCATCGAAACTGCGGGCGATCATGCGGGTCAGCGGCCGCGCTTCCGGTGGGATGTACAGATCCTGCCCGCGGCGTTCCAGAATGCCGGCAAAGGCGGCTTCGGCCGCTACGTACATCGTTTCGAGTGTCTGGCGATCGGCGCCGTAGCTGTCGAGCAATTCGTCGGTGTGAACGGCGAAATCGCACATCAGCATCTCGATGATGCGGCCGCGCAGCTTGTCTTCGGCGCTGAACGTGTGCCCGCGCGAGGTGGAAAAACGCCCTTCGCGGATCGCGGCGGTGTGGCCGCTGGTCGAGGGGTTGTTCTGCGCATAGCCCTGCGGGAAGCGCGAAATCGACGAGGCGCCGACACCGAGCAGCACCTCGGACTGGTCATCGGTATAGCCCTGGAAATTGCGCCGCAGCTTGCCGGCCTTCTGGGCCAGGGCCAACCCGTCATTCTTGGTGGCGAAATGGTCGATGCCAATTTCCACGTAATCGCCCCACAGGAACAGCCGCCGTGCAGTTTCGAACAGTTCCAGCCGTTCCTGCGGCGTCGGCAACGCGTCCGACGGGATCATCTGTTGCCGCTTTGCCGTCCAGGGCACATGGGCATAGCCGTAAAGCGCCACCCGGTCGGGGTTGAGCGACAGCAGTTTCTGCACGCTCTCGGTGATCCGTTCGCGCGACTGGTAGGGCAGGCCGAACAGGATATCGGCATTGAGGCTGCGAACGCCGTGCGACCGTATCGCATCGACCGTATCGCGGGTGACGTCATAGCCCTGTATCCGGCCGATGGCTTTCTGGATGTCGTCGTCGAAATCCTGCACCCCGATCGAGGCACGGTTCATCCCCGCCGCGGCGAGCGCGCTCAGCCGGGCATCGTCAATCTCGTTCGGGTCGATTTCCACCGAGAATTCGGCACCCTCGGCAAACGGGGCGACATCGGCAATCGCGCCGGCCAGGTCGGTCATCATCCCGGCCGACAGCAGCGTCGGCGTGCCGCCGCCCCAATGCAGCCGCGACAGTTTGACACCCCTGGGCAGAACGTCCTTCAGAAGCGCCAGTTCCGCCTTCAGCGTTTCCAGGTAGGCGGCCACCGGGGCTTCGTTCTGGGTGCCTTGGGTGCGGCATGCGCAGAACCAGCACAGCCGGCGGCAAAACGGCACATGGACGTATAGTGATATCTCGGAATTCGGCTCTATGTCACTGATCCAGCGTGAAAAATCAGATGGTTCGACATCTCCGGAGAAGTGTGGCGCGGTGGGGTAACTGGTGTACCGTGGCACTTTCGCGTCAAACAGTCCCAGTTTTGCAAGTTGCGTTTTCGTTTTCATGGCCCTAGCCTCTAGTGGAAAACGGATTGGGCCCTCTTTGACCCAGATCAAGCGCGCGAACGGTAGAAAATGTTGCAAGACGAAAATGTGAAAAGCCCGCAGGAATGCGCGGATTGTCCGATCCGTCATCGTGCGGTTTGTGCCCGCTGCGAAGCCGATGAATTGGAGGCACTTGAACAGGTCAAGTACTACCGCAACTTCGAAGCCGGGCAGACCGTGATCTGGTCGGGGGACACGATGGATTTCGTCGGTTCCGTCGTGTCGGGCATCGCCACGCTGACCCAGACGATGGAAGACGGCCGTACCCAGATGGTGGGCCTGCTGCTGCCCAGCGATTTCGTTGGCCGCCCGGGGCGTGAGGGGGCCGCCTATGACGTGGTGGCGACCACCGACATGGTGATGTGCTGCTTCCGCAAGAAGCCCTTCGAACAGCTGATGGAAAAGACCCCCCATATCGCGCAGCGCCTGCTGGAAATGACGCTGGACGAACTGGACGCGGCGCGTGAATGGATGCTGGTTCTGGGGCGCAAGACCGCGCGCGAAAAGATCGCCAGCCTGTTGACGATCATTGCCCGGCGCGACGCCACGCTGAACCTGCGCCCGGCGGAGGGCGCACTGGTCTTCGACCTGCCGCTGACGCGCGAAGCGATGGCGGATTACTTGGGGCTGACGCTGGAAACGGTGAGCCGGCAGATTTCCGCGCTCAAGCGCGACGGGATCATCCATCTGGAAGGCAAACGGCACGTGACCATTCCCGATTTCAGCCGCCTGATGGAAGAAGCCGGCGACGACAGCGACGGTGGCATGCTGGCTTGACCGGTGATCAAGGCGGAGCGAGGTCCGCCTTGATGCTTTCGCGTCCTAATGTGCCATGAACACCGGTAGTTGCGCGTGTTCCAGCATGTCGCGGGTCGCGCCGCCCAGAATCGCTTCGCGGAAGCGCGAATGGCCGTAGGCCCCCATCACCACCATATCCGCGCCCGTGTCGGCCGCATGGCGAAGGATCACGTCCGACACACGCGGCAGGGTTTTCGACAACACGTCGATTTCGGTGCGGACGCCGTGACGGGCGAGGAATTGCGACAGCAATCCGCCGGGGTCTGATCGGTTCGGGCCGTGGGTGGGCGGATCGATGACCACGACGCGCACAGACATCGCCTCTATCAGAATCGGCATCGCGGCCCGCACTGCCGCCATGGCTTCGTTGCTTTCGTCCCAGGCGATGACGATCTGCTTGGGATCGGTGATATTGCCGTCTTCCGCGGGAAGCACCATTGCCGGCACTTTGCCATCGAACATGACCGCCTCGACGATCGGTTCCAGTTCGGCGTTGCGGTTTTCGCCATATGGCTGTGGCAGTATCGCCAGGTCCGCAAACCGCGCATGAGCTGTGACATGCCGCCCGATATCGGCGAGCTGGGCAACGCCCATCTCGGTGTTCCAGCGAATGCCGCTTCCTTCCAGCTTCGCCTTCACCATGCGCTCGACCTCTTGGCCCTCTTCCTGGGCACGGGTGATCGTTTCCTGCAGCACCATCGCGTTCGCGCCGGCGTAGTAATACCCGGTCTGGGTCCGGTCCACACCGAGGCAGAGCACGTCGAAATGGGCGTCACAGGCATCGGCCAGTGCAATTCCCTTCTCGAGAACGGGATCTACGAGGTCTGGATCGGTCAGTACCGAGAATAAGGTCTTGTATGCCATTTTTTCCCTCTTCGGTTCAGGACCATCTGGCGCAAGAGTATGACCCCGGAGAAGCCACGACTTTGATACGGGTCAATAAAAAACCTAATCGCGACAAAAAGGCGCTGGGAGCTTTGATGCAGATCAAGGTAGTGGAGCCCCCCTGGGCGCATTAAGCGACCAGGCTGGAGCCACCCGCGCGGCATCCGAATCGTGCGGGTCAGAGACGAAGGGACGCAAAATGGTTAACACTTTCAAGCTGATCGCGCTTGGCCTGGTCACGCTTCTGGCGTTGATCGCGGCCAATTACGGTCGCGATCTGGCCTATACGGTGAATGCGCTGGAAATCGCGCTGTTCGCCTTCGTGGCTTTTATTTTTATCTTGCGCCGTACGGATGAACCGGCGGGCAGGGATGTATCTGGTGAATATCTGGATGGCGTGGTCCGCTTCGGTGTGATCGCTACCGCCTTCTGGGGTGTCGTCGGTTTTTTGGTGGGCGTTGTCATCGCTTTCCAGTTGGCCTTCCCGCAGTTGAACTTCGAGTTCCTGCAGGGCTACGGCAATTTCGGACGCCTGCGTCCGCTGCACACCTCGGCGGTTATTTTCGCCTTTGGCGGCAACGCGCTGCTGGCGACGTCTTTCTACGTGGTGCAGCGCACCTCGGCGGCCCGTCTCTGGGGGGGTAACTTGGCTTGGTTCGTCTTCTGGGGTTACCAGCTGGTGATCGTTCTGGCCGCGACCGGTTATCTGCTGGGCGCAACCCAGTCCAAGGAATACGCAGAACCCGAATGGTATGTTGACTGGTGGCTGACCATCGTCTGGGTGGCTTACCTGCTGGTCTTTGCCGGCACGATCATGAAGCGGAAGGAACCCCATATCTATGTGGCCAACTGGTTCTACCTGGCCTTCATCCTGACGGTTGCGATGCTGCATATCGTCAACAACCTCGCGATCCCGGTCTCGATCTTCGGGTCGAAATCGGTGCAGGTCTTCTCGGGTGTGCAGGATGCCATGACCCAGTGGTGGTACGGCCACAATGCTGTGGGCTTCTTCCTGACGGCGGGTTTCCTGGGCATGATGTATTATTTCGTGCCGAAACAGGCCGAACGCCCGGTCTATTCCTACAAGCTGTCGATCATCCACTTCTGGGCGCTGATCTTCATCTACATCTGGGCCGGTCCGCACCACCTGCACTACACCGCGCTGCCTGACTGGGCCTCGACGCTCGGTATGGTGTTCTCGATCGTGCTGTGGATGCCTTCCTGGGGCGGCATGATCAACGGCCTGATGACCCTGTCGGGGGCATGGGACAAGCTGCGCACCGACCCGGTGATCCGGATGATGGTGATCTCGATCGGTTTCTATGGCATGTCGACCTTCGAAGGTCCGATGATGTCGATCCGCGCAGTGAACTCGCTGAGCCACTACACCGACTGGACCATCGGTCACGTGCATTCGGGGGCTCTGGGCTGGAACGGCATGATCACTTTTGGTGCGCTGTACTTCCTGGTGCCCAAGCTGTGGAACCGCGAACGCCTGTACAGCCTGAGCCTGGTGTCCTGGCACTTCTGGCTCGCCACCATCGGCATCATTCTCTACGCGGCATCCATGTGGGTGACCGGTATCATGGAGGGTCTGATGTGGCGTGAAGTGGATGCTAACGGTTTCCTGGTGAATTCGTTCGCCGACACCGTGGCTCCGAAACTGCCCATGTACATCGTACGCGGTCTTGGCGGCGTGATGTTCCTCAGCGGCGCATTGATCATGTGCTACAACCTCTGGATGACCGTGAAGCGTTCGCCGGCTGTGGAAGCCACGAACCACATGGTCCCGGCTGAATAAGGAGGGCCGGAGAGATGGCAATTCTTGAAAAACATGCGATCCTTGAGAAGAACGTAACGCTTCTCGCAATCTTCGCCTTCCTTGTCGTGACCATCGGGGGCATCGTCCAGATCGCACCGCTGTTCTGGCTGGAAAACACCATCGAGGATGTAGACGGCATGCGCCCCTACACCCCGCTGGAACTGGCCGGGCGCGATGTCTACATCCGCGAAGGGTGCTATGTCTGCCACAGCCAGATGATCCGTCCGATGCGGGACGAGGTCGAACGCTATGGCCACTATTCGCTGGCAGCGGAATCGCAATACGATCACCCGTTCCAGTGGGGATCGAAGCGGACCGGTCCCGATCTGGCCCGCGTTGGTGGCCGTTATTCGGATGAATGGCATGTCGACCACCTGCGTGATCCGCAGTCGGTGGTGCCGGAATCGGTGATGCCGAAATACGGTTTCCTCGAGCACAAGATGATCGACGGCAAGTATATCGGCGAGCTGATGGCGACGCATCAATTCGTCGGCGTTCCCTATACCGATGACATGATCGAAAACGCCAAGGCCGACTTTGCCGCCCAGGCGGACCCGGACAGCGACTATGACGGTCTGCTTGAACGGTACGGCGAAGACAGCGTGCAGGTGCGCAACTTCGACGGTCAGCCGGGGGTTTCGGAAGCGGATGCTCTGATCGCCTATTTGCAGATGCTGGGGACGCTGGTCGATTTCTCGACCTTCACCCCGGATGCAAACCGGTAAGGGGAGGGAGCCAGATGGATACCTATTCCCTGCTCAGAGAGTTCGCGGATAGTTGGGTGTTGTTGGCCCTGTTCGCTTTCTTCATCGGCGTCATCATCTTCGTGATGCGTCCGGGAAGCAGCAAGACCTACCGCAATGTTGCCGACATCCCTTTCCGGAACGAAGACAAACCCGCTCCGCGCGATGACGCCAAGGAGGCGTGAGGAAATGGCTAAGAAACCAACTCAAAAGCAAGAGGTCGGCACCACCGGCCACGAATGGGACGGCATCGAGGAACTCAATACGCCGCTTCCGCGCTGGTGGCTGTGGACCTTCTACGCCACCATCATCTGGGGCGTTCTCTACACCATCGCCTATCCGGCCTGGCCGCTGGTGAACTCTGCCACGGCGGGGATCCTGGGCTGGTCGACCCGCGG
>JAWVXM010000034.1:0-16188 GCA_033723255.1 Thalassovita sp.
CACATCGGCGCCATCCACCGCCATCAGGCAGGCCGGATCGTTGCCCGCCGCCTCGCCCGCCACGGTCAGCAGCACCGGTTGCAGATCGTCATGCGGGCCACCCGACAGCCCGTGCGGCAGGAACGCGTCTTCCGGGCCGAGCCACAGTTTCTGGTCCAGCCATTCCATCCGGCCGCGATCGGGGCCGCGCACAACCACCTTCCAGCCCGCGCCAAGCGACTTGCCCAGAAGCATGGGCAATGTCTGCTCCAGCGGCGCACGGGTCAGATGGTAGAAAAACGCAGCCCCCATAAGGGATTATCCCTCGAACTTGTCAGCAACCAGACGGTTGAGAGCCATCACGCCCCAGCCGGTCGCCCCCTTCGGCGCGTATTTGGTTTCCGTCGTCACGCTGGCCACGCCGGCGATATCGAGATGGATCCAGGGCGTTCCGTCCTTGATGAAACGCTGCAGGAACTGCGCCGCGGTGATCGATCCGGCCGGACGGCCGCCCACGTTCTTCATGTCGGCAATACGCGACTTCAGCAAATCGTCATAGGCCTGGCCCAACGGCATCCGCCAGGCACCTTCGCCCTCTTCCGCCGCCGCCTTGAGGAAATCGCCGCACAGCGTATCGTCGTTCGAGAAAACGCCCGCGTTTTCATGCCCCAAGCCGATGATGATCGCGCCGGGCAGGGTGGCAAGGTCGATCACGCCGGCCGGGTTGAACCGATCCTGCGCGTACCAAAGCACGTCGGCCAGAACCAACCGCCCCTCGGCATCGGTGTTGATCACCTCGATCGTGTCGCCCTTCATAGATTTCACCACGTCGCCGGGGCGCGTCGCGGTGCCCGAGGGCATGTTTTCCACCAGCCCGACAAGACCCACGACGTTTGCCTTGGCCTTGCGCAGCGCCAGCGCGCGCATGACGCCCGCAACCACGCCGGCGCCGCCCATATCCATCGTCATGTCTTCCATGCCGGCGGCGGGTTTCAGGCTGATACCACCGGTATCGAACACCACGCCCTTGCCTACCAGAGCCAGCGGCGCGGCATCCTTTTCGCCGCCCAGCCATTGCATCACCACGACCTTGGAGGGGCTGTCGCTGCCCTGCCCCACGGACAGCAGGCTGCCCATGCCCAGCTTTTCAAGGTCTTTTTCCTCCAACACCTCGACCTTCAGCCCCAGATCCTTCATCGCGTCGAGCCGCGCGGCGAATTCGGTGGTGGTCAGCACATTCGCCGGTTCGTTGATCAGGTCACGGGTGAAGAAAACGCCCTCTGCCACGGACAGAAGCGGCGCCGCGGCTTCGGCGGTCTCCTCCGGCTTGGAGCAGGCAATCACCGTTTCCTCGGCCGTTTCCTTTTCCGCGGTCTTGTGATCGGTGAAATCATAACCGCGCAGCGCCAGGCCCATTGCAAGCTCTTGCGCATGGCGCAGGTTGCCGGCCAGGATCAGTTGTTCCCTGCCGTCCTTCACCTTGGCAAGCGCCGCGCCCCCCTTGCGCGCATCTTCCACCGCAGGCCGCCGCGACAGGCGCAAGATATCAAGCGCCTCGGCCTCCATGCCCACCGGACAGGCGATCGATGCGACCTCCCCCTCTTTCAGCTTCCCGAACCGTTCGGATTCGACAAAACGCGCAAGCGCCCCCTTGCACAGCCGGTTCACCCGCCGCGCCCCGGGATCGAGCTTGCCCTCGCCATCGACGATCACGGCAACCCGGCCCTTCTGGCCTGCAATCGCGTTCAGATCTGTGGCTACGAAACGGATGGAAACGGGGGCTGTCATCTGGTGCTCTCCTCTGTTGTGTTATCTGATACCTAGCGCCCTGTCGCCGACATTGCCAGATAGCAGTTTTCCCCCCGCCCCACATCCTGTAACGTCCTGCCACAATTCCGCTTTGCCTTGGGGGGCTCGTGTCCAGATTCGACAGATATATGCTGTCGCAGCTGATGGTGCTGTTCGGTTTCTTCTCGCTTGTCCTGGTGTCGATCTACTGGATCAACCAGGCGGTGCGGTTGTTCGACCGGCTGATCGGCGATGGCCAGTCGGCTTTCGTGTTCCTGGAATTCACCGCGCTGACCCTGCCCAACGTTATCCGGTTGGTGCTGCCGATGTCGGTCTTTGCCGCATCGGTCTATGTCACCAACCGGTTGTCCAGCGAATCCGAACTGGTGGTGATGCAGGCCACCGGGTTCAGCCCTTGGCGACTGGCGCGTCCGGTTTTGTATTACGGCCTGATCGTCGGGCTGATGATGTCCGTTCTGACCCATGTTCTGGTTCCGATCAGCCAGGGCCAGATGAAGCTGCGCGAAACCGAGATTGCGCGCAACGTCACCGCGCGGCTTCTGACCGAGGGGACCTTCCTGCACCCAACAGACGGCGTCACCTTCTATATCCGCGAAATCACCCCCGAAGGCGCGCTACAGGACGTGTTCCTCTCGGATCGGCGCAGTGAAAAGCGCGCGATGGCCTATAGCGCCAGCAGTGCGTACCTGATCAACGACGACGGAGTGATCAAACTGGTCATGGTGGACGGGCTGGCGCAAAGCTACCTGCGCGACGGCAACCGGTTATTCACGACACATTTCAGCGACTTTTCCTATGATATCAGCGACCTGATCGGCGTTCCTGACACCGCCGGCCGGCAGATCTGGCACAGCCCGACTTGGGACCTGATCCGTGAACCCGCCGCGATCGCGGCGGAAACCGGCGACACCCTTGCCCGCGCCGTCGAGGAACTGCACTACCGAGTGAATCAGGCGTTTCTCTGCGTCGTCGCCGCGTTGATCGGTTTTTCGACGCTGCTGGTCGGCGGGTTTTCCCGTTTCGGGGTCTGGCGGCAGATCGTGGCGGCGCTTGTCCTTCTGGTGATCGTGAAGCTTGTCGAAGGGCTGGTCACCGATGCCGTCCGGGCCAATGCCGGGCTCTGGCCGCTGGTCTATGCGCCATCGGTCACTGGCGCGGCAATGTCCGCCGCCCTGCTGCACTGGGCCGCCCGGCCGCGCCGGCGGCGCAGAAAAACAATGCCGGAGGCCGCCGCATGAAGCTCGACCTCTATTTCGCCCGCAAATTCATGACGATCTTTGGCGGCATCACCGGCGTGTTCTTCCTGCTGATGCTGTTGATCGATCTTGTCGAACAAATCAGCCGGTTTTCTTCTCAGGGCATCGCGCTGACCGATATCTTTGAACTGACGCTGCTGAACGTACCAGAGGGGCTCTACAGCATCCTGCCGCTGGTGATGATCCTGAGCACGATCACGCTTTTCCTAGGGCTAGCGAGGTCGTCCGAGCTGGTCGTCGTGCGCGCCGCCGGGCGATCGGGCCTGCGCAGTCTTGCTGCTCCGATGATCGTTGCCGCGGTGATCGGGACGCTGGTGGTGGCCATTTTCAACCCGATCGTGGCGGCGACCTCGAAGCGGTATCACGAATTGTTCACAGCCTATAAGAGCGGCTCCAGCGACGTGTTCTCGATCAGCACCGAGGGGCTTTGGCTGCGCCAGGGCGGCGAAACCGGCCAGACAGTGATCCGCGCGGCCCGTGCCAATCCGGATGGAACCACGTTTTATGACGTCACCTTCGTCAGCTATGCCGTTAACGGAGGCCCTGCCCGCCGCATTCAGGCCGATTGGGCGGTTCTTGAACGCGGGCAATGGGTCCTGACGCGCGCCAAGGTATGGCCGCTCAACGCGGCGGTGAACCCCGAAGCCGCGACGGAATTCCATGATGAGCTGATCCTGCCGTCACCGCTGACGCAGGAACGTATCCGCGACAGTTTCGGCCTGCCCAGCTCGATATCGATCTGGAGACTTCCGGGCTACATCGCGCAGTTGGAAGATGCCGGGTTTTCCGCCCGCCGTCACGCGGTATGGCTGCACATGGAACTGGCCCGGCCACTGTTTCTGATGGCGATGGTTCTGATCGCGTCGGCCTTTACCATGCGGCATTCCCGCTTCGGGCGGACCGGGATCGCGGTGCTGACATCGATCATGCTCGGTTTTGGGCTCTACTACATCAGGAACTTTGCGCAAATTCTTGGTGAAAGCGGGCAAATTCCCATTCTCCTGGCGGCATGGGCACCCCCTGTCGCATCTGTTCTTCTTGCGCTCGGGCTGCTTTTGCATATGGAGGACGGGTGATGAAACACCGTATCCTTCCCCTGGTCATGTCCGCCCTTGTGGCATCGGTCCATGCCCTGCCCGCGCACGCGGAAGCGACGGCGGCTGCGGTTGGACAGCAGACCAAGGAAGCAGTCCTGATCGCGAACAACCTGCGGCTCGAGGGGCGCAGCCAGCTGATCGCAGACGGCAATGTCGAGGTGTTCTTCGAGGACAGCAAGCTGGTCGCGTCCCGGATCATCTATGACCGGCAAAAAGACCAGTTGGCAATAGAGGGCCCGATCACGCTGACGCAGGGGGATCAGGTGATCATCCTCGCGGAATCGGGCGAATTGGACCCACGGCTGGAAAACGGGCTGCTGCGCGGGGCGCGGATGATCATGAACCAGCAGCTGCAGCTGGCAGCGGTCCAGATCAGCCGGGTTCAGGGGCGTTATTCACAGCTCTATAAGGTCGCGGCGACCTCCTGCCGGGTCTGCGACACCGATACGCCGCCGCTGTGGCAGATCCGCGCTCGGAAAACCACCCATGACCAGGAAACCCGCCAGCTCTATTTCGAAAACGCCCAGCTGCGGATCATGGATGTGCCGGTTTTCTGGCTGCCGCGCCTGCGCCTGCCCGATCCGACGGTGAAACGGGCGACGGGGTTCCTGATTCCTTCTCTGAAGCAGAATTCGCAGCTTGGGCTGGGATTGAAGCTGCCCTATTTCATCGCGATGGGGGATCACCGCGACCTGACGCTGACGCCCTATGTTTCGGCCCGGACCAGCACGCTGGAACTGCGTTACCGGCAGGCGTTTGCGCGCGGACGCATCGAATTCAACGGCGCATTGTCGGACGATTCCATCCACCCCGGCAGCGCTCGGGGTTACCTGTTCGGAGAAGGCGTTTTCGATCTCAAGCGCGACTATCAGCTCAGCTTCAACATAGAAGCCGTGTCCGACCGCGCCTATCTTGTCGATTACGAATATTCCGACAAGGACCGGCTGGAAAGCGAAGCGGCCCTGAGCCGGGTCGGACGCGATCAATATACCCGTATGGCGCTGACGTCATACCAGACCCTGCGGGAAGGCGAAGACAATTCGACTTTGCCCACGATCATCGCAGAAGTGGATTACGAAAAACAGTTCCATCCCCGGGTCCTGGGGGGCGTCGTTCGCCTTTCCATTGGCGCGCATTCGCATTACCGCTATTCGGATCTGGATATCGACGGGCGCGATATCAGCCGCGCCGATGCCGAAATAAGCTGGCAGAAGGCCTGGACCGGCCCCGCCGGGATCCGCGCCGAGTATTCCGCCGGTATCGCGGTTGACGGGTTCGCCGTCCGGCAGGACAGCACTGCCACCGACCGCGACGCGGTCGTGACACCTCAAACCAGCCTGACGCTGCGCTGGCCGTGGGTGAAATCCGCCCGGAACGGCGCCGTGCATGTGATCGAACCGGTTGCGATGCTCGGCTGGGCCGGCGGAACCGATCCCAATCTGCCGAACGACGAAAGCACCCGCGTCGAATTCGATGAAGGCAACCTTCTGTCGCTGTCGCGTTTCCCGTCCTATGACCGCCGCGAACGCGGCGCGCAGGCGGCGCTCGGGCTGGTCTGGACCCGGTTGGGTCCGCAGGGCGGCGCGTCTTCCTTGACCTTCGGGCAGGTCTATCGCGACACCGCCAATGACAATTTCAGCATCAGCTCGGGTCTCGGCGGTGTCGCGTCCGATCTGCTTGTTGCTGGGCAGCTGCAAACGGCGAACGGCCTGTCCCTCAACGCCCGGACACTTCTGACCAGCCAAGGACTCGACGTATCCAAGGCGGAAGCGCGCGCCGCCTGGCAGATGCCACGGGGCGCTGTGGGGGCCACCTATGTCTGGCTCGGCGTGGATGCCGATGAAAACCGTACATCGACCGTGTCAGAATGGCTGCTGGACGGCAATTACCGCTTCGCCCGCAACTGGACGGGCACAGCCGACTGGCGCTACGACATCGTCAGCGACAAAACGGCCGAGGCCGGGCTGGGGCTGATTTACCGGAACGAATGCGTGCAGGTAAATCTTTCCCTCTCGCGCCGCTTCACCTCTTCCACTATCGTCGAACCGTCGACCACTTTGGGATTTACTGTCAAGCTCACAGGGTTTAGCGCGGGCAGCACGGACAAAAGCTATACCCGCACATGCAGGAACTCGGGACTATGAAAGACACCATGCGCCAGATCCTCTTTGCAGCAGCTGCCGCCGGTCTGACCCTGACCGCCCCGGCGCAGGCGCTGGCCCAAGGGCTTTTCGATCCGGTGATCCGGGTCAACGACCGCGTGATCACGCAATACGAAATCGAACAGCGCGCCCTGCTTCTGGATGTCCTGAACACGCCGGGTGACAATGCGGAACTGGCGCGCAAGCAGCTGATCGAGGATCGGCTGAAACTGGAAGCCTCCGACTCGGTCGGGCTTCAGCTCACGCAGGAAGGCATCGATCAGGGCGTGGAACAATTCGCCGCGCGGGCCGATATGAAACCCGACCAGCTGTACCAGATGCTGGCCAAGGCCGGCGTGGACAAGCAGAGCTTTCTCGATTTCCTGATTGCCGGGCTGAACTGGCGCGAACTGGTCCGCGCCAAGTTCGGCGGCCGTGTTTCGGTATCGGAAAGCGATATCGACAAGGCGATCAGCGCCATTACCGGCGGCAGTTCGGTTCGGGTCCTGCTGTCGGAAATCATCATTCCGATTCCGCAAGGCCGCGAAGAAGACGTTCAGAACCTCGCCAAGCAAATCAGCCAGATCGACAACGTGAACACCTTTTCAGAGGCCGCGCGCAAATATTCGGCGGCGCGCAGCCGCCAGGTGGGCGGGCGGCTGGACTGGACGCCGATCACCGAACTGCCACCGGCGCTGCGCCCGATCCTTCTGGGGCTGGCACCGGGCGAAGCCACCGATCCGCTGCCGTTCCAAGGCGCCGTTGCCGTGTTCCAGATGCGCGCCATCGATGAAGCCGCCTACAAGGCGCCGGAAATCGCCGCGGTCGAATACGCCGCCTATTACATGCCCGGCGGGCGCAGCCCCGAAGCGCTGGCCCGTGCCGAAGACCTGCAAGGGCGTGTGGATACCTGCGATGATCTTTATGGGATCAACCTGGGCCGGCCCGAAGAATTGCTCGACCGCGCCACCGCGGCACCTGCCGAATTGCCCCGGGATATCGCGATGGAGCTGGCCAAGCTCGACAAGGGCGAGGTTTCGACCAACCTGACCCGTGCCGACGGCAGCCTGATCTTCCTGATGATGTGTGGCCGCACGCCTGCGCTGGCCGAAGACGCATCGCGCGAAGAAATCGCCGCCCAGCTGCGCAACCGGCAACTGGAATCCTTCGCCCAGGGCTATCTGGAAGAACTGCGCTCCGACGCCAGGATCACCACCCGATGACATCCCCGATCGCGCTCAGCTGCGGCGAACCGGCGGGGGTCGGTCCCGAAATCGCGATCCGTGCCTGGCAGCAGCTGGGTGCGGATTTGCCGTTTTTCTATATCGGCGATCCGCGTCACCTGCCCGAGGACGCACCCGTGGTTGAGATCGCCGCGCCCAGTGAAACCGTTGAGGCCGTACCGCATGGCCTGCCGGTGCTGCGGCACGACTTCCCCGCGCCCGCCCTGCCCGGGCAGCCAGACCCTGAAAATGCGCAAGGCGTAATCGACGTAATCGCCCGCGGCGTTGAATTGGTGCAAAGCGGCGAGGCGTCGGCGCTCTGCACCCTGCCGATCCACAAGAAGGCGCTGAAGGACGGCGCCGGCTTTGCCTATCCGGGTCATACCGAATACCTGGCCGCCCTGGCGGGGGTCGACCGGGTGGTGATGATGCTGGCCTGTGATGAATTGCGGGTGGTGCCGACCACGATCCACATCGCCCTGTCCGAGGTCCCGAAACAGCTGACCGCCGACCTTCTCATCGATACGATCCGCATCACCGAGGCGGCATTGCGGCGTGATTTCGGATTGCAGTCCCCCAAACTGGCCGTGGCCGGTCTCAACCCCCATGCGGGCGAAGGCGGCGCAATGGGACACGACGAAATAGATCTGATCATCCCGGTTCTCGACGAACTGAGGGCCGAGGGGATGCAACTCGACGGGCCGAAATCGGCCGACACGATGTTCCACGCCGCCGCGCGGGCGGGGTATGACGCGGCGATCTGCATGTATCACGACCAAGCGCTTATCCCGATCAAGACGATCGATTTCGCCAAGGGCGTCAACGTCACACTGGGCCTGCCCTTCATCCGCACCTCGCCCGATCACGGCACCGCTTTCGACATCGCGGGAAAAGGTCTGGCCGACCCGACCTCGACGATCGAAGCCCTGAAACTGGCCGCGAAAATGGCGGCGAACCGGACAAGAACATGAGCGCAATCGACAACCTTCCCCCCCTGCGTGAGGTGATCGACACCCACGGCATCGCGGCGAAGAAATCGCTGGGCCAGAATTTCCTGCTTGATCTGAACCTGACCGCGAAAATCGCCCGGCTGGCGGGCGATCTGAGCGAATGCGATGTACTGGAAATCGGCCCCGGCCCCGGCGGTTTGACCCGCGGGTTGCTGGCCGAGGGCGCGCGCAAGGTTCTGGCCATCGAAAAGGACAGCCGCTGCATGCCGGCGCTGGAAGAAATCGCCGCGGCTTATCCGGATCGCCTGCAGGTGATCAACGGTGACGCGCTGGAAGTCGACCCGCTGCAACACCTGACGCCGCCGATCCGCATCGCCGCCAACCTGCCCTATAACGTGGGAACCGAACTGTTGGTGCGCTGGCTGACGCCAAAGGAATGGCCGCCGTTCTGGACCTCGCTGACGCTGATGTTCCAGAAGGAAGTGGCAGAACGGATCGTCGCGGAACCGGGATCCAAGGCCTATGGCCGCCTGGCGATCCTGGCGCAATGGCGCACCGAGGCGCGGATCGTGCTGCACCTGCCGCCCGAAGCCTTCAACCCGCCGCCCAAGGTCCATTCGGCGGTGGTCAACCTGACCGCCCTGCCCGAACCGCGTTTCCCGGCCGACCCAAAGAAGCTGGAACAGGTGGTGGCGCGTGCCTTCAATCAGCGTCGCAAGATGCTGCGCGCGGCTTTGAAGGGCATGGCGCCCGATATCGAGGACCGGCTGATCGCCTCGGGCATCAAACCAACCGACCGCGCAGAAACCGTGGGTCTGGAACAATTCTGCGCGCTGGCGCGGAACCTGGCCAAGGGTTGATACTTTCTCCGATATGATCCGGGCATGAAAAAGGCCCCTGCCGGGGCCCGTTCCATCGTCTTGTATCGAAGCTTACTCCGCGGCTTCGGGTGCCTCCGGTGCAGGCGGTTTTTTCGGGTTTTCCGACGCCTCACCCGACTCGGGCTTCCGGGTACGCGGCTTGCGCGGCTTGCTGGCGCGCTTGGGCTTGTCGGCCTTCGCTTCGGGCGTTTCGACCAGACCGCTATCCCCGCCTGCGCCGTGATCAACGATATCGGGTTGTTCGGCGCTGCCGGGATCCACGTTTTCCGCCGCCTTCTTGCCGGCCTCGGCGGCTTCGCGTTCCTGGCGTGCAGCGCGTTCGCGGTCGCGCTCGGCCTGGCGTTCACGGTTTTCGCGTTCCTGCTGTTCGCGGCGGGCTTCCTGATCGCGCTGCGCCTGGCTCAGCATCCGCAGGTAATGTTCCGCGTGCTGCTGGAAGTTTTCCGCGGCCACGCGATCGTTGCCAAGCTGCGCGTCACGCGCCAGCTGGTTGTACTTGTCAATAATCTGCTGCGGTGTCCCGCGCACCTTGCCTTCAGGGCCCGAACTGTCGAACACACGATTGACGATATTTCCGACGGAGCGGTTGCTGTGGCGGCTCGACTTGGACCGCGAGCGGGATTTCGAAGATCTCATCTTACTGCTGTTCAGCCTTCACATTCAGCATCGCCGGACCCGTTTCACGCCTCTTGCGCTCAATTACCAACCGGGATCACAACGTTTTATGGCTTGGTGTCGGGCGGGAGCGATGGTGAGCGTCCAGCGCCTCGACGCCTTGTTATGTACTCACAAGCCCCCGAATACGCAAGTAGAAACAGGTCAAAAAAACCGGCGATCGCCCCAACCAGTCGGTTTTGCCCCGCAAATTTCAGCCCGTTGTTGCCATAACAACGCGATCGCGCCGCTCCAGATCGGTACGGATCTCCACGTTTTGCAGTCCCGCCGCGCGGAAGATCGCGGCGACCTCCGGCCCCTGTTCCCAGCCGATCTCGACAAGGATCCTTCCGGTTTCGGTCAGGTGATCGCGCGCGCTCCCGGCGAGAATACGGTAGGGGTCAAGCCCATCGCCGCCCGGCGTCAGCGCCATGTGGGGGTCATGGTCGAGCACTTCGCGCGACAGGCCGCGCATTTCGTCTTCGGAAATGTAGGGCGGGTTGGACACGATCAGATCGTACCGGCCCTCCACCGCGCCGTACCAGTCCGACAGGATCAGTTCGACACGGTCCGCAACCCCGATCCGTTCCGCGTTGCGCGCTGCCACCTGCAACGCCTTTTCGCTAAGATCACAGCCGACGCCCACAGCTTCAGGCCATTCGCCCAGCAGGCTAAGCAGGATGCAGCCGCTGCCGGTGCCGAGATCGAGAATGCGCTTCGGGGCAGGACCTTCCAGCGCCGCGGCGACAAGGGTTTCGGTATCGGGGCGCGGGTCCAGCACATCGGCGGTGACTTCGAACCGGTGGGTCCAGAAATCCCGGTAGCCGAGGATCTTTGACACAGGTTCGCCCGCCGCCCGCCGGTCGAGATAACCGCGATAGCGCGCCATCACCTCATCGTTGAAGTCGTCCGGTCCGAGCATGATCAGGCCGGCCTGGTCGACCCCTGCCGCATGGGCCAGCAGCAGGCGCGTGGCGATGGCGGGGTTATCCGTTCCGGCCAGCCGCGCCCGCCCTTCCGACAGCGCGGATGACAGGACCTGTGCAGCGGATTTCCCGGTCACCCTTCCATCTCCGCCAGCATCTCGGCCTGGTGATGGGCGATCAGCGCGTCGATCACCTCATCCAGGTCGCCCTGCATCACCTGGTCGAGCTTGTAGAGCGTCAGGTTGATGCGGTGATCGGTCATGCGGCCTTGCGGGAAGTTATAAGTTCGGATCCGTTCCGACCGGTCGCCGCCACCAACCTGTGCCTTGCGGTCGGCGGCGCGCTCGCTGTCGATCCGCTGGCGTTCCATGTCGAACAGCCGCGCTTTCAGCACCTGCATCGCGATGGCCCGGTTCTGGTGCTGCGACTTTTCCGAAGACGTCACCACGATCCCGGTCGGGATATGGGTGATCCGCACCGCCGAGTCGGTGGTATTCACGTGCTGCCCGCCCGCGCCGGAACTGCGCATCGTGTCGATCCGCAGGTCGTTCGGATCGATCTGGATATCGACGTCCTCGGCCTCGGGCAGAACCGCCACGGTGGCCGCCGATGTATGGATGCGCCCCCCAGATTCCGTTTCCGGCACCCGTTGAACCCTGTGCACGCCGCTTTCATATTTCAGCCGGGCGAAAACGCCTTCACCCTTCACATGGGCGGTAACTTCCTTGATCCCGCCCAGTTCGGTCTCAGTCAGGTCGATGATCTGGAACGACCAGCCCCGCGCCTCGGCATAGCGCTGATACATCCGCAGAAGGTCACCGGCGAACAAGGCCGCCTCGTCGCCGCCGGTACCGGGGCGGATTTCGATCATCGCCGGGCGTGCATCGGCGGCGTCCTTGGGCAGTAGCGCAAGCTGCAACGCCTTTTCGGCTTCCGGCAGCCGCGCCTTCAGATCCGGCAATTCTTCCTCGGCCAGCGCCTTCATCTCGGGATCGGCCAGCATCGCCTCGGCTTCTTCCAGATCGGAAAGCAGTTGCTTGTAGGCACGCACCTGATCCACCACCGGGCGCAGGTCGGCATATTCCTTGCCAAGCGCCGCGATATCGCCGCTGCCCTCGGCCATCTGGGCTTCGAGAAATTCAATACGGCTTGTGATCTGGTCTAGTCGGTCGAGCGAAATCATGTCCCTGCTGTTTCCCATTCGGCGGATTTGGTCAAGGGGCGCGGCTGTGATAGTCTGAGGATTATGTGGAAACTGCTCGCCTTTCTGCTGCTCGCCTCGCCCGCGCTGGCCGATCAGAAAATCGGCGACAAGGTGGTGGATTGCTATTGCACCGACACATCGGGCGCACGGGTTGAACTGGGCGAAACCATCTGCCTGCAGGTGGATGGGCGGATGTTCATGGCGCAATGCCAGATGTCGCTGAACGTGCCGATGTGGCGCGAACTGTCCGAAGGGTGTCTCAGCTCATCCTTGCGCCAGGGCATCGAGCCACGCATCGATCCGCTTGCCATTGACACCAAGATCTGAGCCGCCGAAACGCAACCGGGCAAAAAGCGCGATCCGGCCGTCGCGTTGTTCAATTGTCGTGAAATCGGGAAATCCCCAGAACGCCGTGCGGGTGATATAGGTGATCCGCCCTTCCGCAACCGATCCGGCCAACACCCGGGTTCGCGCCCAGCCAAGCGCGATTTCATGCAACCGGGCAAAATCCTCCGCCTTGGCAGGTACGATCCTTATCGCGCCGGATTTGAAAGTCTCGTCGCGATCCCCCGCAATCGGCTGATGCCATTGACCCGGGGCATTCGGCGACATCCGGATATAGGCCATGACGGACAGCAACAGCACCATCGTGACGATCACAATCCTCAAGGCCCTACCCCTTTCCTCCTCATGAACACCAAAGGCACCCCATCGGGGACCACGCTCCTGGCCGTGGCAAGCATGACGCCACGTCGCAGACAAGGCCGCAACCGATATGAAATGACATTCCGGGATTTCCGCGATATCGTCGCAAACAGCCCCTGGTCCCCTGCAATCTGTAATGGGAGGACAGATTGATGGTTCGCGCGCTGGCGGTCTTTTTCGCCCTGGTCCTGTCGGTCTGTTCGCCCGCACCTTCCGTGGCGCAGACAGGCGATCGAACCGCGCGCATCGGCGTTCTGGCTTTCCGCGGTGCCGAGGCCGCCCACAGGCAATGGGATGGGCTGTCGACGTATCTTTCACAGACCATAGACGGCTGGCAATTCAACGTCGTGCCGGTCACGCTGATTTCGGCCCCCGAAATGATTGCCGCGAAGCGGATCGATTTCCTGATCACAAATCCCGGCCATTTTGTGTCGCTTGCCGCGGATTATCCACTCTCTGCGCTGGCGACACTGGAACGAAGCGCCTCGCCCGATGGCAGCGGGCTGCTGACCTATGGTTCGGTGATCCTGGTGCGGTCGCAATCGGAAATCCGGGCGATCAGCGATTTGCGGGACAAGAGCCTCGCCGCCGTCAGCCCTGATGCTTTCGGCGGTTTCCAGATCGCCTGGAGCGAATTGCAGCGGCACGGGATCGATGCGCTCAACGATCTTGGCAGCATCCGTTTCATGGGCTTTCCGCAGGACGAAATCGTCCTGTCCGTCCTCGCCGGGGAGGCCGAAGCCGGGGTCGTGCGCAGCGGGCTGCTGGAAAGCCTGGCCGCGGAAGGGCACATCGATCTGGGCGATTTCCGGGTCCTGAACGGCGCTTCCCAGCCCGATTATCCTTTCCTCGTCACTGGGCATCTCTATCCGGAATGGCCGTTCCTGGCCGCCCCCGGCATCAACAAGCACCTGCGCGAAGCGGTGACCATCGCTCTGCTGCAAAGCCAGCAACAGGATATCCGGACCCGGTTCGACCTGCGGCAGAAATGGTCGGCCCCTCTGTCCTATGAAGGGGTCAGGCAGCTGGTCTGGGATTACCGGCAGCAGGCCACGCCCAGCCCAGCCACGGCAGCCACTCTCGGGATCAACCAATCCATGCTGGCGGTCACGGCGTTGCTGCTCGCGGCGGCGGTGTGGTGGTTCTCCAGGCGCAGGCCCGCCCTCATCCCATCCGCGCCGCTTGACCTGGACGACACGGGCACGGATCCTGACGATCTTGCGGAGACCCGCGCGCGTTTCGAGGCGCTCACCCGGCGGGAACGTCAGGTTCTGTGCATGATCTGCGAGGGGCAAACGAACAAGGCGATTGCCGAATTGCTGGGCATCAGCCCCAAGACGGTCGAATTTCACAGGGCGAACCTGTTGCAGAAGACAGATGCCGGCACCACCGCGCATCTGGTGCAGTTGGCGACCAGGCTGGGCTGCGACCAAGGGTTTACCCTAGGGGAAACCCGTCAATAAACGCTGGGTATTCCGGGTTCCACACATCGCTTTTGCCTGAGACCATGATCCCCCGTGCCAAAACAAACGGTGCAAAAGACGCCGCCGGCACTGCATTCCCAAGGGAGGATATCATGATCAGAAATTGGAAATACGGATTAGCACTTTCGGCGTTTATCGCCGCGGCGCCCGGCGCTTTCGCGGCCGAAGACGCCGGCCACAGCAACGACTATCGGACCTTTACCGCCGACGGGGTGGCCTATGGCCAGATCGGCGACAGCTACACCGCCGATCTGGTGATGTATCTGGCCGGCAACCAGTTCATGGTGATGGAAGAACTGATCACAGACTTCCAGTCGCTCAACCCCGATATCGCCTCGATCTATGTCGAAACCATTCCGCCGGGTCAGATCCTAAAGGGCCAGATCCTCAAGCAGGGCGAAATCGAAGGCCAGAAGACCGCGATGAACCCGGATCTCTATGCCTCGGTGAACCTCAATCACCTCAAGAAGCTCGCCAGTATGGACCTGATGCACGACTACAAGATCTATACCCACAACAAGCTGGAGCTGATGGTCGCCAAGGGCAATCCCAAGGGCATCATGGGGCCCGACGATCTGGGCCGCGACGACCTGGTTCAATCGCATCCCAACCCGCTGACCGAAGGGATTTTCAAGTTCTACGGTTCTGCCATGCTCAAGGACATGGGGATCTATGAAAAGGTCACCGCCAATGCCGAATGCAAATCCTGCTGGGCAAAAGCGGGCAAGACCTGGTTCACCTCGCGCCATCATCGTGAGACCCCGCAGCGGATCGAAGAAGGCGAGGCCGATGTCGGCATCGTCTGGACGACCGAGGTGATCGAGGCGAAAGCCCACAACCGTGCGATCGACGGCGTCGCTATCCCGGCACCGCTGAACAAGCAGGATGTTGTCGGCTATGCCATCGGCGCGCTGAGCAGCGGGCGCAACGCTTATAACGCCATGCGCTATCTCAGCTACTTGGGCACCGACCGGGCTCAGGGGATCTATGCGAAATACGGTTTCATTTCGGCCACGCCTGCCGAACTGCAGCTGAAACCGCTTAAATAATCAATTTGCGCCCACGGTCGAAACGCCGTGGGCGCATCCGCGTTATCGCCGGGTCCAGCCCCACAGGCTGATCAGTTCCATCGCCACATGGGCCCCGGCGACAGCGGTGGCACCGGTGGTGTCATAGGGCGGCGACACCTCGACGATGTCGCCGCCTTTCAGGTTGATGCCCGCAAGGTCGCGCAGGATGATCGCCGCCTGCGCCGAACTCAGCCCGCCCCAGACCGGCGTGCCGGTTCCCGGCGCGAAGGCCGGGTCCAGCGCATCGATGTCGAAGGTCAGGTAAGTCGGCGCGTCGCCCACGATCGCATGAATCTTTTTGGCAACCTCGGCCGGACCGCTTTCATGCACTTCGCGCGCGTCGATCACATTCATGCCAAGGTAATCGTCGCATTCGGTGCGGATGCCGACCTGCACCGACCGTTTCGGATCGACCAGCCCCAGCTTCACCGCCTTGTACATGAAGGTGCCGTGATCGATCCGGTCGTAATCGTCATCGGCCCACAGATCGGAATGGGCGTCGAATTGGATCACACTCATCGGGCCGTATTTTTCCGCATAGGCCTTCAGGATCGGCAGCGCGATGTAGTGATCACCACCCAGGGTCACCGTGCCCACATCCGCCGCCAACAGGGTGCGGAAATGGTTTTCCAGCGTTTCGGGGAATTCCGACGTCTTGGCGTAATCGAAGGCCAGATCTCCGTAATCGACGATGGAAAAGGTGCTCAGAGGGTCATAGCCCCAGCCATAGGGTGGGTCATAGGGTTGCAGCGTGCTGGCCTCGCGTATGGCGCGCGGGCCGAAGCGGGTGCCGGGCCGGTTGGTCACCG
>JAWVXM010000035.1:0-16055 GCA_033723255.1 Thalassovita sp.
TCGATACCGACCGCGCCGACCTGATCATCCGCAAGGGATTCCGCCGCGAAATCGACAGCTATTCGGCGTTTTCTGAAAATGACCATGAAACGCCGACCGGACTCGACGGATACCTGCGCACGCGCGGGATCGACAGGCTGACGATGGTGGGGCTCGCCACCGATTTCTGCGTCCACTTCTCGGCCGTGGATGCGGCGAGGCTGGGATTCGACGTCACGGTGCGGATGGATCTGTGCCGCGCCATCGATCTGGACGGGTCGCTGGCGGCGGCACTGGACGGCATGAGGGACGCGGGCGTCAGACTGGCCTGAACCGGCAAGCGAAGGAATTTCTGGATGGTCGATATCGCCACCCGCGTCTGGAACCACAAATGGAAGATCGATCCGATCGTCCGGTCGCTGATCGACACGGATTTCTACAAGCTCTTGATGTGCCAGTCGGTGTTCCGCAACAGCCGTGACACGCAGGTGACGTTCAGCCTGATCAACCGTTCGACCGACATCCGGCTGGCCGATCTGATCGATGAAGGCGAATTGCGCGAACAGCTTGACCATATCCGGTCGCTGACGCTGAGCCGGGGCGAAAGCACTTGGCTGCGCGGCAACACCTTCTACGGCAAGCGGCAGATGTTCCGCCCCGATTTCATGGAATGGTTCGAAAACCTCCGCCTGCCCGATTACCACCTGGAAAAGCGCGACGGGCAGTATGAGCTGACGTTCGAGGGCAACTGGCCCGAAGTGATGCTGTGGGAAATCCCGGCGCTGGCCGTGCTGATGGAACTGCGCGGCCGGGCTGTCCTGAACCACATGAAGAAGTTCGAATTGCAGGTGCTGTATGCCCGCGCGATGACCAAGCTGTGGGAAAAGGTCGAACGGTTGCGCCGGATCGACGGGCTGAAGATCGCCGATTTCGGCACCCGCCGGCGGCATTCCTACCTGTGGCAGGATTGGTGCGTGCAGGCGATGGTCGAGGGGCTGGGAGACAAGTTCGTCGGCACCTCGAACTGCCTGATCGCCAAGAAGCGCGATCTGGAGGCGATCGGCACCAACGCGCATGAATTGCCGATGGTCACCGCCGCCCTGGCCGACAGCGATGAAGACCTGGCGCAGGCGCCTTATCAGGTGCTGGCCGACTGGCACGAGGAACATGACGGCAACCTGCGCATCATCCTGCCCGACACCTATGGCACCAAGGGGTTTCTCGACCACGCGCCCGACTGGCTGGCCGGATGGACCGGGATCCGGATCGACAGCGGCGATCCGGCGGAAGGGGCGGAGATCGCGATCGCCTGGGGGGCATCGCGCGGCGAAGACCCGAGGCAGAAGATGGTGATCTTTTCCGACGGGCTCGACGTGGACAAGATCGAGGAATTGCAGGCGCAATTCACGGGCCGGGTGAAACCGTCCTTCGGTTGGGGCACGCTTCTGACCAATGATTTCCGTGGGCTGACGCCGGATGACGCGCTGGCGCCGTTTTCGCTGGTCTGCAAGGCGGTCACGGCCAACGGGCGGCCAACGGTGAAACTGTCGGACAATCCCAACAAGGCGATGGGGCCCGCTGGCGAAATCGCGCGTTACAAGCGGGTTTTCGAAGTCGGCGAACAGCAGGTCATGGCGGTCGAGGTCTGAACGATGGGCTGGCTGGAATATGTCATCGCCTTCGCGGCCTTTTTCCTGTCGCACAGCCTGCCGACCCGACCGGCGACGAAATCGCGGATCGTCGCGGCGATCGGCCCGCGCGGCTTTGCCATCGCCTATTCCATCCTGTCGCTGACGGTGCTCTACTGGCTTCTGATGGCGGCGGGACGGGCGCCCGCGCTGATCCTGTGGGACTGGGCCCGGTGGCAGAACCAGGTGCCGCTGATCGCCATGACGATCGTCTGCATCCTGCTGGCGCTCACCATCGCGCGGCCGAATCCGTTTTCCTTCGGCGGCGCGCAGAACGACCGTTTTTCCGTCGATCATCCCGGCCTGATCCGATGGACCCGCCACCCGATCCTGGCGGCGCTGGCGATCTGGGCCGTCGCGCATATCCTGCCCAACGGCGACCTGGCCCATGTGATCCTGTTCGGTACCTTTGCCGGTTTCGCGCTTCTGGGCATGCGGATCATCGACCGCCGCAAAAGGCGCGAAATGGGGGCGGAATGGACCCGGTTTCGCGACGCGCTGCGCTCGAGCCCTCTGTTTCACAGCCCGGTATCGCTTCCCGGCCTGTCGGTCCGGGTAATCCTCGGCATCCTCGCCTATGCGGCGTTGCTACAGCTGCACCCGCTGGTCTTCGGCGTAGCGCCCTATCCGGGGTGACGGGCGCCCCCGACGGGATTCGCGCCTGTAACCTGCGGCTCTGAGCGTCGTCAGGTCTCGCCGCGCCGTCGGCTGCGAGCTTTTAGCCTTCGACATGGATGTGTCTCGGGTTTTCAGATGGTGACCTCTGCCGGCAGCACCTCCCGGTGGTGCGCCTTATTCGATCGATGTGGAAAACACGACCTGGAAGCGCGTCTTGAACGCACTCACGCTGTCATCATCTTTCTGGTGAATGACAAAGCTCTGCAGGATGCTGTCGTCGGGCGGGAAACCGTCGGCGACCGGGATGTCGTGATAGAGCGGGCGATATCCGAGGGCGGCAAATGCCTCCTGACCGTCCCGGGACAGAACGAAATCGACAAAGCGGCGGGCTTCTTCAAGATTGTCGGTATCCTTCAGAATCGCAATCGGCTGAAACATCGTGGCGACGCCTTCCCGGGGATAGACGACTCCGAAATCCGGGTTTCGCGCAGCTTCGTCGGTGGCAAGGTAATCCAGCACGACCCCGTAATCGGCATCGCCCGCAGCGATGGCGGCAACGACATCGCTGTTCTTGCGCATGACGCGGCTCCGGTTGGCGGCCAGCTTTTGAAGAAAATCCCAGCCCAGTACGGCTTCGAGGTGCACCAAGTTGGCCAGCGCGCTTCCGGCGGTCAGCGGGTTCGTCAGGATTGCGCGTTCTGGCGCGGCGTCGGCAAGCACTGCCCAGCTGTCCGGCTCGGTAGCATTTTGGCGGTTGTAACACAGGGCGACTGACATGCGGTGCGTGCCGAAAAAAGTGAGATCGGGATCGAACGTGCCTGCCGGCAGCGCCGCGATGTCACGGTTGGTATCGGCCAGAAGCAGCCCGTGCTTCTTCAGGCGTTTCATGTTGAGTTCGTCAGCGACCATGACGACATCGGCCTGAATGTCGCCCGTTGCGGCCTCTGTTTCGATCGACAGGACCGTCCGGGTCGACCCGGCGCGTTTCAGCGTAACGTCGATTTCCGGGTTTTTCTGTTCGAAGGCCGCTATAAGGGCTTCGGCTTTTGCAGTGGGCATAGAGGTGTACAGGTTGAAATCCGCAGCGGCCGTAATGCTTGACGATAGAAGTAAAATCAGTGTGCATACGCTCTTGCTCAGCATGTCATTAATCCCGTACAGGTAGAAAAATATCCGCTAGAATTTCCGCGTCAGCTAGTTCGTCTTTGTGAAAGTACGCCAAAATACTGAAAAAGGGAAAGATTGAAGCGTGAGACTAAAAGTATCTTCCCAACTCGGTCTGCTCGTTGGAATAGCAGCAAGCGCTCTGACGCTGGTCGGGGCATTCTTCTTTTACGGGATTTCCTTGCTGGATCGAGTGAATTCCTCCAGAGCACTTGAAGAAGAAGTGCTCACTCACGTTACGACGATCTATATTTCCGCAAATGAAATTCGGCGACTGGAGGTTGATGTGCTTGCCGGTCAACTGGGCGAGAACGAAACGCACAGGCAACTTGCCTTGGCAAGGATCAATGATCTTTTTGCCGTTTCCGAACAGGAACTGAAACATTCGATTTCCGATATCGACGCCGATCACCGGACGTCCATTATCGAAGAGGCACTGGAGCAGATTGGTCTGTACCAGAGGATCATCGAAATCGAATTCGGCAAGTCCGACCAACTGGGAATCGGCTCAGACGACGGGCTGTATGCCGATCTTCGTGACCTGAAGGCGGATGTGCGGGAACATCTGAAAGGTGCCTATCCAGAGCTCCATCTTGCATTGCTAGAAACCTGGCCGGATCCGGAGCAGCCGTCCCTTACCGGCGATGCTTTGACGGCAGATACCGATCCTTCCCCGTATTTCGATCCGATCCGAAAGGAACTGGTGGATGCGGGCGTGTCCGCGGCGCTGATCGCGGAAGTCGAGGAACACACGGGAGCCTACTTTTCAAAACTGGCCGAGCTTCAGGAAGTCCACTCTTCTCTTGAAGACTTGCGCCGCACTTCGGCGGATCTTTTCCTTGGGCTGATCTTCCTGGTGGATGATCTGCGCGCGGAAGCGTTGGATCGGGCCGAAAACGCCCGGCGCGAATACGACACTATTCGCGGCCAAATGGTAAGGATCATGTTGATCGCCGTATCGATCGTCGCGATCGGATCGATCTTGTCCGGGTATCTGCTGGGCAAACGGTTGTCTCGGCGAATCTCGGCAATTGCAGAAACATCGCGCAAGATGGCAGAAGGGAAGACCGGCGTTTCCATTCCATATATGGATTCGAAGAACGAAATCGGTGACATGGCCCATGCGCTCAAGGCCTTTAGCGATACGGCCGAGGAACTGCGTGACCTGAATCGCGACCTTGAAAAGAAGATCGCGGAAAGAACCAAGCAACTGGAAATCCAGACCCAGCGGGCCGAGGAGAGCAGTAAGGCCAAGAGTGCATTCCTGGCACATATGAGTCACGAAATCCGGACCCCGATGAACGGCGTGGTCGGGATGGTCGAAATCCTTTCGACGACCGACCTGACGGATGGTCAGCGGAAGCTTCTGGAAACTATCAATGAATCGGCTGATCACCTGTTGCGGGTGATCGATGACATTTTGGATGTGTCCAAGATCGAGGCCGGCAAGCTTGACCTGGAAGAAATGAACGTGGACCTCCTCCAGCTGATCGAGCGGACGATGGAAACGTTTTCCCAAACGGCGCGCGCCAACAACGTGCGCTTGTTGAATTACTGCGAAGCAAGCATGCCGGAATACGTTGTCGGCGACCCGGTCAGGTTGCGGCAGATCATCCTGAACCTGGTTGGCAATGCGGTGAAATTTTCCAAGAGGACCGGAGATGAGATCGGTATCGTCGAAGTTCATTCGAGTATCGATGAGCATGGCGATTTTCGTTTGCGCGTCGTGGATAACGGTATCGGCATGTCGCAGCAGACCATTGATGGGCTGTTCACGTCGTTCCAGCAGGCAGACACGTCAACGACACGAAATTTCGGCGGCACCGGTCTTGGTATGAAGATCACAAGCCGGCTGGTGGCCATGATGGGCGGCAGTATCGACGTGGAAAGCACCATGGGCGAGGGAACGGTCTTCACCGTGCATTTGCCACTCAAAGAGGCGAAGAAACGTGACGCCGGCATTAACCTGTCGGGTGTCCACATGCTGGTCTATTTCGAACGACCGAAGCAGCATGATTATTTCGAGCGCTTCTTTGCCGGGCATGGCGCATCCATGGAAGTTGCGGCTGACAAGGCGGATTTCTTGTCGCGTCTGAAGAATGCCAAGGATGATCCGATCGCGGTGATCGGTTGTGACAAGGCAAGTGACAATGATGCCAATCTCGCCGAGATTCGCGACCAAGGATTGCGAACGCGGGTCATGATCCTTGATCCAGGGCGGCAATCGGCCAAGGGCTTGGTGCGGCCGGATACCTACATTTCCCACCGCTACCCGGTGCATTTCACAGACATCCTGAATGGCATCACGGCTTTGAAGAAAGGGTCGGCCGAGGATATTTCCCCGTCTGGTGTTTTCTCGAGCGAAGGGATTGACGGGGAGCTGGAAGAAATCGGGGCAGCGCCCGTATTGCTGTGCGAAGACAACACGATCAACCAAAAGGTTCTGGCCCGGCAATTGGAAATGCTGGGCTATCCCTATGAGATTGCAGATAACGGCAAGGAAGGTCTGGAGAAATGGGAAACAGGCCGGTACGGGCTGATACTGACCGATTGCCAGATGCCCGAAATGGACGGTTATGCCTTGACCGCTGCCATCCGCGAACGCGAACTTGAAAGGGGCCTGAAGAGAACCACGATCATCGCGGTGACGGCCAATGCGCTGAAGGGCGAGGCGGAGGCCTGCGTTTCCGCCGGTATGGATGGATACCTTTCGAAACCGGTGAAGCTTGACGAGCTGAAGGAAACCTTGGGGACATGGTATCGGCCCCGGGGAGAGGCCGTGGAGAAAATGTCCGCCAAGATCTGAGGCGCTGGTCCTTGGTCAGGCGGCGCGGCTGACCATTCCGAACAGGTCGCGCGGGTCGTCCGGGTCGGCCAACATGTCGAGCGGCTGAAAGAAATCGGTGCCCGCGATCCGGTCGCGCACGAACCGCAGGGCGCTGAAATCCTCGATCGCGAAGCCGACGCTGTCGAACAGGGTGATCTGTCGCGCGTCGCGCCGGCCCTCCATTTCTCCGCGCATCACCTGCCACAGTTCGGTCACCGGGTGATCGCCGTCCAGTTGCTGGATCTCGCCCTCGATGCGCGTCTGCGGCGGGTATTCCACGAAGATGTCCGAGCGCAGCAGGATATCGCGGTGCAGTTCCGTCTTGCCGGGGCAATCGCCGCCGATCGCGTTGATATGCACGCCGCTGCCCACCATGTTGTCGGTCAGGATGGTGGTGTATTGCTTGTCGGCGGTGCAGGTGGTGATGATTTGCGCGCCCTCGATGGCCGCTTCGCCGGACCGGCACGGGATCACGGTCAGGCCGCTGTCGGCGAGGTTGCGCGCGGCCTTTTCGGTCGCCGCCGCGTCGATGTCGTACAGCCGCACCGTGTCGATGCCGCAGATCGCCCTGAAGGCCAGCGCCTGGAATTCGCATTGCGCCCCGTTGCCGATCATCGCCATGACCCGGGCACCTTTCGGGGCGAGGTATTTGCCCACAAGTGCCGAGGTCGCGGCGGTGCGCAGCGCGGTCAGCACGGTCATTTCCGTCAGCAGTACGGGGTAGCCGTTGGCGACGCTCGACAGCACGCCGAAGGCGGTGACGGTCTGAAACCCGTCGCGGATGTTCTTCGGGTGGCCGTTGACATATTTGAAGCCGTAATTGTCCGCGTCCGCCGTCGGCATCAGTTCGATCACCCCGTCGGTGGAATGCGATGCCACCCGCGGGGTTTTGTCGAAATCGGGCCACCGTTTGAAATCCGCCTCGATATAGCCGGCCAGATCGCGTAGCACGGTTTCGATGCCGATCGCGTTGACCAGCTTCATCATGTTGTCGACGGATACGAAGGGGACGAGCGCCTTTTCGGAAGGTTGGGTCATGCGAAACTCCGGGTCATGCGGTCGAGAACACGGCGGCCGCAGAGGCTGGCGGCCAGATCCACCATCAGCTGCGCAGTGCGCCCGCGTTCATCGAGGAAAGGGTTGAGTTCGACGAGATCGAGCGACCCGACCAAGCCGCTGTCATGCAGCATTTCCATGATCAGATGCGCTTCGCGGAAGCTGGCGCCTCCGGGCACCGTGGTGCCGACTGCCGGGGCGATGGCCGGGTCGAGGAAATCCACGTCGAGGCTGACATGCAGATGCCCCTTTGCCGCAGCGACCCGGCCAAGGAAGGCCTTGAGCGGCGCGGTAACGCCGGTTTCGTCGATCGCGCGCATGTCATGGGCCTCGATGCCCAGCTCCTTTATCAGGCTTTGTTCGGCCGGGTCGACCGAGCGGATACCCATCATGCAGATGTTGTGCGGATCGACCGGGGCGGCCAGCGGCGGGAAAGTATCGAAACCGGGCTGGCCGGTAACATAGGCGACCGGCGTGCCGTGCAGGTTGCCGCTTGTGGTGCTGTCCGGTGTGTGCAGGTCGGGATGAGCGTCGAGCCACAGAACGAACAGCGGCTTGCCCGCTTCGGCGGCGGCACGGGCCACGCCGCTGATCGTGCCGGCCGCCAGCGAATGGTCGCCGCCCATGAAAATCGGCAGGTCACTGGCGATTGTGCCTTCATATGCCGCCCGGGACAGGACGCGGGTCCAGCCGACCATTTCGGCCAGGTTTCGCACCGCGCCGTTGCCATGCGGGATCGGGGCGGCGGCGGGCAGGGCGATATCGCCGCGGTCGGTAACATCCCATCCCAGATCGCGCAGCACGTCCGGCAAGCCCGCGGTGCGGAAGGCCGCCGGCCCCATGATGCAGCCGGGTTGAGAAGCGCCGGTTTGAACCGGGGCGCCGAAGATGTGACAGCTTTTGGACATCGTGAATCCTGCAACGTGATGATGTCCTTAACCTGCCGATCCCGGTGTCATCTTTGAGCGACTAAATTGAACATTTTGCGACTTCATTTGATCAAAGCGAAAGTGTAACTTGCAAATTGAAACTGCAGCGAGGAACCGATGCCAGAGCTTTCCACAACAGACCGCAGACTGATCGCCGCCCTGCGTGATGATGCGCGTGCCTCCATTACCGAGCTGGCGCATATCGTGGGGGTGTCGCGCACTACAGTGAAAACCCGGATCGACGCGTTGATAGCCGAGGGCCGTATCCGCAAGTTCACCATCGAAACCGATTCCGATTACCGCGATCAGGTCCGGGCCATCACCACGATCGAACTGCAGGGCAGCATGTCGCGCATGGTGATCCGTGCGCTGCGCAAGATCCCCGAGGTGGTTTCGATTTACTCCACCAACGGGGCTTGGGACCTGGTGCTGGAAATCCGTTCCGAAACCTTGCCGCAATTCGACAGGGTCCTGCGTGAAATCCGTGACGTGAAGGGCGTCCTGAACAGCGAAACCAGCCTTCTGCTGAGCAGCGTGACGGATTGACCGGTGCTCGGCGATTCCGGGCATGGTTCTTGCTACAGAGCAGGTGGCCGGGGGAAAGCCCACGGTTGTGGCTTCGCGGCACTAGTCATTTGACGTGGCCTCGTCTACCAAGAAAGGACGTCGGGGGGCGTTAGTTTGGGATGATCTTATGATCCGCTTTGTGACCACCGCTGCCCTCGGGGTGTTTCTCCTGTCTTCTCAGGCTTTTGCGGGTGACCTTGCGCGCCTGGGCTACGGGCGTCTGGTGAACAACGATTTCATCGGCGACACGCAGGACCGCTGGCGCAGCGGGTCGGTCGCCTCCAGCCGTATCTACGGGCCGAGCTGGAGCGGGGCGCTTCCGGAAGAGTTCGGCGAATTGCTGGAATTCCGTATCAACGGTGAAATCATCGGGCCTGACAACCTGGTCTCGCCTGCGGCGGGGGATCGCCCCTTCGTCGGCGGGCTGTCTTTCGGTATGCATACCCATTTCCAGCAACGGAACACCGAAATCGCGATGGGGCTGGACATGGTGATGACCGGCCCCATGACCGGCTTGGATGATTTCCAGACTGCGCTGCACGATGTGCTTGGGATCGAGCAGGCATCGGACACGACGCTGAACGGGCAGATCGGCAATGGCGTATACCCGACCTTCGTGATGGAGCTTGGCCGTGAATATGCCCTGGGCCAGGCCGCGGTCCGGCCGTTCCTGGAAACCCGGGTCGGGGTGGAAACCCTGCTGCGCGCCGGGGCGGATGTCACCATCGGCCATATCGGCGACGGCGAACTGATGGTGCGCGATCCGGTCAGCGGTCAGCGCTACCGCACCATGAACCTTGCCGCGCCCGGCCGCAGTTTCGTGATCGGCGGCGATATCGCCCGGGTGACGGAATCCGCCTACCTGCCCGCCAGCAGGGGATATGCCCTGACTGACAGTCGCCAACGCCTGCGCGCGGGGATGCATTGGCAGGGCGAAAACAGCAGCGGGTTTTACGGGCTGACCTGGCTGGGGCAGGAATTCGCAGGCCAGGATGAAGGACAGATCGTCGGCTCCATTCGTCTCAATCTCAACTTCTGAGAGTTGCTAGGGGCGATGGGACTCCCTTAAGTCATTGCTGAAGGTTATTTTTTCTGGTCTGCGGCAAATTGCCGGGGTTTGCAGGCGCGCGTAGATTTGCTAAAATTTTTTCCAATAGGTAAAAAGTTGAAGGCAGGTATCAGGCATGGGGACGGGCTTTAGCGGCACGTTCGTCATCTCCTGGTTACAGACAAAAGTAGACGGCATAGAAGCCGCCCCGATGCATGCGCTTTCGGTCGGATCGTCCTGGTCCTGGCGCGGCGACGCGGTGAGGGTGGACGGGCCGACAGAACTGCTACGTTTGGATCAGGCGGACGGAGAGGCCAATCTCCGCCGGAGGGCAGCGCGCATGGTGCGCCGCCTGGTGGGCGCGGCAGGGCAGAATACGACCGACCTCGGGGCGGTCACGCTCGACGAACCGTTGATGGACAGCAATGTCGTTGTCACCGATGGAGTGCGGATATTCACACTGACGGTTGTCGACGTGGGCGACGGCGCGCAACCGCTGCTGATGTTCCTTGGTCATATCCCGCCCGCGAACCGGGAATTGTGGGTGGTGCATCACACGTTGGATGCAATGCAGGTCAACCACATGAGCGCCGGCAGCGGCGGGGTGATCTGCTTCACCCCGGGCACCCGGATCGAAACACCGAAAGGGCCGCGCCTGGTCGAGGACCTGCGTGAGGGCGACAAGGTTCAGACCAAGGATAACGGGGCGCAGGAAATCCTCTGGATCGGCAGCCGCCGAATGACCGGTGCACGGCTGTTCGCGCTTCCGAAACTACGCCCGGTCCGCATTCGGGCGGGGGCCCTGGGCGTGCAGCGCCCAGATCAGGAATTGCTGGTGTCGCCCGGCCACCGGATGTTGGTGCGCGGTGATGTGGCGCGCGCCCTGTTCAACACGCCCGAGGTCCTGGTTTCAGCACAGGATCTGGTCGACGGCGATCTGGTCAGGGTCGATACCCAGCTGCGCGAAGTGACCTATATCCACCTGCTGCTGTCCAGCCACCAGGTGCTGTGGGCCAACGGGGTGGAGACCGAAAGCTTCCATCCCTCGAACGCGGCAATGTCGACGCTGGAAGACATCGACAGGATGCGGCTTCTGACGCGTTATCCGGAACTGGAAATGGATCCGTATTCCTATGGTGGTTATGCACGGCGCAACCTGAGCCAGTCGGAAGCGGCGATCCTGATGTACGAGGCGGCCTAGGGTCGGCAGGGTCCGCTTCGCGTTGCGAAGCGGACGGCCATTCAGGTCTACGCGGTGACCGCTTCCGGGGCCGAAACCGAGGTGTCTTCTTTCGCGAATTTCCAGACCAGCCACGACGTCGACAGCATCTGGACAAGGATCACCAGCGCAAAGATCGTGCTTTGACCTGCCAACGCGGCCTCGCCGACATTGATCGCGACTGAATACAGCGGGATGGATGCGATCCCGAGAACGGCGATCAGCGCAAGCAGCTTCCGGCTGCCGCGATAAATCCACCAGCAAAACACCCCCCAAAGGCTTTCGAGGACCAGAGCGGGCAGCGGCAGGTTGGCGTAAAGCCCCGATCCGAGTTTTTCGCCTGCTATGAACGGGGCTATGGCGATATCGGGTGCGTGGACCACCAGGTCGAGAAGTAGATGGGAGGCGATCGCCAGCGAAATGCCGGTTGCCGCGGCCGATGCGGCTTTGTCGTTGCGCCAGAACATGATCAAGCCAGCGGACAGCGAGATGAGCGCCGTCGTGGTTATGGAGTGCGAAAAGGGCATATGGACGAGATGCACATCGGCAACGGACCTCATGCCGGGATCGATGATCGTCCGTTCGACGCCGAGAAGGTTCAGGCCGACCCACAGATATTCCACCGCTTCGGTGGCGAGGATCAGCCCGAACAGAGGGGCCGAGGGGAACTTCTTTTTCAACAGCAGCGCTGTGGTTGCATGGTTGATTGCTTGCATTTTGATTTTCCTTCTCTGCAGATAGGTTAGCGAATGCTAACTTTTAGGGTAAATTTTTTTACCTATGAAAGGCCGGCTCTTAAAATCCGCTCGATACCGTCTGCATGCTTATGCGCGGGGCCGGTCAGGGTGCGGAAATACATCTGGCGTGTCGTCTGTCCCAGCATGCCAACGACCAGCGCTAACTGGAGGTCAAGATCCTCGCCCAAGGTAACAAAGCCATCCGATCGCCCGTGTTCGAGAATTTCACGCAGCAGGGAAATGACCGTTCGGCCCTTCATCTGTTCCGACACATCAGGCCAAAGCGCGGCCAGGTTGTCGGTTGTGAACAATGTCACATGCGGATTGTCGTCATAGGTCTGCAAATAGGTTCTGATGAAGTCCCGGAATTTTCCGGGGAACCCGGTTTCTTGCTGCGTCGCCTTGGTCAGACGGCGCAAAATTTCGAGATAAGACCTTTCGAACAGCACGAGGGCGAGATCGTGCTTGGTCTTGAAGTGCTTGTAAAGCGCCGGATTGCTTAGCCCGGCCGCGGTTGCGATGTCCCTGATGGACGTCGCTGACAGCCCGTTCTCGGCGAACAGGCGAAGCCCTTCGGTCAGGATCTTGGCCTTTCCCGGGGAATCGTCTTCGTGAATATAGAACATGCTGTTTGTCATGAGGTGAAGGGTTAGCGATCGCTAACCTTTCTGTCAAGCCTATACCGCATGATTGATCTTGTTGTCCCGTTCCGGTGTTGCGCGGCATGGGCCGATACGGCGACGATGCGAACGCCCCTTACGCTTCCCGCTATTGACTCCCCTCAGTACCCCTGTATAAGCGCGGCTTCATTGGTGTTGGTGGCCCCCGCAAGGGGATGCCTGTCATGGCCGCAAGGTCAAGAGGACAACGCCCTTCATAGTCGCCATCGGGGCGACGCACTTAAGAAGGAGATCAGCCGTGACCAAACGCACGTCTGCCAAGTACAAAATCGACCGCCGGATGGGTGAAAACATCTGGGGCCGTGCGAAATCCCCCGTCAACCGTCGTGAATACGGCCCCGGCCAGCACGGCCAGCGCCGCAAGGGCAAACTGTCCGACTTCGGCACCCAGCTGCGCGCCAAGCAGAAGCTGAAGGGCTATTACGGCGACCTGACCGAAAAGCAGTTCCGCCGCATCTACGGCGAAGCCGAACGTGTTAAGGGCGATACCGGTGAAAACCTGATCGGCCTGCTGGAGCGCCGCCTGGACGCCGTCGTTTACCGCGCCAAGTTCGTGCCGACCGTTTTCGCCGCCCGCCAGTTCGTGAACCACGGTCATGTGCTGGTCAACGGCAAGCCGGTGAACATCCCGTCCTACCGCGTCAAGGAAGGCGACGTGGTCGAGGTTCGCGAGAAGTCGAAGCAGATGGCTGTCCTGCTGGAAGCCGTTCAGCTGGCCGAGCGTGACGTTCCCGATTACATCGACGCCGACCATTCCAAGATGACCGCCACCTTCGTGCGCACCCCGGGCCTGAGCGACGTGCCCTACCCGGTAATCATGGAACCGAACCTGGTCGTCGAATTCTACGCGAAGAACTAAGGGTTCTTCGCCGGAATTACCAAGTTTCGGAAAACCCGCCGCACGAAGCCTCGTGCGGCGGGTTTTTCTTTGCCGCGCAGCTGGTCGCATTGGCGTAAACCGTTGTCCGGATTAGCACGCAGTTTCCGGAGAGCGTAGAATGGAGAAGGACATGTCGCAGAAACCCGCCTTGGAACGGAAATTCGAACAGGGGCTTTTCGCCTCGCGCTGGTTGTTGGCGCCCATGTATCTGGGGCTTGTCGTGTCACTGGCGATGCTGACCGTCGTCTTCCTGCGCGAACTGGCCTATTACGCGCCGCAGGTCCTGACCATGAGCGTCGACAAGGCCATCTTGGTCGTGCTGACCCTGATCGATCTGACACTTGCGGCCAACCTTTTGCTGATTGTGCTGTTCTCGGGCTATGAAAATTTCGTCTCGAAACTCGACATCGGCGAAACCGAGGATCGGCCAAGCTGGATGGGCACGGTCGATTTCGGCGGGCTGAAAATGAAGCTGATCGCCTCGATCGTCGCGATTTCGGGGATTCACCTGCTGAAACGGTTCATGGAAATCGGTCAGGCTTCGGCGGAACAGGTTTTCGGCGACCGGGAACTGACATGGCTGGTGACGATTCACCTGGTCTTCGTGATCTCGGGCGTGCTGATGGCGGCGATGGATTGGCTGTCGGCCCGGTCGAAAAAGGCCTGAGCGCATGGCAGTTCGGCAACGGCCGTGAAATGAGACAGGCCCGGCGCAGCTGCTGGGCGGTTTCGATCTTCCCCTGCCCGAACCGGCTTTGCTATGGAAAGCCGAAGGAGACACGAACATGACCAAGATCACGCCCCAGCCCGGCATCATGGAGATCGCCCTCTACGTCGGCGGTGCTGCCCATGTTGAAGGTGTGTCCGATGTCGTGAAACTCAGCTCGAACGAAAACCCGTTCGGCCCCAGCCCCGCCGCCGCCGATGCCGCCCGGCGGGCGACCTATGAACTGCATCGTTATCCCGGAACCGACCATGCCGGCCTGCGCGCCGCGATCGGCGAAATCCACGGTGTGGAGGCAGACAACGTGATCTGCGGCGTGGGGTCCGACGAGGTGCTGCAATTCATCGCCCAGTCCTATGCCGGGCCGGGCGACGAGGTGATCTATACCGAACACGGGTTTTCCATGTACCCGATCCTTGCCCATGCCTGCGGTGCTGTGCCGGTGAAGGTGGCTGAAAAGGACCGTGTGGTGGATGTCGATGCGATCCTCGCGGCCTGCAATGAAAAGACCCGGATCGTGTTCATCGCCAACCCGGCCAACCCGACCGGCACGATGATCGATCTGGACGAATGCGCGCGGCTGGCCGACGGATTGCCGGAAACCGCGCTTCTCGTTCTGGACGGGGCCTATGCCGAATTCGTCGACGGTTATGATGGTGGTGCGTCGCTGGTGGAAAGCCGGTCCAACGTGATCATGACGCGCACCTTTTCCAAGATTTACGGTTTGGGCGGCCTGCGCATCGGCTGGGGCTATGCCCCGCGCGAAATCATCGACGTGCTGAACCGCGTGCGCCAGCCCTTCAACCTGTCCAACGTGCAGTTGGCCGCCGGTGAGGCGGCGGTGCGCGATACCGCCTATACCGAAAAATGCCGGGCGGACAACGCGCGCCTGCGGTCTTGGCTGGCCGGGGCGCTGGAAGCGCACGGCGTCGCGGCGGACGAGTCGCACACCAATTTCATCCTGGCGCGGTTTGCCGATCAGGACGAGGCGGAGGCCTGCGACGCCTATCTGAAATCCCAGGGGCTGATCGTTCGCAAGGTGGCCGGATACGGATTGCCGAATTGCCTGCGGATCACCATCGGCGACGAACCGTCCTGCCGCCGGGTGGCCCATGCCATCGGCCAGTTCAAAGGGGGGGCGTCATGACCCCGATCTATGACCGTGTGGCGCTGATCGGGCTGGGCCTGATCGCGAGTTCGATGTTCTGGGCGATCAAGCGCGCAGGCGTGGCGGGGGAAGTGACCGGCTATGCCCGTTCTACAGAGACCCGCGATACCGCGCGCCGGATCGGGCTGTGCGACAAGGTTTGCGACAGCGCCATCGAGGCGGTGAAGGATGCCGATCTGGTGGTGCTTTGCGTACCGGTCGGCGTGATGGGCACGGTGGCCGAGGAAATCGCGCCGCATCTGAAACTGGGCGCCACCGTCAGCGATGTCGGTTCGGTGAAGAAATCGGTGATCGAGGCGGTGGGCCCGCATATTCCCGAAGGGGTGCATTTCATACCGGCCCACCCGATGGCGGGGACGGAACATTCCGGCCCGGAATCGGGGTTCGCGACGCTGTTCGACAATCGCTGGTGCCTGATCGTGCCCAACGGGGCCGATGAAGAGGCGACTGTAAGGCTGGAACGGTTCTGGCAGGCGCTTGGGGCCAATTGCGAACGTATGGAGGTCGAACATCACGATCTGGTCTGCGCCGTGGTCAGCCACATCCCGCACCTGATCGCCTACACGATGGTGGGCGTAGCCGATGACCTGAGCCGGGTGTCGGATCAGGAGGTGATCAAGTTCTCGGCTGCCGGTTTCCGCGATTTCACCCGGATCGCGGCCTCCGACCCGACCATGTGGCGCGACGTGTTCCTGACCAACAAAGATGCGACGCTGGAAATCCTCGGCCGTTTCACCGAAGAGCTGTTTGCCCTTCAGCGCGCGATCCGCA
>JAWVXM010000036.1:0-15638 GCA_033723255.1 Thalassovita sp.
CACCGCCCGGCTGGACGCGCTGACGACCCGCGCGGGGGCGCGCCTCTCCGGCGGCACCTCCCTGTTCCGGCTGTACCAGGTTCCCGACGCGGCCAGCTGGCAGGAGCGGCTGGCGCGGGCGCGGATCTGGTCCCGCGTCTTTCCCTATTCCGACACGCTCATTCGCCTCGGCCTGCCCGCCCCCAACCAATGGGCCCGGCTGGAGGAGGCCCTGTGACACTGGCGCTGGCGATGTTGCTCGATGCCGCATTGGGCGAACCGCGCTGGCTGTGGTCGCGCCTGCCGCATCCGGCGGTGTTGATGGGCCGGCTGATCGGCTGGGCCGATCAGCGGTTCAACACCGGGGACAGGCGGCGGGCAAATGGCATCCTGACCATGATCGGCTTGGCGATCGGCGCCCTGTTGACGGGCTGGATCCTGTCGCAGTTCGGCCCGCTGGTCGAAATCATCATCGCCGCGATCCTGCTGGCGCAGCGGTCGCTTGTCGACCATGTGCAGGCGGTTGCCGATGCGCTGCGCCTGTCGGTGGGCGACGGGCGGATCACCGTGGCAAGGATCGTCGGACGCGACACGAGCGGCATGGACGGCCCGGCAGTGGCCCGCGCCGCGATCGAAAGCGCGTCGGAAAATTTTTCCGACGGGGTGATCGCGCCCGCTTTCTGGTTCGCGGTGCTCGGCCTGCCCGGGCTGCTGCTGTACAAGATCACCAACACCGCCGACAGCATGATCGGCTACCGCACCGAACGCCACGCAGAATTCGGCTGGGCTGCAGCGCGCTTCGACGACCTGCTGAACCTGCTGCCCGCCCGGCTGACCGCGGTGCTGATCGCGCTGCCGCACGGCATTATCCGCGACTGTCCGCGCATCGTACGCGATGCCCGCCTGCACCGGTCTCCCAATGCCGGCTGGCCCGAAGCGGCGATGGCGCGGGCGCTGTACGTGGCACTGGCCGGACCGCGTTCCTATGACGGCGAAATGCGTGACTTTCCCTTCGTGCATCCCGATGGCCGCACCGATATCGGTCCCGATGACATCGACGCCGCGGTCCGCGCGCTGTGGCGCGGCTGGGCCATCACACTGGCAGTGGCCGCTGCCCTGCTGCTGTTCTGACAGTTGCGACGAAAGACGATCCTGCTAGGTTGATCGCGAAAATTTTGTTTCGAGGATTTCATGCGCCTTCCTATCCCTGCCCTGCTTTTCGCCGCTCTCCTGTCCAGCCCGGCCCCGGCCCAGGTGCCCTGCGGCGGCAGTTTTTCCGGATTCGTCGAAGGCCTGAAACAGGACGCCATTGCACAGGGACAGTCGCGCGCAACCGTCGACCGGTTCTTCGCCAGCGTCCAGCAGGACCCGAAAGTGCTGGCCGCCGACCGCAGGCAGGGTGTTTTCACCCTGGATTTCACCACCTTCGCCCGCCGCCTGATTTCCAAGAACCGCATCGACCGCGGCCAGGCCAATGCAAAGAAATACGCCTCTGTTTTCGACCGGATCGAACGGCAATTCGGAGTGTCGCGCGGGGTGCTGCTGGCGTTCTGGGCTTTTGAGACCGATTACGGCGGCTACCAGGGCGACTTCAACACCGCGAACGCGCTGGTGACGCTGGCGCATGATTGCCGCCGCCCGCACCTGTTCCGTCCGCAGGTCCTGGCCGCGATCGAACTTTACACCCACGGCGATTTCGACCCCGCCCGCACCACCGGGGCATGGGCCGGCGAAATCGGAATGGTGCAGATGCTGCCCGCCGATATCATCCAGAACGGTGTCGACGGCGACGGCGACGGGCATGTATCGCTGAGAACATCCGCGCCCGACGCCCTGATGTCCGGGGCCAAGATGCTGCAGCATCTTGGATGGCGCGCGAATGAACCCTGGCTGCAGGAGGTGCAGGTCCCTTCCCGGATGGATTGGTCGCTGTCCGGGATCGACACGGCCCTGCCACTGTCGAAATGGCAGGCAATGGGGGTGAAACCCCGGTCCGGAAAATGGCTGGCGCCGGGGCTGAAGGCGAAACTGATCCTGCCGCAGGGCCGCAAGGGTCCCGCCTTCATCGCCTATCCCAATTTCGACGTCTTCTTCGAATGGAACCAGAGCTTCACCTATGTGCTGACCGCAGCCTATTTCGGAACCCGACTTCTGGGCGCGCCGGTGTTTGACCCGGGCAATCCCGATCCCGGGCTGGGCAAGGACCAGATGAAGCGGCTGCAACGAAAACTTGCCGCGCGCGGCCATGATGTCGGCGATATCGACGGCATCCTCGGCGCCGGCACCCGCGCCGCCGTGCAGGCGGAACAGAAACGGCTGGGCCTGCCCGCCGATGCCTGGCCGACAACGGAACTTCTGGGGAAACTCTGATGCAAGCAACCTCTGCACAACTCGCCGCCGCGATGGATCACATCCGCGCAGCACCTAAGGACAATGCGCCGATCGAAATGCTGTGCCGCCGCCCCGATTTCGGCGAACGGGAATTTCTTTCCGAACTGCCGCTGACCGTCGAGCAGGGCATTCCCGGCGACCGCTGGGCCCGCGCGCCCTGGATGCGCCTGCCCGATGGCAGCCCCGATCCACGCATCCAGGTATCGATCCTGCCCGTGCGGGTGATGGACGCGGTGTGGCTGGACCGGGAAAACCAACCCCATCCCGGCGATCCCATCGTGGCGGACATCGAATGTTCCTATGCCAACCTTCCCGTCGGCAGCCGGCTGCAGGCGGGCACCGCGGTGCTGGAGGTGTCGGACGTGTTCAACGATGCCTGCGTGAAATGGAAGGCGCGCTACGGCGCGGCGGCGAAGGCTTGGATCACCGACCGCGAAAACGTGCACCTGCGGCTGCGCGGGCTGCTGTGCAGCATCGTGCAGGATGGGGTGGTGACGCTGGAGGACCGGCTGAGAAAGATCTGAATCCCCCGCGCGTCAGAGCCTCGCTGGTGAACTCGACAACCGCAGCCAGGCCATGGGTCGCGCTTTCATCTGACATCAGCGTGACTTGCCCCATCGGCATCCCGCGATAGCTGTTTTCCTCGTCGACGAAGTCGGGATCCGAGAGAAGCTGTCCCGTCTGCTTCAGCACGCGTTCAAGAACGGCCCCGGCATCTTCCTGCGGCTTGGACCGGCGGACAGGTTGCGCCTCGATGCGTTCGCGCGAAATCGCGACCGTGTCGTTGCACGCCTTGTTCCCGGGGTTCGGTGCTGCAGACGAACGCAGAACGCGATTTCGCCTTTCTGGTGCCCGAAGCAAACAAGACTCACCCGGACTGATCCCGGGAAAAGGCAGCGGAGGAGCAGGAATGTCCGCGCCGATCATTCCCCGGTATCGAAATAGTCGGGGTAGGTTTCGACGATCTTTGGCAGATCGATAAGGATCTGGCGCAGGTGCCGGCGCGTGGCCTGTTCCGCCTTGTCCTCGTCGCCGTCCGCGACGGCGCGGACGATATCCTCGTGCTGGGCAATCAGCTCTTCGATGGGCAGGTCCATTGCCACGAGAAAACGCACCCGGTCCATCTGCGATTTGAGCTTCTGCAGATAGGCCCAGATTTGCGGCTTGCCCGCAGCCTCGGCCAGCGTTCTATGCAGCGCCTCGTCCAGCTCCATGAAGCTCAGCGCGTCATGGCTGCCACTTTTCTGACGGGCCAGGATATCTTCCAGCTCCGCGCGCATCTCAGGCGTGATGTTCAGAGCGGCAAGGCGGGCAAGATCGGATTCCACCGCTTCGCGCACGAAACGGGAATCGTGGACCTCGCCAATGGAAATCTTGGACACGAAGGTGCCGCGCTGTGGCCGGATTTCGACCAATCCTTCGACCCCAAGCCGGATAAAGGCTTCGCGCACCGGCTGGCGGGACACCTGCATCAACTGGGCGATTTCCTGCTCCGACAGGCGCCGCCCGGGTTTGAATTCACCGAAAAGGATCGTCGAGCGGAGCGCCGAAAGAACTTGCATGGCAACTGGCCCGTCCGGGGAAACCGAAAATTCCGCCAGGGATTTGTGCAATAAGTTCATTCGGCGTCCTTTCGCGGGTTATCACGCGATTGGTGTCGCTAAACCAGTTCGTGCCGCGAGCTTCAAGAAGTTTTCCGCCGTTATCGGGTCGATCGGGATGCCCTCGGCACGTCGCCACTCGGCCACGGCCCATTCGCGGTCACCCGGCGCCATCACCATCTTGCCTTCTTGCGGCGTCGAATCCCGCAACAGGGTCAGGTAACGTTCCATGCCCGCCCGGATCAATTCGCCGCCGATGAACCCGTCCGGGTCCATCACGATCACGAAAGCCCCCAGTTCGCGCGGTGTGGCAAAATCATCGCCGTTCATCTGCAGAACTTCCGGGCTCAGTTTCATCCCCGTCAGCACGGCGGAAAAGATTTCCGCGATGCCGCCCAGCCCCGCCCCCTTGAAGCCGAAATCGCGCCCGACCGGGGCCAGCATCTCGACGGCATTCGGGTCGGTGGTATCGCGCCCGGCGTGGTCCGAGGCGATACCCTCGGGCAGATCCTGTCCTAGCGAACGGTACAGCAGCACCCGGTTGAACGGCACCGCGCTGGTCGCCATGTCCAGCAGCCAGGGGTTTTCCCCGCCGGCCGGCACCGCCATCGAGATCGGGTTGGTCCCGTGGAACCGTTCCGCCCCGTCATGCAACCGCACGAAACTGTCCGAATTGCAGAAGGACAGCGCCAGCATCCCGCGCCGCGCGGCATGCATGGTGTAGGCCCCGGCCGGCCCGAAATGCGAACTGTTCCGCACCCCCACCGCGGCGATCCCCGTTTCGGCGGCCATGTCACAGGCCAGATCGGTCGCCGCATAGGTCGCATAGGCCCCGTGGGCGTGATCGGCTTCCAGCAGCGCCGTGCCGCTGCGCACCCGGTTGGGTTTCAGCTCGGGCGACTTGTTGATGCGCCCGCCGTCGAAGGCGCGGACATAGTGATCGAGCAGCCGGACACCGTGGCTGTCGACGCCGTGGATCGATCCGTGCATCATCGCCCGGCTCGCGGCCTCGGCCGAGGCCGCATCGACACCGATCGCCGACAGGACGTCCGTGCAGAAGGCGTCCAGCCTGTCCGGCATCGCCCGAGGGGTGGAATTTTCCTGCGTTTCCATGATCGTCCTTTCGCGGATTTTCCTGTTCTGTTGGATCGTGTCAGCCGGGCGCGATGGCTTATGGCATCAACTGGCCGCCGTTGACCTCGATGGTCTGGCCGATGATGTATCCTGCAAGCTTGTCAGAGGCCAGGAACAGATAGGCGCCGACACAGTCGCTGGCCACGCCCAGCCGTCCCTGCGGCACCGTGGCGAGCATCGCGTCAAGCTGGGCCTGGGTCGAATAGCGTTCGTGGAACGGCGTGGTGATGACACCGGGGGCCACAGCGTTGACGCGGATTCCGTAGGAAATCCATTCCTTCGCCATGCCACGGGTCACGTTGGACACAAAGGACTTGGACGAACCGTACAGCCCCGCGCCACCGCTCGCCCCGTTGCGGGCCGCGATCGAGGTGGTGTTGATGACGAAGCCCCCGTCTTTCTTCAAGTAAGGCAGCGCCGCCTTGGACGCGACGAGGATCGACCGCGCGTTCAGGTCCATGATTTCGTCGTAATCCTTGTCGGTCACCTCTTCGTAGGGCACCCGGCGCACCATTCCGCCAGCATTGTTGATCAGCCCGGACAGGCCGCCCAGCCGTTCCGCCACTTCCTGTGTCGCGGCGGCGAGTTCTTCGGAATTGCTGGCATCGGCCCGGATCAGTTCAGCCGTGCCGCCATTGCCGCGGATTTCTTCGGCCACCGTTTCGGCGGCATCCATGGAGGAATTGTAGTGCAGGCCGACCTTCGCGCCCTGCGCGGCGAAGGCCTTGGCCAGTTCTGCGCCGATCCCGGTCGATGCGCCGGTGATAAGGACACCTTTGTCTGCGAATTCCGGCAAAGAGATATCGGAGAATGTCATGCGTTAGCTCCTGTTGGTTTTGGATTGTGTCTGGTGAGTTGGCGTTGGCCCGGGGGGTGTGGAATGATGTTCGGCAGCGCGCCGGTGGCGTTGTCGCGCGCCTTCCGCCTTTGTCCGAATCTTTTCGGCATGTCAGCTCCCAACCCACGCCCGAACACCCACCGATTCCCCGGGGCGCGGCGCCAAAAATCCCGTAAGAACAAGGCGAAACGCCTTTTCTGCTTTCCTAAGTAAGCAGGAGTTGAAAAAACTTTCAAGATAGTACCATACTACCATTTATGTGGCGCAAGCATCGTCGCATATAAAATAATTGGGAGGATTACATGAACATTTTTGCAAAGGCCGCCTTTGGCTGCGGCATGCTTGCCATGAGCGCGACCGCTGCGTTTTCGACCGAACTGGTCGGTGCGGTGCAGTTCGACGAAAACCACGCCTTCACCAAGGCGCTGCGTGAATTCGAACGCGTCGCCAGCGAATGCTCGGGCGGGTCGCTGACTTTCGATCTGCACCTGAATTCGGAGCTGGGCCTGGAAAAGGACTATTTCGAAAACATGAGCCAGGGCATCGCCGTCGACTACGCGGTCGTGAGCCCGTCGCACATGTCGACCTTCTCGCAGAAGGCGCCGCTGATGGACATGCCGTTCCTGTTCCGTGACCTGGCGCACTGGAATGCCGTGATGGAACAGGACGCGCTGGCGCCGCTGGCGCAGGACGTGCTTGAAAAGGCCGATGTGCGCCTGATCGGCTATGCCGGCGGCGGCACCCGCCAGCTGATCGTCAACCGCCCGGTCACCAACATGGCCGAACTGGAAGGCCTGCCGATGCGCGTGATGGGCGCCCCGATCCAGACCCGCATCTTCGAAGCGATCCAGGCCGCGCCGTCGGTCATCGCCTATTCCGAGGTCTACAACGCCATCCAGACCGGCGTGATCGATGCGGCGGAAAACGAAGCGGCCGGCATCGAGCAGATGAAGTTCTACGAGGTCGGTCCGCATATCGCGCTGACCGCGCACGCGATCACCGTACGCCCGATCGCCTTTGCGAACGCCACGTTCGAACGTCTGACCGCCAAGGAACAGGAATGCGTTCTGCAGGCTGGCAAGGTCGGCGGCGCCCTGGGCCGCGACATCGAAAGCAGCCAGGACAGCTCGAAGCTCAAGGCGATGGAAGATGCCGGTCTACTGACCACCCATGCCTTCATCGAGCGTGACAAGCTGCTTGAGCTGGCAGGCCCGGTCAAGCAGGCCTATGCCGAGGAGCTGGGCGCGCTGGACGTGCTCAGGGCCATCGAAGCGGTCAAGTAACGCGCTTCATTCCATGCGGGTGGACGGGCTCCATCCGCATGGATCGTCTTTCCCAAATATCATAACGCGAGAGGCAGTCGTGCGTTCGCTTATCGACTACTATTACCGGTTCCTCCGGTTGTTACTAACTGCGCTCATGGGCTTGCTGATCATCCCGGTCGCGATGCAGATCCTGAGCCGATACACCGGGATCATCCCACGCTATATCTGGACCGAGGAGATCGCGCGTTTCTGTTTCGTGTGGATCATCCTTATCGGGGCCATGATCGCGGTGCGCGACGGTACCCATTTCGACGTGGACGTGCTGCCACACAGCATGAACGCCTATGCTGAAGCCGCCTCAAGGATCTTCGTGCATCTTGCCGTTCTCGCTCTGGCGCTGGCCTTCCTGTGGTGGGGCTACGATTTCGGCATCCTCGGGATGCGGCAGAGATCCGAAATTGCCGGTCTTCCGATGGTCACGATCTATGCCGGCTGGCCGATCGCGGGGGCGTCGTGGACCGTGTTCACGCTGGAAAAGATCTGGGACGAAATTCAAAAACTGCGCAATGGGGAACAGCATGGGGCCGGGTGAAGTAGCTGCAATTCTATTCGGAACCTTTGCCGTTCTGGTCTTTCTCCGGGTTCCGGTCGCTTTCGCTCTTGGCCTGGCCGTGGTGCCGGTCTTCTTCATCCAGGAACGGCTGACGCCGGTCCTGCTGATGCGCGAGATGTTCAAGAGCTACAACGCCTTCGTCCTGCTGGCGGTGCCGTTCTTCCTGCTGGCGGCCAACCTGATGAATTCCTCGGGCATTACCGACCGGCTGGTCCGGGTGGCACGGGCGATGGTCGGGCATCTTCCCGGCGGGCTTGGCCATGTGAACGTGGTCGTTTCGATGCTGTTTGCCGGCATCTCGGGCAGTTCCACCGCCGATGCCGCCGGGATCGGTTCGCTGCTGATCCCGCAGATGAAGAAGGAAGGCTATGATAGTTCCTTCACCGTTGCCATCACCGCCTGTTCGTCGGTGATGGGGGTGATCATCCCGCCATCGATCCTGATGGTGGTCTGGGGTGGCCTGATGTCGGTGTCGATCGGCGGACTGTTCCTGGCCGGGGTTGTGCCGGGGCTGCTGATCACCGCTTCGCAGATGCTGACCGTGTATATCTACGCGAAACGCCGCGGCTACCCGGTCTATACGCGGGCAACCTTCCACGAACTGGCCGGCGCGATCGCCGGGGCCTTCCTGGCGCTGATGACGCCGATGATCATCGTGGGCGGCATCGTCTGGGGCTTCTTCACTCCGACCGAGGCCTCGGTGATCGCGGTTCTCTACTCGCTGTTCCTGGGATTGTTCGTCTATCGCTCGGTGACCGTGCGCGAATTGCCCAAGATCCTGTATGACAGCGCCCGCTTCGCCGCGATCACGCTGTTCTGCATCGGCACGGCAAGCGCCTTCGGCTGGTGCCTGGCCTATTTCAAGATCCCCGCCGCGCTGGTCGCGGTGATCTCGGAAATGGGGCTGGGCGTGTTCGGAACCGGCATCATGGTGGCGGCGGCCTTCCTGCTGTTCGGGATGTTCATCGATGCGATCCCCGCGATCATCATCGTCGGCACCGTGCTCTATCCGGTCACCATGCATGTCGGCATGCACCCGATCCATTTCGCGATCATCGGCGTGATCAGCCTGGCCTTCGGCCTGGTGACGCCGCCCTACGGGCTGTGCCTGCTGATCGCCGCGTCGATCGGGCAGATACGGCTGGTGCAGGCGCTCAAGGACGTCGCCGTCATCCTGTTGCCGATGGTGGTGGTACTGTTGCTGATCATCGCGATGCCGGACCTGATCCTGGCGCTGCCGCGTCTGATCATGCCGAAGTTCATCAACTAATGCGCGGGGACGGCGGCGCCGGGAAGGCACCCACCGCGCCGCCGTCCCTCGCGTTTCCCTGTCCGGGAACGGGGCAAAGCCACGAAAGAGTTTAAGGATGACATGAACCTCATTTCGGTCGATGCCAAGATCGGGCTTGCTTCGAAAAAGTGGAGAGCATCAAGCGAACTGACAAATCGCGTTCAGTGTCCGATGGAACAACACGACGCCGGAGTTTTGTCGTCAAGAAATGCGTCTTGCGTTGACAGACGAAAGGCCGATCGGGTTCGCTTGATCACACACGCGCTCAACAGCCAACAGCCGCTTGCCTCCCTTTACGCCAATCCGGCACCTTGCTTGCGGTCGTCGCGGCGGGCTTTTTCTCTCAAACACTTCTAGAAACAAGTATACTCCAGCCAACGACCGGGCCGGCCCCAGCCCCCCGGAGTGTTTCGAGAACAGAGAAAGGGCTTTCTTCGTTCCGCAAATACTCCCGCCGGAGGCTGCCCCGAAAGAAAATGCCGAAGGTCTTTTCTTGACACAGGATGCGCGCCCGGCACGGGCGCTCGGTTTGGCGCCATCCGCGTTCTTTGGCCGACGGCCTGCGCCCCCTTGAACCTGACATTGAGATTTTACATATGGAATGCTATTCTGAAGCTGTCTGGCGCCGGGACGTATCGCGGCGCATGAAACAAGGAGGACAATGTCCTGTCTCTTATCCATGACGCGACACATGTCGCCGAAAAGGGGGCGCCCGTGAGCAGCGCCCCGGCAGACGTGACAAGCGAAGCACTGCTTGCACGCATCCTGACCTCTCTCGAAGATGACAAGGCCGAAGACATCGTGCAGATCGATCTGCGCGGCAGGTCGTCTATCGGCGATTACATGGTCGTCTGTTCCGGGCGCTCTTCGCGCCAGGTGACCGCCATGGCGGAAAAGCTGGTGGACCGGCTGAAGCATGAATTTCACCGCTCCAGCCGGATCGAGGGCAAGGAAACGGGCGACTGGGTACTGATCGATACCGGCGACGTGATCGTTCACATCTTCCGCCCCGAAGTGCGCGAGTTCTACCAGATCGAGAAGATGTGGCAGCCCGCAGGGGCGTCGCCCGCACAGGCCTGATGCGGGTTCATATCTGCGCCGTGGGCCGGTTGCGGACCGGCCCGGAGCGTGCATTGATCGATGATTACCTCACCCGGTTCGACCGTGCCGGCCGCGGTTTGGGGTTGGGGCCTTTGACCATCCACGAAGTCGAAGACCGCAAAGGCGGCGGCATGTCGGCCGAGGCCGATCTGCTGGAACGCGCGATCCCCAAGGGCGCGGTCATCTGCACGATGGATGAACGCGGCAAACTGATCAGCTCACCCGATTTCGCCGACAAGCTGGCCGGCTGGCGCGATGCCGGGCGGGGCGATCTGGCCTTCGTCATCGGCGGCGCCGACGGGATAGATCCCGCCCTGCGCGCCAAGGCGGATTTCTCGCTGTCCTTCGGCAAGATGGTCTGGCCGCACATGCTGGCGCGGGTGATGCTGACCGAACAGCTCTATCGCGCCGCCTCAATTTTGGCCGGAAGCCCCTATCACCGGGTCTGACCGCTTGCCCCTTGCGGGCAGGGACCTTAGATAGCGGGTAACTTGGAAAAGGGCAGGTCATGACACATCCCAAACCCGTTGTTTTGTGCATTCTCGATGGCTGGGGGCTGCGCGCCGAGACCGAGGCCAATGCGCCGGCGCTTGCCGATACCCCGACATTCGACCGGATCATGGCGGAATGCCCGCATAACCAGCTGATCACCCACGGCCCCGATGTCGGCCTGCCCACCGGGCAGATGGGCAATTCCGAGGTCGGTCACACCAATATCGGCGCCGGCCGCGTGGTGGCGATGGACCTGGGCCAGATCGACCTGTCGATAGAAGACGGCAGCCTCTTTTCCAACGACGCTCTGCAGGGATTTATCGCCAAGCTGAAGCAAACCGGCGGCACCGCGCATCTGATGGGGCTGGTGTCCGATGGCGGCGTGCATGGGCATCTCAATCACATCATCGCCGCGGTCAAGGCGATCACCGATGCCGGTGTGCCGGTGGTGCTGCACGCGGTGACCGACGGGCGCGACGTGGCGCCGAAATCGGCCTTCACCTATTTCGAGGAACTGGAAGACGCGATGCCGGACGGCGCCGTGATCGGCACCGTTACGGGGCGCTATTTCGCGATGGACCGCGACAACCGCTGGGAACGCGTGTCCGAAGCCTATGCCGCGATGGTGCGCGGCGAGGGGCTGAAATCCTCGGGCGCCCATGCCGCTGTCGACGCCGCTTACCAGCGCGAGGAAACGGACGAATTCATCACCGCCACGGTGATCGGCGATTACAAGGGCGCCAAGGATGGCGACGGGTTCTTCTGCCTGAATTTCCGTGCCGACCGGGCGCGGGAAATCCTGCGGGCCATCGGCGAACCGGGATTCAGCGATTTCGACACCGGCACCCGGCCGGACTGGGCGGCGCTGCTGGGCATGGTGGAATATTCCGAAGGGCATAACGCCTATCTCGATACCGTTTTCCCGCCGCGCGACATCGTCAACACGCTGGGGGCCTGGGTCGCCAAGCAGGGGAAGCGGCAGTTCCGCCTGGCCGAGACCGAAAAATACCCCCATGTCACCTTCTTCCTGAACGGCGGCAAGGAAGACCCGGAGATCGGCGAAGACCGCTACATGGCGCCCTCGCCCAAGGTTGCCACCTACGACCTGCAGCCGGAAATGTCCGCCGGTGAGGTGACCGAGCATTTCGTCAAGGCGATCGAGGACGGTTATGACCTGATCGTCACCAATTACGCCAATCCCGACATGGTCGGCCATACCGGCGATCTGCAGGCCGCGATCAAGGCCTGCGAAGCGGTGGACCAGGGGCTGGGCCAGGTGATCGAAGCACTGGAAAAAGCGGGGGGCTCGATGATCGTCACCGCCGATCACGGCAATTGCGAACAGATGTTCGACCCCGAAACCAGTGGACCGCATACCGCCCATACCTTGAGCCCGGTGCCTGTGATCCTGGTCGGCGGACCGCAAGACGCCACGCTGCGCGAAGGCCGCCTGTCCGATCTGGCCCCGACCCTGCTGGAACTGATGGGCCTGCCGCAGCCTCCGGAAATGACCGGGAAAAGCCTGCTGGAATGATCCGCGCCTGCCTCACTGCCCTCTGCCTTGCAAGCGCTCTGCCCGCCTGGGCGGAACCCGACCCGGCTGCGCTGGCCGAAGCGGCGGCACAGCGGCTGGATGCGGCGGCGGCTTCGCTGTCGCAGGCAGAACGAGCCCGCGACCGGGTCAAAGCGCTGTCTGAAACGCTGCGCGCCTATGAGGACGGGCTGGAGGCGATGCGGGAAGGATTGCGCCGGGTGTCGCTGCGCGAAGCGCAACTGACCAATCAGCTGCGGGCGCGGGAAACCGAAATCGCCCGCTTGCTGGGCGCGCTGCAGTCGCTATCGACCACCCCCGCGCCGGTTCTGATGCTGCACCCGGACGGCCCGACCGACACCGCCCGCGCCGGCATGCTTCTGGCCGATGTCACCCCCGCCCTGACGGAAAAGGCGGACCGCCTGCGGGCACAGCTGGAAGAGGTATCGACCCTCAGGACCCTGCAACTGAACGCGGTGGCGACGCTTGAACAGGGGCTCAACGGCGTACAGCAGGCGCGCGCCCAACTCAGCCAGGCGGTGGCGGACCGCACGACCCTGCCGCGCCGCTTCACCGAGGACCCGGTGAAAACCGCGCTCCTGATCGCATCGGCCGAAACGCTTGAAGGCTTTGCCAGCGGATTGTCGGAAATTGCCGAGAACGAAGCCCCGGGCAGCCTGCCCGACATCGCCCACCGCAAGGGCAAACTGCCCTTGCCAACACAGGGCGTCATCCTGCGCCGCGCCAATGAGGCCGATGCCACCGGGATTGCCCGGCCTGGCCTGATCCTGGCCACCCGGTCCCGCGCGCTGGTCAACACCCCCACCGCGGCCACCGTCCGGTATCAGGGGCCGCTGCTCGATTACGGCAATGTGATGATCCTTGAACCCCAGGCAGGGCTGCTGTTCGTTTTCGCCGGGCTCGATGTGGTTTATGGACAAATCGGACAGGTTCTGCCCTCGGGCAGCCCGATCGGCCTGATGGGCGGGCAGGAGGCGGAAATCGGCACCATTCTGTCCCAGTCGGGAAACGGGGCTGGTGCGGAGGCGTCAGAAACGCTCTATATAGAGATCAGAGAAGACAACGTACCGGTCGATCCGGAGACGTGGTTCAATATCGGGAAGGACAACTGAGCGATGAAGAAATTCGTCATGGCCGCGCTTGGCGGCACTCTGGCCGGGTTCATTGCCACCACCCAGGTGGCCGGGCCATTGCTGGCGCAGGAAGCCGCGAAACAGGCGAATGTCTATGAACAGCTCGACCTGTTCGGCGATATTTTCGAGCGCATCCGCGCCCAGTATGTCGAGGAGGTGGATGAGACGAAGCTGATCGAAGCGGCGATCGACGGCATGCTGACATCGCTCGATCCGCATTCAAGCTACCTGTCGCCCGAAGATGCCGCCGACATGCGGGTGCAGACCCGCGGCCAGTTCGGCGGATTGGGCATCGAGGTCACCCAGGAAGAAGGCTTCGTCAAGGTCGTGTCACCGATCGATGGCACCCCGGCAGCAGAGGCCGGGATCGAATCCGGCGATTTCATCACCCATGTCGATGGCGAAAGCCTGCTGGGGCTGACGCTGGATGAGGCGGTGGACCTGATGCGCGGCCCGGTCGGCAGCGAAATCATCATCACCGTGGTGCGCGAAGGCGAACCGGAACCCTTCGATGTCTCGATCATCCGCGACACGATCAAGCTGCGCGCGGTGCGCACCCGCACCGAGGGCAACACCGTGGTTCTGCGGATCACCACCTTCAACGACCAGACCTATCCCGGACTGGAAGAAGAGTTGCTGCAGGCGGTCGAAGATCTTGGCGGCATGAAAAATGTCAACGGCTTCGTGCTGGACCTGCGCAACAACCCGGGCGGGTTGCTGACCCAGGCGATCCAGGTTTCCGACGCCTTCCTGGACAGCGGTGAAATCGTTTCGACCCGCGGCCGCAACCCGGCCGAGGGCGATCGCTACAATGCCACCCCCGGCGACCTGGCGATGGGGAAGCCGGTCGTCGTGCTGATCAATGGTGGCTCGGCCTCTGCATCCGAAATCGTCTCCGGCGCGCTGCAGGATCACCGCCGCGCCATCGTGGTCGGCACCAAGAGCTTCGGAAAGGGGTCGGTCCAGACCGTGATGCCGCTGCAGGATGGCGGCGCCATGCGCCTGACCACCGCGCGCTATTACACGCCCTCGGGCCGGTCGATCCAGAATCTCGGCGTGTCGCCCGACATCGTGGTGGAACAGCCGCGCCGCGCCCCCGAGGACGAGGCTGAGGATGACACCACCCGCCGCTCCCGGTCCGAGGCCGACCTGCGTGGCAGCCTGTCCAACGACAGCCTGAGCGAGGACGAGATCAAGCAGATCGAGGAAGAGCGCGCCAAGGCCGAGGAAGCCGCCAAGCTGCGCGAGGAAGACTACCAGCTCGCCTATGCGGTTGACCTGCTGAAGGGCCTGTCGGCGCTCGGCGAAAAGGACTGATCCTCACCCAAGTCACTGCATGCCCCCGCGCTCCCGGCGCGGGGGCAGCTGCTTTACAGGTAAGAGAACCCGATGACACCGGAAGAAATCGCCAAACTGCCTTATCGCCGCTGCGTCGGCGTGATGCTTGCCAATACCGATGGGCTGGTCTTCGTGGGCCAGCGGATCGATACGCCGACGCCCGCCTGGCAGATGCCTCAGGGCGGCATCGACGATGGCGAGGAACCGCGCCAGGCGGCCCTGCGCGAGCTATGGGAAGAAACCGGCATTCCCGCCGATCTGGTCCGGATCGAATCGGAAACCGACGGATGGCTGCCCTATGACCTGCCGCATGACCTGGTCCCCAGGATCTGGAAAGGGCGCTATCGCGGACAGGAACAGAAATGGTTCCTCGCCCGGTTCCGGGGACAGGACAGCGACGTGAACATCGCCACCGCTCATCCGGAATTTTCACAATGGCGCTGGCTGTCGCCCGAAGAACTGGTCGAGAAAATCGTTCCGTTCAAACGCGACGTGTACAGCGAAGTGCTGAAGTACTTCCGCGGCCAGATCTAGGTCTCTTCTTGGCAAACATACTCTCGCCGAAGGCACAAATGTGACTCGCCGGCCACGCGACGCGGCCACGGGCGCAACGGCCAACGCAGCGCTCCGTTCAGATCAAGCAAACCCGGCGGCGGGCCGAACGACACCGGTTGCAATCCCGCGCCAGTTGCAGATCGGCGCGTTCATCCGCTTCAGCACCGCCGGGTGCTCCGGATCCAGCAGGCCCAGCTTCACCCGGATCGCCGCGATCGCGCATTCCGCCCCGCGCGTCGATCCGTCGGCAACTTTCAGCGCGACGCCCAGCTCGCGTTCGGGGATGATGGCGATGAAAAACGCCTCGGCCCCGGTTTTCAGCGCGACCCGCCCCTCCGTCGCCCGCATCAGCTCG
>JAWVXM010000037.1:0-15574 GCA_033723255.1 Thalassovita sp.
CCGGCCTGCATCCGGGTGATCCACATGAATTCCGGTTCGCTGATTCCGCGCGAGGATGCCGAGGCGTCGAAGCTGTCACCGAGGCAGATCACCGAATTCGCGGAGGTGGCCAAGAGATCCTTTTCCAGCCGCGCCAGCGTGTCGCGCGTGTCGTGGGGGGGGCAGGAAGGCGCCGCTCAGCCGTGCAATCCGTTCGGATTTCCCCAGGTGCAGGTCCGAAACGCAGAGCAGCCGTTGGTCGGGCCAGAACAGCGCCCCCGATTCCAGTGCTTCCAGTTTCACACCCGAAAGGGTCAGCGAATATGCGTTCATGCTATGTTCATGGCGCGCGGCGGGGATTCCAACAAGCGTTATCCTGCCCGAATTTCACGGATTGGCCGGCCCCGATTCCATCGTCTTCCTCCCGGTCGCATCTTTTTCCGGCAGGCTGCCATGTTCCCCTCCCGAATGGCGCCCGTGCGAGGGCGTTTGGTGGCTTCGCCGGCAACTGCCCTATTTCACGATCACCTCGTCATTGACGAACATGTTCGACCAGGCGCGGTCGATCAGGTCGGGCGACATCTGGTAGGGAATGCCTTCGAATTCGCAGATCGAAATCATCTGATCGATCAGAAAGACGGGCTGATAGTTGGCATAGATGTTGTCGATTGTCGGGTATTTCTGGTGGATCAGGTGGACCAGGGATTCCTCGTTCAGCGGTATTCCCTTCTTCTTGGCCACCAGCGCGAAGATCTTCAGGTAGTCTTCCTGGCAGGGGCCATCGATCTTGATCTTGTAGAAAATCCGGCGCAGCGCCGCCTGGTCGAAGATTTCGTTTGGGTGGAAGTTGGTGGAAAAGATCACCAGCGTATCGAAGGGGACTTCGAATTTTTCACCCGATTGCAGTGCAAGGATATCCTTGTTTTCTTCCAGCGGCACGATCCAGCGGTTGACCAGCGATTGCGGCGGTTCCGACTGGCGGCCAAGGTCGTCGACGATGAAAATGCCCCCCGTCGCCTTCAGCTGCAGCGGTGCCTGGTAGGTGCGGGCGGTGGGATTGTATTTCAGGTCCAGCATGTCGAGCGTCAATTCACCCCCGGTGATCACCGTGGGGCGGTCACAGCGGACATAGCGGGTGTCGAAGCCCTTCTTGCGGCGCAGGCTGTGCGGGTCGTCTTTGACCGTTTCGGCCTTGGAATGGACGATCGGGTCGTAGACGGTGATCACCTGGCCGGAATATTCGATCGCGCGGGGGACATAGATCCTGTCGCCCATCGCGTCGCGGATACCGTTGGAGATCGAGGATTTGCCGTTGCCCGGCGGCCCGTACATCAGGATCGACCGGCCGGAACTGACCGCAGGGCCGAGGTTCGACAGCAGGTTTTGCGGCAGCACCAGATGGCCCATCGCGCTGGTCAACTGATCGCGGGTGATCTGGATGTCGCGGATCGACTGCCGCTTGATCTGTTCGCGGTAAACGTCCAGCGGCACCGGCATCGCGCCGTAATATTCCGACTGCGCCAGAGCATCGAGTGCCCGGGCCTTGCCCGCATCGGTCAGCTGGTAACCCATTTCGTTGCCCGAATTGGCGTTCAGCGTGCCGGTCGCTTCCAGCAGCCGCTGTTCGCGGGCGATGTCGATCAGTTCCTGCGTCACCATCCGCGGCAGGCAGATCGCGGCGGCGGTATCGGTGACCGTGGTCACGCTTTTGCGGAACATGGTTTTCAGCAGGATATCCCGCATCATCGGGATCGGCAGTCGCATTTCATCCAGATCACGCGGCGGGGGTGGGGGGGTGACGCCGCTGCTGGGCTGAGCCTGAACGTTCATGTCATATCCTGCTTCTTTCATCGATGCTGCCACCGGTGGGAGGTCAACGGCGATACTGGCGGCAGAGTTTGGCGAAAAAAGGGAGAAATCGGCGCGGGATCGGGCCGATTTGAGACAAATCGGCTGGTTCGCGGCGCTGTCTCACCCTCCGTAGACCGCACCGATCAGCAGGTAGAGCGACAGGGTTACCCCCAGCGGCAAGCCCATCGGGAAATCGCCCTTGCGGGTCCAGCTTTCCCATTCCGGTGCCAGACGGCGCAGCGGCGTCAGCCCGGCCAGCCGGTGCGCCGCGACGGCGGCCAGCGTCACCGTGGCGAACAGCATAACCACCAGTTTCCAGTCGCCCAGCATCACGTAAGGTGCGGCGGCGGCCGTGAATTTCGCGTCGCCCGCGCCGATCAGCCCGGCGGCATTCATCGCCATGCCGACAAGCAGCACCACGGCCAGTTGCAGCAACTGCCAGCCGACCTGTTCAAGCGGCATCAGGAAGGGGGCGGCCAGCACGAAGACCACGGCCAGAAGCACAACCGCCTGATTGCGGATCTTCATCGCGCTCAGGTCGCTCCATGCGGCCCACAGGCAGGCGGGCAGGCTGACGATGAAGAGCCAGATCGCCACCGATTGCGGCATCTGCAGCGCCGGGGCAATGGCGGACAGGGCTGACATTCCCGGCGTCAGCCTTCCAGCGCCCGCAGGCTGCGCACGGCGGCTTCGAAATGCTGCGGATGGGTGTCGATCGCTTCGTGCAGCAGGCTCTTGGCGGTTTCGACATCGCCCAGCTTCACCGCGCTCAGGCCCAGCGTGTGCAGCAGCTGGGCGCGTTCGATCTGGTCCATCGGGATCACCGGCAGGGTGTAATTGCGCTGTGCTCCTCGGGCCAGAACGATGTTGTTCTTGGCGGTGAACAGGGTGGGATCGTTGCGGATCGCATCCGCGAACAGCCGCTCGGCCTCGGCGTAATCGCCGCGCGTCAGCTTGGAATAGCCCCAGTTGTTCAGAACACCGGCGGGGCGGGTGGTCAGGCCAACGGCGATTTCATAGAAACTGTCGGCCTTTTCCCATTCCTGGTTGCTGTCGGCAACCATCGCTTCCAGCCGGTAGCGTTTGAAGGTCTCGAATGTCGGCGGGATCGAATCCAGGACCTTATCCGCATCTTCCCACTGACCGGTGCGGATCAGGGCATCGGCCAGGTCGACGCGGTCGTCATTGGTCACGTCGGACGATTTGAGCACCTTGCGCCAGACCGGCACCGCTTCGGTCGCGCGCCCGGCCCGGACAAGCGATTTCGCAAGCCCGCGCTTCAGGTCGACACGGTCGGGGTTTTCCGCCGCCGCGCGCTGGAAATAGCTAACCGCTTCATTGGCATCGGCCACGGTCAGCATGATGTCGTTGAGGTTGTTGTCGTCGATCGCGTTCACCGCGCTCATCGCCCGGTCGACCTGGTTGTCGCCGCGTATCTTGTCACAGGCGGAAAGCCCCAACGCGGTGGTCAGACTCAGAGTCACAAGAAGAAATTGGCGCATTTTGTGCGTCCTTGTACTGCTCTTGCTCAATCATGGTATCCGGCGGATGAGGTAACTGCCGTTGCCGCGCCACACCAATTTATAGTCTTGTTCTTGCTGTTCATCATAATCCCGATTTTCATATTTTGCGAGAGCCAACCGCAAATTATCGCGAATTGAGTCACTTTCGCCATTGTCGAGCGCATAGGCCTTTTTGAAAATCTGTACCGCCTCGGCAAGCTTGCTGCGTTCCATCAGCACCACGCCCAGGTTGTTCCAGACTTCGGGGATGGCCTCGTCGGTTTCGATCGCCCGGCGCAGCAGCGTTTCGGCCTGTCCCAGCCGGCCCAGTCCCAGGTTGGCCGATCCCAGCCCGGACAGGACATCGACATTGAAGCCATAGGTCAACGCGGCACGGGAATAGGCTTCGAGCGCCAGTTCATATTCACCGGCATCCATCAGGCGCTGCGCGACGACCAGCCCGTCTACCGCCTGTGCGCCGGGGGCGATCCCCGGGGCATAGACGTTGTCGGATGCACCAAGGCCGCCCGTGGAACAGGCGGCCAAAGCGGTGACTGCAACCAGGCCGAACCCGGCGCGAAGGCGTTTCATCTGTTATCTGCTCAGTTGCCCAATGCCATAATCCCGATCACCGACGGCGCGACCAGAATGATCAGCAGCGGCGGCACGGTCAGCATCATTGTGGCAAGGGTCATCTTCGTAGGCAACTTATTTGCCTTCTCCTCCGCGCGCATGACCCGTTTGTCCCGCATTTCGCCGGCATAAACCCGCAAGGCTTCGGCGATCGAGGTGCCGAAGGTCTGCGATTGCACCATCACGGTCACGAAGCTGGACACATCCGGCACGCCGCAGCGTTCGGCCATGTCGGCCAGAACAACGGCCTTGTCCTTGCCGGCCTTGATCTGCTGCGACACGATTTCGAATTCATCGGCCAGTGACGGGAACGAGGCGCGGATTTCCTTGGCAACGCGGATGATCGCCTGATCCATCGACTGCCCAGCCTCGACGCAGACCAGCATCATGTCAAGCGCATCTGGAAATCCCTCGGTGATTTCTTCCTGGCGTCCTTGCTGCCGCCGGGTCACCCAGTATTTCGGGGTCATGTAGCCGATCACACCCGGACCGAGAATATACATGATTGCCTGCTGCACGTCCGTTTCATCGCCGGCGACGACCAGAAGGTAGTACAACACCCCGAGCGCCAGCAAGCCCAGCCCGAGAGCAAACTGGGCGAAGTGATAGATCATCACCGCTTCTTTCGAGTGGTAACCGGCCTGGGTCAGCTTGATGCGGACGTTGGAATATTCCTCTTCATCCTTGGGCTCGAGGAAACTGGAATATTTTTCCAGCTTCTGCGCGGTTTTCGCGTTGCGCAGGGGTTCGCCATGGCCGCGCTTGTCGCGATGGGTGCTTTCCTTCAGCTTGTCGAGCGGGTCGCGCCGCGACTTGAGCAGGAACGGGACCGTGATCAGGATCAGCGCAAAGCCGAGGAAGCCCACCAGCAGCAGAGGGCCGGCACCGCTGGAGAACATGTTGATGATATTCATGCTGCGCTCCTCAGACCTTGATGTTCACCAGCATGCGCATGACGATCATGTTCGCCGTCAGGAACACGCCGACCGCGATGCAGGCGGGGATGAAATAGGGGTGGTCCAGCACTTCGTCGTAGTAATGCGGATCGGTCAGGTTGATGCCGATCAGCGCCAGGATCGGGAAGCCCGACAGGAATTTGCCCGACCATTGCGCTTCGGCGGTGATCGCCTTGACGCGCCGGAACAGGCGGAACCGGGACCGGATCACCTTGGCCAGACCGGCCAGGATTTCGGCGAGGTTGCCGCCCGATTGCTGCTGGATCGTCACTGCGACCGCGAGGAAGCGCAAATCCTGCAGTTCCAGCCGTTCGGCCATGTCCTTGAGCGCCTCGCCCACGTCGCGCCCGTACTGGGCTTCGTCCGCGATCATGCCGAATTCGGTGGCCAGCGGATCAGCCACTTCGCGGGCCACGATCTGGATGGCTGAACTGAACGGGTGACCGACGCGCAGCGACCGTACCATCAGTTCGATCGCATCCGGTAACTGTTCCTCGATCATCGCCATGCGTTTCTTGGCCTTGGTGGAGATCCACATGAAGACCCCACCGACGCCCATGGCAACGGACACCCCGGCGCGGATCGGGATGCCGGTCTGGGTGCCTACGGTCAGCGCGACAAAGGCCATGGCGGAAAGGACGGCCATGATGGCCATCAGCTGTACCGGCGAAAATGCGATCGCCGCTTTCTGCGCCTTGGCGGCCAGGATCGAATAGACCGGGATCCCGCGCCATTGCATGTGCTGGCTCATCTCCTTGCGGAGCGTTTCCATCACCTCGTTTCGGGTTCCGCCCTTTTCCAGCATGTCCAGACGGCGGTTCACCCGGCTATTGAGGCTGATCGAGCGGCCGAACACGGTCAGGTAGAGCCCTTCGACGATGACCAGAACGCCGACGAAGATCAGCCCGTAAATAAGCGGTTCTATCGGGATGGACATGGGCGTTACTCCGCTGCGACGGGTTCAAAGATTTCTGCGGGCAGGTCGTAGCCCCACAGGCGGAACCGTTCCGAGAAGTGACTGCGCACCCCGGTGGCGGTGAAATGACCGATGATCTTGTTGTCCGGGGTCAGGCCGACGCGCTGGAAGCGGAACACTTCCTGCATCGAGATCACGTCGCCTTCCATGCCGGTGATTTCGGTGATCGAAGTCATCCGGCGCGATCCGTCCTGCAGGCGCGAAGCCTGCACGATCAGGTTGACCGCCGAAGAAATCTGGCTGCGCACCGCCTTCAGAGGCATTTCCACCCCGGCCATCGCGATCATGTTTTCCAGTCGGGAAAGCCCGTCGCGCGGATTGTTGGCGTGGATCGTGGTCATCGACCCGTCATGGCCGGTGTTCATCGCCTGCAGCATGTCGATCACTTCCTCGCCACGGGTTTCGCCGACGATGATCCGATCCGGACGCATCCGCAAAGCGTTCTTCAGGCAGTCGCGCGGGCTGACTTCGCCCTTGCCTTCGACATTGGGCGGTCGGCTTTCCATCCGGCCGACATGGATCTGTTGCAGCTGAAGTTCCGCGGTGTCCTCGATGGTCAGGATGCGTTCGGAATTGTCGATGAAGCTGGACAGGGCGTTCAGGGTGGTGGTCTTCCCCGAACCGGTCCCGCCCGACACGATGATGTTCAGGCGGGTTGCCACGGCGGCTTGCAGATAGGCGGCCATTTCTTCGGAAAAGGCGCCGAAATTGACCAGGTCGTCGATGCCCAGCTTGTCTTTCTTGAATTTCCGGATCGACACCAGAGACCCGTCCACCGCGATCGGCGGGACCATCGCGTTGAAACGCGACCCATCGGCGAGGCGGGCGTCGACATAGGGGTTGGATTCGTCGACGCGGCGCCCCACGGCGGACACGATCTTGTCGATGATCCGCAGCAGGTGCTTTTCGTCCTTGAAGGTGACGTCGCTGAGTTCCAGCTTGCCGGCGCGTTCGACGAAGATCTGTTTGGGGCCGTTGACTAGAATATCGTTGACCGTGTCGTCCTTGAGCAGGGTTTCCAGCGGGCCAAGCCCGGTAACTTCGTCATAGAGTTCCTGGAACACCTGGGATCGGTCTTCGCGGTTCAGCACGATGCCCTTTTCTTCCAGAACCTCGCTGGAAATCGAGCCGATTTCCGAACGCAAATCGTTCTCGGTCGCAGTTTCGAGAGCAGACAGGTTGAGATTGTCCAGCAGCGCCCGGTGCAGTTCGAGCTTGATTTCCGACAGCCGTTCCTTGCGCTTGCGTTCCTTGTCCACCGCGGCCGGCTGGGCCGCGATTTTCGGGATCGGTTTGCGAATGCTGATTGGTTTCGCCGGGGCCGCAGGTTGGTCCTCGGCTTTGCGCATCTGCACCACCTTCGCGCCCGGTTTGGTCCCGGTGTCGGCGGCATCTTTTTTCTTGTAGCGTGAAAACATTGCGTTCTCCCCCTTGTCCCGGTCAGTCGATTTGTGCCTGGCCCAGTTCGTTCAGCGATGCTGCCAGTTTCGCGATTTCCTTGCGCAGCGGGTTTTTTGCGGCAGCCTCCGCCAGGGGCGTGCCGTGATCACCCGCCTGCGTCACTTGTTTGCCGCCGTCGGGCAGCTGCAGTTCGATCGAAATATCAAGGCTGTCAGCCAGCCGCTTGACACGGGACTTGCCGCTCAGGTCGGTGAATTTCGGCGCCCGGTTCAACACGAAGCGCAGCTTGTCGAACGGCAGGTCCTCGGCCTGCAGCGCCCGTTTTAGCCGCAGCGCGTTCTGGGCCGACCGCATGTCCAGTTCCAGCGTGGCGAAATAGACATGGGCGGCGGTCAGAACGGTTTCGGACCACTGCACCAGGGTCTTGGGCATGTCGATGATGACATAGTCGAAATGGCGCCGGGCGGTGTCGATGATGCGCTGGATGTCTTCGGGGCCGACCAGGTCCAGCGGCAACATTTCCTTCGGTGCGGTCAGCACGAAAAGCTTGTTTTCGAAGGACATCAGTGCCTGGGTGAAGCTGTCATCGTCCATCACCTCGGTGTCCGACAGCAATTCATAGACGGCGTCGCGCCGGGGCAGATCGAGATAGGTCGCCACTGAACCGTATTGCAGGTCGAGATCGATGATGCAGACGCGGGGCGGGGTTTCCTTCTTGTTGGTCGCCGCGACCAGTTCCCAGCCCAGGTTGACCGCCAGCGTCGTCGCGCCGGTACCGCCGGCGAGACCCTGCAGCGCCATGACGACTCCTTCGTGATCATGCGCCGATTTCACGGGCTGTGCGGGGGCTTCCGCGGCGGGGGGCGGGGCAGGTGCAACCGGTTCGGGGGTCCGCAAACGGTCGACCGCCGCGCGCAGTTCGTTTTCCGGCAACGGGTAGGGCACGAATTCATCGGCGCCTTGGCGCAGAAGCTGGTGCAGCGCAGCAGGGCTGACTTCTTCGGCGATCAGGATGACCTTGATGCCGAGCTGCTTGGCCTCGGAAATGATATCGCCCAGCAAAACAAGATTCTTTTCGTCCGCGCGATCCATCGCGATGGCAATGAATTCGAGCGTTTTCGCACTGGATTGCTGGAAAAACGCAAGCGCGTCCGCGAAACTCAGGTCCCCCCACGCTTCGCCCATGACGGCTTCCATGTCTTCGATCAGCAAATCGAAATTTTGAACGTCTCGACTAATCGTACAGGCCAGGATCGGGCTGGCATCTGCCGTTGAATTGTCGCTACTCGTCATCGCCTCTTGTCCTTCAGCTGCGGCGCTGCAGGCAATGCGAGAGGGATTATTTCCCCCTTTTTCTCACCCCGCAGCAGCCACGTCCGGCACTCGCCAAACGCACTACTCCTTTTGAAGGTAAGATCGCGGCCAATCTGGGCGAGATTAGGGCCAAACTTTCGAAATTGTGCGGAATTTCTGGACGATCATTGGCCTGCAGCGGGATTGTCCTAGCTGCCGCTTCCGGACGCCACGCTGTTTTCAATCCCGGTCAAGGTTTCCGGAACCGCCGCGCTTTCGACATATCCGCGATAGATGATCTGGGCATATTTGCCATCAAGGACGCCCGGGTGGCGGGTGACGAAACCGGACACTTCGGTGACGGTGCGCCGGTTGCGACGTTCACGGTTTTCGGTGACGATCAGCGGCTGAGTTTCGCCCTGCGAAACGACGGCTTCAAGCCGGGACCTGCTGATGCCGTGCTGCCCAAGGAAACGCACGACCGCATCCGCGCGGCGCTTGCCGAGGCGATAGTTGTAGCTGTTGCTGCCGACCGCGTCGGTATGGCCGTAGACGCGGAAGGTGACTTCGGGGAACTGGCGGATCCAATCGGCTTGCCGGCGCAGAACAGCCGCGGACTCGGCATCAATCTGGGCCGAGTTGAATTCGAAGTTGATCGTGTCCGGCACTTCTTCGGAGAAACGATGCGCCAGGCTGGACACATAGGTCTTTTCACCGGTCTGAACCTGGGTGTTGTTCATGGTGGAATTGCCGAAATCGCCGCCAGCGATCAGCGCACCCGCTTCACGGGTGAAGCTCGAATAGGTCTTGGTGCCTTCGCATCCGGAGATGAACGCGACGCTGCCCAGCAATGCGATCTTCAAGAAGGGTGCTTTCATCGGTTCATTCCATCACATAGCCATAAGAGCCGTTGAAATCCTGCCGGGCGACTTCCCCGGCCGCCCCGTTCAAACGGCGGGATTCGTCGCGCGTGACGCGACCGTAAAGGAACAGGTCCTTTTCCGAAGGCGGTTTGATACGGTCGGTCGGTAAGGCCAGGGCTTCGCCGCGGGTGGGGGTTACCAGATGCGCCGACACGATGATCACCAGTTCAGATTGCGACCGCTGGTATTCGGCGCTACGGAACAGCGCCCCGAGAACCGGGATGTCGCCAAGCCACGGAACCTGGCCGTTCACATCGGTGAATTCATCCTGCAACAGGCCGGCGATGGCAAAGCTTTCCCCGTCGCGCATTTCCACCGTGGTCGAGGTTTCCCGGCGGCGGAAGGCGTCGATGGTGAAGGCGTCGGTGACGTAACCTTTGGTCGGATCGATGGCCGACACGGCCGCCCGAAGTTCGAGGTTGATCAGGTCGCCATCCACCACGCGGGGAACGAAGTTCAATTCGACCCCGAAGGATTTGAACTCGACCGTGATGCCTCCGCCGTCCTGGCTGACCGGAACCGGGTATTCGCCACCGGCGAGGAATTTTGCCTCCTGTCCCGACAGGGCGGTCAGGTTCGGTTCGGCAAGCGTACGGACCACGCCCTTGCTTTCCAGCGCTTCCAGCAGGACGCCGACTTCGACCGACCCGACACCGAAACCGAACAGCATGGCACCGTTGTTTTCGTTGACGGCCGGGATGTTGCCGCCCAACGCGGTCGCGACGCCGACCGAGTTGTTGGTGGTGTTGCTGCCGCCATTCAGCGTCAGGCCGCCGGCATTGCCGTTCAGCGACAGCGACGTGCTGAGCGATTTGGAGACATTGCGTTCCATTTCCGCGAAGCGGACCTTCAGCAGCACTTGCTGCACGCCGCCCACCATCATCAGGTTCGACACTTTCTCGGGCGCGTAGCGTTCCGCGAGATCCAGCGCGCGCTGCAGCTTCATGCTTGACGAAACAGTCCCGGACAGAACGATGCCGTCATTTGCGGTGCGCACTTCGATCTTTTCGCCGGGAAGGATCTGCCGCAGTCGTTCCTTGAATTCTGCCACGTCCGCGGCGACGACCACGTTCACGTTGGTGATCAACTGCCCCTGCGCATCAAGAAGCGTCAGCGTGGTGGTGCCGGGGGATTTCCCCAGCACATAGATCGACCTGTCCGACAGCGAAGAAATATCCGCGATTGCCGGGTTGGCGATCGACAGTTCGGCGAAAGGGGTCTCGCTTTCGACCACGACCGCGCGATTCATCGAAACGCTCAGGCTCGAGGATTTGCCGCGCTCCACAACTCTAAGCTGTTGTGCCTCGGCCGATTGCGGAGCATGGAAGCCGCCACTCGCCAAGGTCAAGCCGACCAGCGCGGCTTTTAAGATCTTACCGTTTTTCATGTGACCTGCCTTTTCGATCACGCCTCAAATCCGGGTCTTGTGCCCGTTTCTTTTGTGCAGCCTGCGCGAAATTTCCAATTTTTGCAAGAATCAATAGGTTCAGGATCGGTTTTCACGTGGATTCACGGCGTTTCGCGGCGCGCCTGCGGCTGAAATGCAACGGGCGGCCGTGATCCGACCGCCCTGACTTCATTTGTTCAAGGGTCAATTGGTGCAGGGGATCGGGATTTCCACCACCTCGGCACCGCGCCGGTTGCGGATGGTGCAGACCTGCTTTTCGACCTGTGCCGTTTCAACCGGACCTTGATCTTCAATGCCGAGAAGATCGCGCTGATCGACCTCGATGGCATCGGCAACGGTGTCATCTTCTGCACCGACCAGCGACAGCGACAGGCGCCCGGTCGATTGCGCCTGGGCAAGGGCGGCCACCTGCGACGGGGTTGCGGAAACGGTCACGGTGCGGGCGATATTGGCGGTGCTGCCATCGCTGGTCGCGTTCTGGTCCACCGCGATCAGCTTGACCGAGCTTTCGATCAGCTTGGTGAACTCGCCCCGCTGTTCGATCGTGCCGGCACGGCTTTCACCGGTCCAGTATACGTCCACGCGGTCACCGGGGCGCAGGAAACCCGATACGCCGCTTGCAACATCCACCTTGATGGCAAAGGCGCGCTGACCGCGTTCCAGCCGCGAGGTCAGGCCGGCGCTTTCACCCGGCCTGGTGATCTTCACCGCCAGGATCGCTTCGTTCTTTTCGATCGGGCGCAGGACCACGCGGCGCTTGTTCGGATCGTTGGGTGCGGGGAACAGGTCGGCCGCGTTGGAAAACACGCCCTCGGGCAGGGCGTTGGCGGGGAATTTCACCAGCCGCGCATCCCGCGGGGTCAGGGTTTCACCATAGGCAAGGGCGCGATTGGCGACGGCAACCTCGATCAGCTTCACGTTGCTCTGTGAATTCTTGGCCTGGGCCAGTTCTGCCTCGAAGCCGGAGATATAGTTATTCGCCATGTAGACGGCGAACCCGGCCAAGCCCAGGCCCAGGATCAGGACCAATCCGAAAATTGCACGCATGGCATGTCCTTTCTTAGCATTAGGAGGAACCGCGCGGTTCCGTCTCGTTCGGCTTTGCCGCAAGCTAGGCGGCAAATAGGGCGAAATGATGGAGCAGGCGCGTCAGGATACGGATCTTCAGTCGGTTTCGCCCGCATCTTCCATTGCGATCTGCAGCGAGTCGTTAAGCGAGTTCGAAACGCTCTTGGTGCCTGTAAAGACGGGAATCGTCGCGGCGAAGGCGAGCCCGACGACGGCCGCGGTCAGGACGACCCAGTCGACGGTTATCGCGCCGTCTTCGTCCGCCAGAAACTGGCGCAATCGGTTTGTTATTGTTGCGATCATTCTTCCACCCTCATCATGCTTGACGCGAACGCGTCTTTGTCGGAGCTATTCCTTCTCGTTTCTTCCGTCGTTTCGGGATGCGGAAACTTCAGATCCCGGTGTTATCGTGCCTTGCCGAACGGGCAGGGCGGATCAGTTTGTCGACGCCGCCGAACTCATGTCGGTGTTCAGGTCGTTGACCAGCGCGTCCGCGGCTGTGTCGATGCCGTTTGAAACGGTCGCCACCGCGGCGATACCCAGGCCAACGACGGCGGCGGTCAGCACAACCCAGTCAACGGTGACGGCGCCATCTTCATTCCTGCGGAAATTCCTTGTGAACTTGATCATGATGTTTCTCCTGAAAAGCGACTTTTCTGGCCAGGTCGGTAGGCTTTCTGCCATGTTCTCGCCGGTTGCCGTAGCGTAAGGCTTTTCAGTAGGGGCGCCGAAAGGGGCAGGAATGCGGCGCTCAGGGGTCATGATGTCGAAGTTTCAGTCGTTCTTTCCGTATTATTCGGTGTTCTGGTATTTAAGGAACGGGCCGCTCCCTGGTCAGGAACGGCCCGGGAAATTCTGTCATGCGGTCAGGGATTAGTTGACAGCCGCTGCGCTGGTCATGCTGCTGTCCAGGTCGTTGGTCAGCGTGGAAGCGGCCGAGTCGATGCCGTTCGAAACGGTGGTCACTGCGGCGATGCCCAGGCCGACAACGGCGGCGGTCAGCACAACCCAGTCAACGGTCACGGCGCCGTCTTCGTCCTTGCGGAAGTTTTTGATGAACTTGATCATGGTCTCTCTCCAAGTGCTCTCTCAGGTTTCCCGGCGGTGACGTTCCAGCCTCTCTCTTGCCTGCCCCCGTCGCGGTATGAGAGCAGTAAGTCGTCGGATTCGGGCGGAATTTGGGCGACTTAACGGATTGTTAACGACGTTTTGGCGTTTCTTTCTGGAAAGTTCGCCTGAGGCGAGAAAAGAAAGGGCCGCCCCAACAAGGGACGGCCCCGGCAATTCTGCTAATCCGCTTGGGATTAGTTGACAGCCGCTGCGCTGGTCATGCTGGTGCCCAGGTCATTGGTCAGCGTGGTGGCTGCCGAGTCGATCCCGCTCGATACGGTCGACACGGCTGCGATGCCCAGGCCAACAACGGCTGCGGTCAGCACAACCCAGTCAACGGTCACGGCGCCGTCTTCGTCCTTGCGGAAGTTTTTGATGAACTTGATCATGGTTTCTCTCCGATTGCTCTCTCAGGTTTCCCGGCGGTGACGTTCCGGCCTCTCTCACTTGCCTGTCCCCGTCGCGGTATGGCTGCAGTAAGCCGTTGGATTTGGGCGGGAGTTGGGCGGAAATGCTGTAAAAAGAGAGTTTTCGAAAAATTTTACCCAAAAAGTAGAGAGTCATTGAAAACAAAAGATATTTTTTGCTCTCTTTTGGCTGTCTTTGGTGAGGCCAAACAGAATGTGGCAAATTTTGGGTAAGATTTCCCGCGGCTTATAGGGAAAACTGGCCTGAAAACCCGGATTCTGCGATACTGACGGTAACAAGAACAACAAGGCAGAGCAGAACAGCCATGAAACGGGGCGTTCTAATTTCCTGTGCGGTTTGCATCGCGCTGGTCGCCGGTCCGGTCCGGGCCGAGGGTCCGACGCCCTATGCCGATTTTACCTTCAAACGGGTGAAACCGCCCAAGCCCGGGCAGAAACGGATCACGGTGCAGATAGACCCGGCCGAGCAGGCCGCGGCGTTGAAGCCGGTGGCCAAGGCGGAAGCCGCAGTCGCGGAATCCGCGGCGCTCGGGCGGTTCGGCTGGTTCTGGGACACCGTGTCGCCGGAAATCGCGCAAGCCAAAGCCGGGCGTCTGGAACCGGCGCTTGTCGCCCTTGGCAACCCACCCTCCGGACAGGCGGTGAAGACGCCCCGGCTGGATGAGCTGTTGCCGATCGTGCGCGATCAGGGCACGGCGATGCTGATCAACACGGTGGGCACACGGGTGTCGCCGGCATTGGTTCTGGCGGTGATCGCGGTGGAATCGGGCGGCCGCAGCGACGCGGTGAGCAAGGCAGGCGCGGAAGGCCTGATGCAGCTGGTGCCGGAAACGGCAGAACGCTTCGGGGTCAGCGACAGCCTGAATGCCGGCGAAAACATCCGCGGCGGGGTGGCCTATCTCGATTGGCTGCTGGGGGAATTCGGCGGTGACCCGATCCTGGCGCTGGCCGCCTATAATGCCGGCGAAGGGGCAGTGCGCAATCACGGCGGCGTGCCGCCATATGCCGAAACCCGCGATTACGTGCCCAAGGTGCTGGCGGCCTATTCTGTGGCGCGGGGGCTATGCCAGACGCCCCCCGTTCTGATTTCCGATGGCTGCGTGTTCACGGCGATGAACTGAAACGCCCGGGCGCCGGGCCCGGGCGAATCTTTTGTCAGACGATGGTCGCCTCGGTGGCGGCGATCATTTCCTCGCGGGTGACACCGGGGGCAAGCTCGGCGATGTGCAGACCCTTGTGGGTCACGTCCAGTACGCCGAAATTGGTGATGATCCGGTCCACGACGCCCTTGCCGGTCAGCGGCAGGGTGCATTCCTTCAGAACCTTGGAATCGCCATGCTTGTTGGTGTGGTCCATCACCACGATCACGCGGCCGACGCCCGCGACCAGATCCATCGCGCCGCCCATGCCCTTGACCAGCTTGCCGGGGATCTTCCAGTTGGCCAGATCGCCCTTTTCGCTGACTTCCATCGCGCCGAGGATGGCCGCCGCGATCTTGCCGCCACGGATCATGCCGAAGCTGGTCGCGCTGTCGAAATAGGCGGTGCGCGGCAGTTCGGTGATGGTCTGCTTGCCGGCATTGATCAGATCGGGATCCTCTTCGCCCTCGAAAGGAAACGGGCCCATGCCCAGCATGCCGTTTTCCGATTGCAGCGTGATGTCCTTGTCGCCGACATAGTTGGCCACCAGCGTCGGGATGCCGATGCCGAGGTTCACATACATGCCGTCTTCGAGTTCCTGCGCGGCCCGTTCGGCCATTTGGTTACGATCCCAGGGCATTATGCATCCTCCTTCTTGCGGGTGGTGCGCTGTTCGATGCGCTTTTCATGCTCGCCCTGGATCAGGCGGTGCACATAGATACCGGGCAGGTGGATCTGATCGGGGTCGAGGCTGCCGCGGTCGACGATCTCCTCGACCTCGACCACACAGACCTTGCCGCACATCGCCGCCGGCGGGTTGAAGTTCCGCGCCGTCTTGCGGAAGACGAGGTTGCCGGTCGGGTCGGCCTTCCAGGCCTTCACGATGCTGAGATCGGCAAAGATCCCC
>JAWVXM010000038.1:0-15493 GCA_033723255.1 Thalassovita sp.
CGATGGACAAGGCGCAGTACGAAGCATTCATCGATGCCTTGCTGGCCGCCGACAAGACCGAGTTCCGCGACGGCGAGACCGCAGGCTATTTCGACGGTTGCCTGCCGATCGAGGTGATGGCCGAACGCGGCCGCGAAACCCTGCGCCACGGGCCGATGAAGCCGGTCGGACTGACCAACGCGCACAAGCCCGAGGAAAAGCCCTATGCGGTGGTGCAGCTGCGCCGCGACAACGCGCTTGGCACACTCTACAATATCGTCGGTTTCCAGACCAAGATGAAATACGGCGCGCAAACGGATGTGTTCCGCATGATCCCGGGGCTGGAAAATGCCAGCTTTGCCCGCTTGGGCGGCATCCATCGCAACACTTTCCTGAATTCGCCGACGCTGCTGGATGACCAGATGCGGTTGAAATCGAAACCCAATATCCGTTTCGCGGGCCAGGTGACGGGCGTCGAAGGCTATGTCGAAAGCGCCGCGATGGGTTTGCTGGCCGGGCGTCTTGCCGCCGCCGAAATCCTCGGCAAGCCGCTGGAAACGGCACCTGCCGACAGCGCGATGGGCGCGCTGATCCATCACATCACCGGCGGGGCCGAGGCCAAGACCTTTCAGCCGATGAACGTGAATTTCGGCCTGTTCCGCCCGGTGGACGGGCTGAAAGGCGGTCGCCGCGGCCGCAAGGATCGCTACAAGGCCTATACCGATCGGGCGAAAGAGGTCTTCAATCAATGGCTTGAAGGTCAGTCATGATGCCCTTCACGACCCGGTTCGCGCCCAGCCCGACCGGGCCGCTGCATCTGGGTCACGCGTTTTCGGCCATGCTCGCCCATGACATGGCGCGCGCGGCGGGAGGGCAATTCCTGCTTAGGATCGAGGATATCGATCAATCCCGCGCCCGGCCGCATTGGGAAGACCAGATCTGTGACGACCTGCACTGGCTGGGGCTGGACTGGCCGGAACCGGTGATGCGCCAGTCCGATCGCCTGCCCGCCTATCGCGACACTCTGCAAAAACTGTGGGATCGCGGCTTGCTCTATCCCTGTACCTGCAATCGCCGCGATATCCTGTCCGCGCTTTCCGCGCCGCAGGAGGGAACAGAGCCGGCTATGGGGCCGGACGGCCCGATTTATCCCGGCACCTGCCGCCACCTGCCCGCCCCGGGTTCCCCGATGCCGGATCAGGCGCTGCGGCTCAACATGGCGCGCGCGGTGGCCGAGATCGGCCCCGCCCCGCTGCGTTTCACCGAAACGGGTCAGCATCCGAAACAGGTGGAAATCGCCCCTGAAACCCTGATCGGCACGGTCGGCGATATCGTGCTGGCGCGGCGTGACATGGGAACATCCTACCATCTCTCCGTCGTTCTCGACGACGCGGAACAAGGCATCACCCATGTGGTGCGCGGGCAGGACCTGTTCGATGCCACCCAGATCCACGTCTTGCTGCAACGCCTGCTCGACCTGCCCACGCCCAGCTATCACCACCATCGCCTGATCCGAGACGATCAGGGCAAGCGACTGGCCAAGCGAGACGATGCCCGCGCCATCGCCAAATACCGCGCCGAGGGCGCCACGCTGCAGGATATCCGCGCGATGGTCGGGCTCTAGCCGCTTCTTCTTTTCCCAAATATCCCGGGGGAGTCGCGCAACGCGCGACGGGGGCAGCGCCCCCTATTCCATCGGTTTCATCAACTCGACTTCTTCGCCATCCCGAACGGCGGTGTAGAAACAGCTGCGCCGGTTCGTATGGCAGGCCGGGCCGGTCTGCTTCACCGTGATCAGAAGGCAATCGCGATCGCAATCGACGCGCAGATCGACCAGTTCCTGCAGATGGCCGCTGGTTTCGCCCTTGACCCAGAAGCTCTGCCGCGAGCGGCTCCAATAGGTCACCTTGCGGGTTTCCAGCGTGCGCGCGACTGCTTCGCGGTTCATCCAAGCCATCATCAGCACCTCGCCGGTTTCGGCATCCTGCGCGATGGCGGGGATCAGCCCCTCGGCGTCATACTTTAGTGCCGCTGCATCGAAAGACATCTGAAAAACCTTTTGCATCCCCGGATCATCCCCTATTTATGGTGCAACGGCGGAAAGGAAAAGCCATGAGCGAAAACAGCGACCTGATCAAACTCTACTCGGCGCGAATTCTGGAACTGGCCGCCGATATTCCGCATGCGGAACGGCTCGCACATCCGGATGCGACGTCCAAGCGCCGTTCGCCGCTTTGCGGCTCCACCGTGACCGTCGATATCGTGCTGGAGGATGGCAAGGTCGCCGATTTCGGCCAAGACGTGAAAGCCTGTGCACTGGGTCAGGCCGCCGCGGCAGTGGTCGGGGCCAATATCATCGGCTGCTCGCGCGATCAGATCGAAACGGCGCGGGATGAACTGAAGGTGATGCTGAAATCGGACGGCCCGGCCCCGTCTGCCCCGTTCGACGGGCTGGAAGTGCTGCGCCCGGCGCGGGAATACAAGAATCGCCACGCGTCCATCATGCTGGCGCTCGAAGCATCGCTGGAAGCCTTCGATCAGGCGCGCGAAGCCAGCAACTGCGCCTGACCTTTCCCCCTCCGGTCAATATCATCAGGAAAAAAGAACCGCCGCGCACCCGGTTGGGCGGCGGCGGTAAAGTGGCACGGGTCCGTTGCGGTTCCGGCAGTCCCGTCAAAGGGGAAGAGGTCATTCCCGGTGACGTGGGACAGGCAGTGTCACGAAACGCCTTCTGGGGCGAAGGCGCGCAGGACGGGATGCCGGACGGACGCGTGCAGGCAGAAACTCAGGCCAGCAAAGGCAGGTGCAAGCCGATCACGAACATGACCATCAGGGCCGCCGCGCCGATCACATCGGACAGAAGGGTGTCTTGCGACCGGTCGATGATCGATTTGATTTCGCGAAACATGGGCGGCTCTCCTGTTTGAAACCATTTGTTGCCAATTTGTTCTCATATGGCGCGAGTCGAGTAAAGAACTTTTTGGGAACATTTGCGAACAAAAGGTGGTGCCGCAGAGATTTCACGCTGGGCGTTCATACGGTGAGGAATGGGAACCCCGCGTTAACCCACGGAAATTAAACGGATTGCCTGATCCTGTTCCATCAGCCACAGAAGGATGCGTGCGGCGCGCCCGCGGTCGCTTTCCAGCGTCGGATCCTGCACCATCAGGGCGCGCGCATCGCTCTGCGCGATTTCCATCAGCGCCGATTGCGTTTCCAGATCCGCCACCCGGAAACGCGGCAGGCCCGATTGTGCGGTGCCAATCAGGTCGCCCGCGCCGCGCATCTCCAGGTCGACCTCGGAAATGCGGAAGCCGTCCTCGGTATCGCGCAACGTGGTCAGGCGCCTTTCGCCGCCTTCGTTCAGCGGCGATTGATACATCAACAGGCAGGTCGATTCCGCGCTGCCGCGCCCGACCCGGCCGCGTAGCTGATGCAGTTGCGCCAATCCGAAGGTTTCCGCCCTCTCAATCACCATGATGGTGGCGTTGGGCACGTTGACGCCCACCTCGATCACCGTGGTCGCGACCAGGACGGAGGTTTCGCCGCCCACGAAACGGGCCATCGCCGCGTCCTTTTCCGCCGGCGGCATCTGGCCGTGGACCAGACCGACCACACCTTCGCCCAAGGCGGCGCGCAGATGCTTGAACCGCTCCTCGGCCGCGGTCAGGTCCATGACCTCGCTTTCCTCGACCAGCGGGCAGACCCAATAGGCCTGCTTGCCCTCGGCCACGGCGCGGCGCAGATGATCGACCACTTCTTCCATCCGGCCCGACGACACCAGCACCGTCTTGATCGGCTTTCGCCCCGGCGGTTTTTCGTCGAGTATCGACACGTCCATGTCGCCATATTGCGCCAGCGCCAGCGAACGTGGGATCGGCGTCGCGGTCATCACCAGAACATCCGCCGCCTCGCCCTTCTTGCCCAGTTCAAGCCTTTGCCGCACGCCGAACCGGTGCTGTTCGTCGATCACCGCCAGCCGCAGGTCGTTGAATTCGACATCCTTCTGGAACACCGCGTGGGTGCCCACCAGCATGTGAATGTCGCCGCGCGCCAGCGCCGCCAGCTTGGCCTTGCGTTCCGATCCCTTGTCGCGCCCGGTCAGGATTTGCAGAACCACGCCGGCATCCTCGGCCAGCGGCCGCAGCCCTTCCAGGTGCTGCCGGGCAAGGATTTCGGTGGGGGCCATCATCACCCCCTGCCCGCCCGCTTCCACCGCGAAGAGAAGCGCCATGAAGGCGACCAGCGTCTTGCCCGCCCCCACGTCGCCCTGCAGCAGCCGGTTCATCCGCAACGGCGCGGCCATGTCGGCCTGAATTTCGTCTATCGCGCGTCTTTGCGCCCCGGTTGGGGCATAGGGCAGCGCGGTCAGCACCCGGGCCTGCAAAGCGCCGCTGCCCTTGGTCCGGTGCCCCTTGGCGCGGCGCAGGTTGGTCCGCGCCAGCGCCAGCGTCAGCTGATGCGCCATCAGTTCGTCATAGGCCAGCCGTTCGCGTGCAGGCGCGGTCGAGGCCAGGTCCTTCGGGGTTTTGGGCGCATGTGCCGCGCGCACGGCTTCGGCCCAGTCGGGCCAGCCCGCCCGCGCCTTCTGTTCCGGGTCGATCCATTCCGGCAGATCGGCCACACGGGCAATGGCCGCGCGCACCGCCTTGGTCATCTGTTTCAGGCTGACCCCGGCGGTCAGCGGATAGACCGGCTCGAAGGCTGGAATATCGCCCGCCTCCTCCAGCGGCAGCATGTGGTCGGGATGCACCATCTGGATGATCCCGTCGAACATTTCGACCTTGCCCGATACCACCCGGCGTTCGCCGACCGGCAGCACCTTTTTCAGGTAATCGCCGCGGGCATGGAAGAACACCAGCTGGAAGGAGGTTTCCGCGTCTTCCACCGTCACCCGGTATGCCCCGCCGCGCGATCGCGGGGCGCGATGGGCGCCGATCGTCACCTCGACGGTCAATACATCGGGCAGAACCGCACCGCGCACGCTGTCGCGGCGCGACCGGTCGATGCCGGAATGCGGCAGGGTGAAGATCAGGTCGCGCGGCCGCGTGATATCGAGATGCTGCAGATTCTGCGCGGTCTTGGGCCCGACGCCGTCCAGCGTTTCCAGCCCCGCGAAAAGTGGGAAAAGCTGTTCCGGGCGCTCGCTCATAGACCCTCGATCAGCGCCAGCCAGGCGTCTTCGTCGATGGTCTCGATCCCCAGTTCGGCAGCTTTCGTGGCCTTCGACCCGGCCCCCGGCCCCGCGACCAGAAGATCGGTCTTCTTGCTGACCGCTCCCGACACCTTGGCGCCAAGCGCTTCGGCGCGCGCCTTGGCCTCGGCCCGGGTCATCTTTTCAAGCGTCCCGGTGAACACCACCGTTTTGCCTGCCACCGGGCTGCCGGTCGTGTCCGGCGCCTCGACGGGTTGGATATCCAGCTGTTCCACCAGCCGGTCGATGGAGGCGCGTTCGGCGGGCTGGGCGAAGGCCGAAACAAGCGCGACGGCGACGGTGGTGCCGATGCCATTCACCCCGACAAGCGCGTCCCAGGCGTCGCGCGCGCCCTGCGGAACTTCCGGGTCTTCGGCCCAGACCGCGGCACGGGTGTCGCTGATGCGGGCGCGGCGGCCGTCATGGGCGGCGGCGGCGCGTTCGGCGATCACGGCGGCTTCGGCCTTCAGGTGGCGTTCCAGCGCCGGTCGCGCGGCATCAAGCGCGGTTATCATGGCGTTCCAGGTGCCGTAATGGCGGGCCAGATCGGCGGCAACCACTTCGCCCACATGGCGGATGCCGAGGGCAAAGATCACCCGGTTCAGCGCAATGTTGCGGCGCTCATCAATCGCCGCGAACAGGTTCTGCGCCGATTTTTCCCCCCAGCCCTTCACCTGCGCCATCGGTTTTCCGGCCAGGTGCCGGATGCCGGCGATCAGGTGGATCATGTCACCGTCATTCACCGGCACGCCCGAGGCGCGCAGCATCTCGGCCAGTTTGTTCATCACCTCGTCGCGGCGGTCCGGGTCGCTCAGCTGATGGCGGATGCGTTCCTGCGGATCGGCGGTCAGTTGTTCGGGATCGCCATCGCGGTCGCGCAGACGGAAAATGTCGGCCGGTTCCGTCACCCGGCAGGTATCGTAGAAATACTCCACCTGCTTGCCGCCCAGCCCTTCGATATCGAACGCCGCGCGTGACACGAAATGTTTCAGATTCTCGACCGCCTGCGCCGGGCAGATGATGCCGCCGGTACAGCGGCGCACCGCATCGCCTTCTTCGCGTACCGCGTCCGATCCGCATTCGGGGCAGCGGGTCGGGAAGACATAGGGTTGTGCTTCGGCAGGCCGTTTCGTCAGGTCGACATCGGCCACTTTCGGGATCACGTCGCCGGCGCGGTAGACCTGCACCCAGTCGCCCACGCGGATATCCTTGCCGCCGCGGATTTCCCCGCCTTTGGCGTCGCGCCCCGCGATGTAATCCTCGTTATGCAGGGTGGCGTTGGACACCACCACGCCGCCGACCGTCACCGGGGCAAGCCGGGCAACCGGGCTCAGCGCGCCGGTGCGGCCGACCTGGATGTCGATCGCTTCCAGCCGGGTCCAGGCAAGTTCGGCCGGGAATTTGTGCGCGATGGCCCAACGCGGCGTGGTGGAACGGACCCCAAGCCGCGCCTGAAGACCCAGGTCGTTGACCTTGTAGACCACGCCGTCGATGTCATAGCCCAGCGTCGCGCGTTTCTGTTCGATCAACCGGTAATGATCGATCATTTCATCCACCCTGTTGCACAGCCGGATCAGGTCGTTGATCTGGAAGCCAAACGCGGCCAGACGGTCGATCGCCCCCTCCTGGCTATCGGCCAGAGGTTCGGACAGTTCGCCCCAGCCATAGGCATAGAATTTCAGTGGCCTTTCGCGGGTGATGTCCGGATTGAGCTGGCGCAGCGATCCGGCGGCGGCGTTGCGCGGATTGGCGAAAACCTTGTCGCCCTTTTCCGCCTGCCGCGCGTTCAGTTCTTCGAAATCGGCATGGCTCATGTAGACTTCGCCGCGCACTTCCAGGATTTCGGGCGCGCCGGTCAGGACCTGCGGGATATCGGCAATGGTGCGGGCGTTTTCGGTGACGTTTTCCCCCACATCGCCATCGCCGCGCGTCGCCGCCTGAGTCAGCCGCCCGCCCTCGTAACGCAGCGACAGGCTGAGACCGTCGATCTTGGGTTCCGCCGTGTAGGTGACCGGCGCATGTTCCCGGCCGAGGTATTTGCGGACGAAGACATCGAATTCCCGCACGTCGGCATCTTCGAATGCGTTGCCAAGCGACAGCATCCGCACCGCGTGAGTGATCTTGCCGAACCCTTCGGACGGCGCGGCGCCGACCTGTTCTGTCGGGCTGTCGGCACGTTTCAGCTGCGGGAAACGGTCTTCGATTTCCGCGTTGCGCCGTTTCAGCGCATCGTATTCCGCGTCCGAAATTTCCGGCGCGTCCTTGCCATGATAAGCGACATTGGCCGCGTCCAGAAGGCGCGACAACCGTTCCAGCTCCGCCTTGGCTTCCGCTTCGCTCAGATCCCCGATGGCTTTCTCCGACACCCTGCTGCGCCCCCTGTTGAACCGATGAAAGTGATAGGGGCGCAGGCGGTCGAGGTCCAGAGCAGAGCGTCACATTTCAGGCGCCAATGGCAAGGCGGGTTTCCCCGGTCGCCGCCGGTTCGGGATCGCGCAGGACATAGCCTCGGCCCCATACGGTTTCGATATAATTGTCTCCGCCGGTCGCCTCGCCCAGTTTCTTGCGCAGCTTGCAGATGAAGACATCGATGATTTTCAGTTCCGGTTCATCCATGCCGCCATAGAGATGGTTCAGGAACATTTCCTTGGTCAGTGTCGTGCCCTTGCGCAGCGACAGCAGTTCAAGCATCTGGTATTCCTTGCCGGTCAGGTGCACCGCGTTGTTGCCCACCTCGACGGTCTTGGCATCAAGGTTGACCTGAATCTTGCCGGTGTGGATCACCGATTGCGAATGGCCCTTGGAACGGCGGATGATGGCATGGATCCGCGCCACCAGCTCGTCACGGTGGAACGGTTTTGTCAAGTAATCGTCGGCGCCGAACCCGAACCCCTTGAGCTTGTTTTCCATGTCGTCGGCCCCAGATAGGATCAGGATCGGCGTTTCCACCCGCGCCAGCCGAAGCTGTCGCAGCACCTCGTGCCCGTCCATGTCGGGCAGGCCAAGATCGAGAAGAATGAGATCGTAATCATAGAGCTTGGCCAGATCGACACCTTCTTCGCCAAGGTCGGTCGTATAGACGTTCAGATTGGCGTGACCGAGCATCATCTCGATACTTTTCGAAGTGGTAGGATCGTCTTCCACCAACAGGATACGCATCGTAATTCTCCATAATCGGCATTCAAACAGATTTTGCTAGAATTGAGCGTGAACAAAAAAGGTTAACCGCACGTTATCGCAGTTTTACCGATAGTGGAAACAACTCAGGGATATCAGCGGGATTTCGAGGCAGTCACCCGAAGCCCCTTTTCGCCGTGGGTGGACATGGCGCTGGCCCATTGCTGGAATTCTTCTTCGCTGAGCGCATAGCGTTGCAGCGCGTCTTCCTTCTTGATCAACCCGTAAACGACGCCGCGCACCACGGCGGCCTTGCGGCTGGTAACCCAGCGGCGTGTCGCGGAGGACGGCAGATCTGCCACGGTCATCACCGACCCATCTGGAAGCCTCACCGCGCGCGGTCCGTCCACTTTCTTCAGATACATCGCCCAGCTCCTTCACGAGATGCAAAGCAGTCTTGCGCCGGGGGCTTAACGGGAAGTGAAAGCAGGCCTTGAGAGTGTCTGCAATTTTCCTATATTGCAGGCTTTCCCAAAGGAGCCACCGGCATGTTGGACGATCGGACAGAACTGAATTCGCTTGGCTTCGCCAAACCCCCGTCGGAAACGCGGGTGGTGGTGGCGATGTCCGGCGGCGTGGACAGTTCCGTTGTCGCCGCGCAGCTGGCCGAGGAAGGCTATGACGTCGTGGGCGTCACGCTGCAGCTTTACGATCACGGCGCGGCACTGGCCAAGAAGGGCGCCTGCTGTGCCGGTATCGATATCCACGATGCCCGCCGCGTGGCCGAGGAAATGGGCTTCCCGCATTACGTTCTGGATTACGAAAACATCTTCCAGGACGCGGTGATTGACGAATTTGCCGACAGCTACCTCGCCGGCGCCACCCCGGTGCCCTGCATCCGCTGCAACGAACGGGTGAAGTTCAAGGATCTTCTGGAAACCGCGAAGGACCTGGAGGCCGATTGCATGGCCACCGGTCACTACATTCAGCGCAAGATGGGTCCGAACGGCCCCGAACTGCATTGCGCCGAGGATGCCAATCGCGACCAGAGCTATTTCCTGTTCTCGACCACGCCGGAGCAGCTTGAATTCCTGCGCTTTCCGCTGGGCCATCTGCCCAGCAAGGATGCCACCCGCGCATTGGCGGCGAAATACGGGTTGTCGGTGGCCGACAAGCCCGACAGCCAGGATATCTGCTTCGTGCCGAATGGCAATTACGCCAGCGTGATCGAAAAGCTGCGCCCCGGCGCCGCCGAACCGGGTGAAATCGTGCATGTGGACGGCCGGGTCCTGGGCACCCACCAAGGCCTGATCCATTACACGATCGGCCAGCGCCGCGGTCTGGGCATCGGCGGGCTCACTGAACCGCTTTACGTGGTGCGGCTTGACGTTGAGAAGAAACAGGTCGTCGTGGGACCGAAGGAAATGCTGGCCACCCGCACCGTGCCGGTGCGCGAAATCAACTGGCTGGGGGATGAGCCGTTCGATTCACGCCCCGAATGGCACCTGTCGGTCAAGGTCCGCTCGACCCGCCCGCCGCGTGAAGCGATCGTCCGGCCCCTGTCACCGACAACCGCCGAAGTCGAGTTGCTGACCCCCGAAGAAGGCGTCAGCCCGGGGCAGGCATGCGTTTTCTACGATCCCGACAGCAGCCGGATCTTCGGCGGCGGCTGGATCTGGAAAGGCTGACTAACCCTGTCGTTCCGGTGGCATGCCGGCGCGCACCACCTCTTCGACATGGGCGGCAAGCGTCTTGCGGTTGGGAAAATCGTCAACCCGCACCGGTTGGTGATAAATCACCTCGACCGAACCCTGCCGGGGCGCCGCCAGCACCTCGAGAAGGTGCCTGCCGAAATCCATGTCGCCCCACCAGCCATAGAAGCGTTCATCGCCGCCCGCGGGCGCGCGATAGATCACGCTGACCGGCTGAATATGCATTTCATGGCGTAGGTGATCGCTGAAGAACGCCTGAAAAAGCGTTGATTTAAAAGGAAGAACCACCAATCCGTCGGTCGAGGTTCCTTCCGGGAAAAACAGCAGCTTGTGCCCGGCCAGCAGCCGGTCCTCGAAGATTTGCTGCTGGACTTTCGCCTCATTGCGATTGCGGTTGATGAACACGGTGCCGGTGGCCCGCGCCAGCCACCCGATACCCGGCCATCCGGCGACTTCGGATTTCGACACGAAATAGATCCGCTTTCGGGCATTCAGCGTGAAAATGTCGAGCCATGACGAATGGTTCGCCACCACCGCGCCGCGCAGTTCCATCCGTTCACCGCGGATGCTGTGGCGGATACCAAGGATACGGAAGGCGTTGCGACAGACGAATTGCACGATATGCGGCGTCACCGGGCGATGCAGGCCAAATAGTGGCTGTTCCACCAGACGGATCAGCAACAGGATCAGCAGGCCACCGAAGACCAGGAACGCAAGGGAAGTGCCGCGCAGCGCGACCCGGACCCAGCCCATCGGCGGGATCGGTTCCGGGGCTGGTTCGGGCGGCATGTCCCACTTTACGATCACCGGGCAACACCCTTTGTATAAATGCTTTTCTGCTTTTCGTTCAGGCGCTTGGTGTCCATGATCAGGCACACGTCGGTGGTGTTGAAATCGTGGTCGATGAACGCCCCGTCCCCAACGAACCCGCCGAGCCGCAGATAGGCCTTGATCAATGCCGGCACCTGCAGCATCGCCGCGCGCCGGTCGATCTGATCCTTCGGCACCCGGTTCATGTCGGCGTAATGGTCGGGCAGCGCCCGCACCCGCAGATCCTCGGGCGCAAGGTGGTTGTGGTAGAGCATCGACTGGGGCTGTGCCAACGCCTGCAGGTCAGTACCGTGGAAGCTTGCCACGCCGAACAGGACCTCGATTTCGTGTTCGAACACATAGGCTGCAAGCGCATTCCACAGATGATACATCGCCGCGCCGCCACGATAATCGGGATGCAGGCAGGACCGGCCCAGCTCAAGCAGTTTCCGACCGCTGTTTTTCAGCACGCTGAGATCGTATTCGTCTTCGGAATAGAATTGGCCAATCGCACGGGCCTGATCGTCACGCAGCAGGCGGTAGACCCCGACGACCTGATCCTTTTCATCGGCGGCGCGCGAATGGTCGATAAGGATGAGATGGTCGAAATAGGGATCGAAACGATCCGTTTCGAGCCGGTTTTCATGATCGGCAGCGGCACCGGCAGCCCCGAGCTCTTCGATGAAGACCCGATAGCGGAGACGCTGCGCCCGCTGAAGCTCGGCTTCGCTTTCCGCCAGTTTCACTGAAAATTGCGGCCCGCTCATGCCACCAGATCTTTCCAATCCATCTGTCATCGGGTTTTAGGCAAGCGCTTCCCGGTTGGCAACCACAGGGAACAAAACAAGTTTGCAACTACACCAATTCGCGCTCGGGTGGTATTATCTATTTGCTAACCGCTATCATTCATCAAAGACCGGCACCAACTCGACACGGGACCCGTCAATGACAACCTTACCTGCCTCCCGGAAGTTCACCGTGATCTTCCCGGCGATATTCGACTGCACCTGCCCGGTCCCCCAATCGGGTTGTGTCGGGTGGCGCACAAGCATTCCAGGTTGGAGAAAGGCGTTCAGGTCGGTCATCTTCTCTTTCTTTCTGGGAGGATCCCTTGAATCACTCTAACCACAGGCTGACCCAGCTGATAGGGTCACGAATCTGTCACGACCTAATTAGCCCGATCGGCGCGATAAGCAACGGTTTGGAATTGATCCAGATGCAATCGGTCGCAGCGGATACGCCCGAAATGGCGTTGATTTCCGAAAGCCTGAACAATGCCTCTGCGCGTGTCCGTTTCTACCGGATCGCTTTCGGTATGGCGTCGGATGGGCAACAGGTCGGCATTGGCGAAATCTCCGCGATTCTGTCCGGCCTGCGACATGGCGGCCGGATCGCCTTTCACTGGCAGGCCGGAGAAGGCTGCGCGCGCGTCGAACTGCGGATGGTGTTCCTGGCGCTGATGTGCCTCGAAGCCATGCTGCCGCATGGTGGTGAGGTGGCGATCAAGAAACAGGACGGACGTTGGCATCTGCGCGGGGCCGGACAGAAGATCGTCACGAATGCAGCTATCTGGCCCGCCCCCTCCGGGGACGAAAATATCGGCGCCCATCAAGTCCAGTTCGCCCTGTTGCCAGCGGCGCTGAACGCATCCGGTCGCAGCCTGGACCTGCGTCACGACGACGGCGCAATCGAGCTCGTATTCTGATCCCGCGCCCGCGAAGGAGGGCGCGGAGTTTCCAGCAGCGCCAAAGACCTTACGGGCGCGTCGCGCCGTCACCTTCCACCAGGTATTTGAAGCTGGTCAACTGTGTCGCCCCGACCGGTCCGCGGGCATGCATCTTGCCGGTGGCGATGCCGATTTCCGCCCCCATGCCGAATTCGCCGCCATCGGCGAACTGAGTCGACGCGTTGCGCATCAGGATCGCGCTGTCGAGCCGTTCAAAGAACTTGTCCGCCGCCGCGTCATCCTCGGTGATGATGCAATCGGTGTGGCTGGAACTGTAGGTGCGGATATGGTCGATCGCGGCGTCGAGATCGCCCACCACCTTCGCGGCGATGATGCTGTCGAGATATTCCTTGCCCCAGTCCTCTGCCGTCGCGGGGACCGTGCCCTCGACCGACAGGCCTTCGGCGCGCACTTCCACGCCCGCTTGCAGCAGCGCGCGGACCAGATCAGCCCCCAGCGTATCGGCGATGTCCTTATGGATCAGCAGGCATTCGGCGGCGCCGCAGATGCCGGTGCGGCGGGTCTTGGCGTTCAGCACCACGCGCAGCGCCTTTGCGGGATCGGCCGCCTTGTCGACGAAGATATGCACGATGCCTTCCAGGTGCGCGAAGACCGGCACCCGCGCTTCGCGCTGCACCAGACCGACCAATCCCTTGCCGCCGCGGGGCACGATCACGTCGACGTAATCGGTCATGGTCAACAGTTCCTGAACCGCCGCGCGGTCGCGGGTCGGCACCAGTTGGATCGCGTCTTCGGGCAGCCCTGCCACTTTCAGGCCTTCGACAAGGCAGGCATGGATCGCGTGAGAAGAATGGAAGCTTTCCGACCCGCCGCGCAGGATCACCGCGTTGCCCGATTTCAGGCACAGCGCACCCGCATCGGCGGTCACGTTGGGGCGGCTTTCATAGATCACGCCGACAACGCCAAGCGGCGTGCGGACGCGGCGGATATGCAGCCCCGAAGGCATGTCCCATTCAATCATCACCTCTCCCACCGGGTCGTCCTGCGCCGCCACGGCCCGCAGCCCGCCCACGATGCCCTGAATGCGGTCTTCGTCCAGCATCAGCCGGTCCATCATTGCCGGGCTCAGCCCCTTCTGGCGGCCGAATTCCATGTCTTCCGCGTTGGCCTTGATGATATCGGCCCGGTTGGCCCAGACCGCATCGGCGGCGGCTTCCAGTGCCTTTTGCTTGGCCGCTGACGGGGCAAAGGCCAGTTCCGCAGCGGCGGCCTTGGCACGCTTGCCCAGTTCGGTCATCAGGGCGGGAATGTTATCGGTGTCTTTCATCTCTCGACCCTCGGCAATTTCATCTTGTTTATCACAGCGCGCAGTCACAGCGCCATATCGTCACGATGGATCAGGGCGGCACGCCCCGGATAGCCAAGCAATTCCTCGATCTCGTCGGAGCGGTGCCCCTTGATCTTGAAGGCTTCCTTGGCGGTATAGCGCGTCAGCCCTTGCCCCAGTTTGTGCCCGTCCGGCCCCAGGATCGCCACCGGGTCGCCCCGGTCGAACACACCGGTGATGCCCGACACGCCCGCCGGCAGCAGGCTCTTGCCGCTTTTGAGCGCCTTGACGGCACCGGCATCCACGACGATTTCGCCTTTCGGTTTCATCGCCGCGATCCAGCCCTTGCGCGCCTGTTGCGGGTCACCTTGGGCGGTGAACCATGTGGCGTTGGCGCCGTCCTGCAGCGCCTTCAGCGGGCGCAGCACGGACCCTTCGGTGATCGCCATGGCACAGCCGGCGCCGATCGCGGTCTTGGCCGCCATCAGCTTGGTCTTCATGCCGCCCTTGGACAGGCCCGACCCGGCATCGCCGGCCATCGCCTCGATCTCGGGTGTGATGGTATCGATCACGTCGTATCGGCGCGCGTCCGCGTCCGTGTTGGGATTGGCGGAATAGAACCCGTCGACATCCGACAGCAGGATCAGCTGATCGGCCCCCACGGTAACTGCGACCTGTGCCGCCAAGCGATCATTGTCGCCATAGCGGATCTCGTCCGTGGCCACGGTATCGTTTTCGTTCACGATCGGCACCGCGCCCATTGTCAGCAGCGTTTCCAGCGTCGCGCGGCTGTTGAGATAACGGCGGCGGTCGGCACTGTCTTCCAGCGTCACCAGGACCTGCGCGGTAGTGATGCCGTACGGCGCCAGCACCTCTTCATAGGCGCGGGCCAGCCGGATCTGCCCGACGGCGGCCGCCGCCTGGGATTGTTCCAGCGCCAGTTCGGTCGCAGGCAACCGCAGCACGCCGCGCCCCAGGGCGATGGAGCCGGAGGAAACAAGAACGACATCGACGCCCTGCCCCTTCAGCCAGGCCACGTCCTCAGCCAGCCCGCGCAGCCAGTCTTCGCGCAGCGCGCCGGTGTTCCGATCGACCAGAAGCGCCGATCCGATCTTGACGACGATCCGCTTGGCGTCGGTCAGGGATGCCACGTTTCTTCTTCCTCTTCGGGCGCCTTGCGGCGCAGCCGGTCTTCGTCGATCCGGGCCCGCAGCGCGCGCAGCACGTCATCGGTGCCTTCGCCGGACACGCCGGACATCAGCATAACGGGACCGCCCGATGCTTCTTCGAGTTCCGCCTTGAGGAATTCGCGTTCCTCGTCATCCAGCGTGTCGATCTTGTTCAGAACCGTCACGCGCGGCTTTTCGGCCAAGGCACCGCCATAGGCTTCCAATTCACCGATGATCGTATGGTAATCCTCGATCAGGGTGCCGGAACTGCCATCGACCAAGTGCAGCAGAACGGCACAGCGTTCCACATGCCCAAGGAACAGGTCACCAAGGCCACGGCCTTCGCTGGCCCCTTCGATCAGGCCGGGAATGTCCGCGACGACGAATTCCACCCCGTCGATCCCCACGACCCCGAGGTTCGGATGCAGCGTGGTGAACGGATAGTCGGCGATTTTCGGGCGCGCGTTAGACGTCGCGGCAAGGAAGGTCGACTTGCCA
>JAWVXM010000039.1:0-15353 GCA_033723255.1 Thalassovita sp.
CCAGGAAAATTCTACTTCTGAACACCACTATTTTTCGGGGGGATTACCAAACAGCCGGCGCTTTTCGACGCTGTCGCCCGGAGCGTGTTTGACGAGTTGAGATGCATTTGCGCAGATCGGGCGGGTTTCCAGACCGCTCCGGATGGGCGGCGCTTGCAAAACCCGCAAACAAACGTCACTCTCCGATATGTCTTGCTAATGCCAGTGGAGCGCTGTGACCGCACGTTTGAGCGATAAGACAGTGATGACGGACGCGGAATTCCGCCGCGGCCTGTTCCTCATCGCGGGACTGGCTTTGGTTCTTCCGCCAAGCAGCGGCATGGTGGTGATGTCGTTTGTCGGATTCGTTCCTTTCCCCGAGGTGCTTTACGTATTCTTCACCCGGTCCGCCGTCTATGTCATTGGTGCTGGCGTTATCGCTTTCTGGTGGGTCGCACGCTATGCGCGTTCCGTCGTGTCGGGGGCGAATTCATCCTTTTCCGACCGGCAAATACGACGGTTGCGACATACGCCATGGCTGTTGCTGGGTGTACTGACGCTCTATTTCATGGGGGGCGTTTGGTCATCGGTCGCTTCACTGGAGGTACAGGGCCACCGCGAGTATTCGGCGGCTGAGGTGATCTACGGCTTCTTCACCGTGATCCCGGCCTTGGTGATCACCGCGCTGCCCCTGCTTTTCTTGCTCAGTGATCACTTGGAAAGATACCTTGCGCCGCGCGGTGTGCGGGCCAATATCGCGTCCATGCGGATGCGACTTACCGTTCTCGGGCTGTTCACCCCGGTGATGATCGATAGCTTGTTGATCTCCTACTATTTCGACCGGACCCGCTTCTTCGCAGCAGAAACTTTCGCATTGTGGCTTGGGCTGATCGCCATTGCCGCTGCCGGGACCTTGATGGTCTGGGTGAGTTTCCGGCGCAGTCTTGATCCCGTTGAAACCTATCTGAGTGACAGCGGGTGCATGGGCGACGCATCCGCAGCCGACATTTTGCCGGTGCCGGGATCGCTTGACGAAATCGGTGAAATCATCTCCCGGTGGCGGGAGGACGTGCAGAACAAGAGAACGGCAGAGGAAGAGCTTCGGGAAAGCGAGCGGCGGTTGCAGCATGCGATGGGCATTGCCAAGCTCGGCTACTACATCTGGGATTTCGAAACCGGCAGACATATCTTCTGCACGGAAGAATTCGCGGCGCTTCACGGCATGACCGTCGATGAATACATGTCGGAATATTCCTCGGAAGAGATGGATCTTACCCTCGTCCATCCAGACGACAGGGAAAGGTATCTCAACGCCCTGTCGAAGCGCCAGAAAACACGCGATCCGATCATCGTGGAATATCGCATTGTCGGAAAGGATGGCGTTACCCGTTATGTTCGCGAAGTGGACACGCCTCCGTCATGGCGCGAGGACGAGCCAAATTTGATGGAAGGCGTCCTTCTGGACATTACGGACTACAAGACGCAGGAACAGGATCTGCGGCAAAAAGAGGAGCGGCTCGTCAATGCCCAGCGGATCGCAAGGATCGGCGATTTCAGCTGGGACCTGCGTACCAACGTGGTACGGCGCTCGGACAACGTCTATCGCATCTGGGGGCTTACTCCCGAACAGGTTGAGAACTGCCCCGAGGCCTATCTTGAGATCGTTCACCCCGAGGACCGGCTGATGGTGAGCGACGCGTTGAACGGTGCGTATGAGGGCAAACCCTACAGCATCGATTACCGCATTGTTCATCCATCGGGTGAAGAACACTACTTCCATGAACAAGCCGAAATCGGATACGACGACGCCGGTCAGCCGGTGAAGGTTTCCGGCACGATCCAGGATGTCACGGAGCGCCGCGTCGTGGAAAACGAGGTGCGGCGGCTGAACGAAACGCTCGAAAATCGCGTCGAACAGCGTACGCGGGAACTCGCGGAGGAAAAACAACGCGCCGAGGAATATCTCAATGTTGCCGCTGCGATCATCGTGGCGATCGACAGTGACGGCAAAATCGGCCTGATCAATGGCAGCGGGTGCCGGATGCTGGGATACACACGGGAGGAGCTGATCGGGAAGGACTGGTTCGATACCTGTGTCCCGCCGGAGGAACGTGAGACGGTGCGCGAAGCGCTGGTTCGTGTTTTGGATGGAAAGATCAGGGAGGTCGCCAATTACGAAAACACCGTGATCTCAAAAAGCGGCGAGCGACGAGTGATATCATGGCATGACTCGCCGATCAAACTGGACGGTCGCATCGTTGGAACCCTGAGTTCCGGCGAAGACGTGACGGAGCGTTTGCAGGCCGAAGAGGCTTTGCGACGCAGCGAACACGAATCCCGGCTGGTCGCCGATACGTTGCCGATGGGGTTGGTCTATCTCTCGAAGGATCTGACATATAGGCGCGTAAATCCGGCCTACGCATCCTGGTTCGGAAAGACGCCTGAAGAGATGGTAGGACTTAGAGTCAGGGACATCATCGGCGATCAGAGCATGTCGGAAATGTCGCGCTTCTTCGATGCTGTTCTGAACGGTGAAAAGGTCGAATACGAGAGGACCCTCCATTATGGCGATACGCATTTGGAACTGGATGGCATAATGGTGCCCTATGTCGGGGGTAACGGTGAAATAGACGGGATTCTCACCGTGGCGCTTGATGTCACCGAGAAAAAGCGTGCCGAGGAACAGTTGCGACATGCCCAGAAAATGGAAGCACTCGGCCATCTCGCCGGAGGTGTGGCCCATAATCTGAACAACTTGCTGGTTCCGATCGTCGGTCTCAGCCGGATGAGCGCTGACGACCTTCCGGAGGGGAGTACCAAGCGCGAGGTGTTGGAACGTATCCACGGCGCAAGCGAAAGGGCGCAGGACACGGTGGCGCGGATTCTTGCCTTCAGCCGGCAGGAAAAACCATCCTTCGAACGGTTGGATCTCAAATCCCTTGTCCAGGATGCGCTGGCGCTTGCCGAGGCTGGCGTGCCATTCAATATCGCACTGTCCAGTGATCTGGACGACGCAACTGCCTTCGTCGACGCCGACAAGGTGCAGATCGAATCCCTGTTCCTGAACATCGTCAACAATGCGATCGCCGCGATCGGGAAGGAAGACGGCGGCGAGATAGAGGTTTGTCTGAAACGTGAAAGAGTCGGGCCGCGCCAGGCGCTGCGGATCGATCCGGACTTGCGCCCGGGATCATACGCGGTGCTTGCGGTCAAGGACAATGGGCCGGGGATGGATGATTATACCAAGACGCACATCTTCGACCCGTTCTTCACCACCAAGGAGGTGGGCGAAGGAACAGGTCTGGGGTTATCCATGGCACATGGTATTATCCGGGAACACAGGGGTGCCATTATGGTTGAAAGCCAACTGGGGCAAGGAACCCGGTTCACCATCTACCTGCCGCTGTTGGAAGCACGTAACGAAACTTCGTTGGGAATGGAGTAAAGAATATGGCCCGCATTCTGGTGATTGACGATGAAGACGATGTGCGCTTCACGGTTTCGCTCATGCTTGAACGGCAGGGGCATGAGGTCGTCGTCGCGTGTAACGGGGCAGAGGGAATCGAGAAACAGCGCGCAACCCCCTTTGATGCCGTCATTACCGATCTGGTGATGCCGGAAAAGGAAGGGATCGAAACCATCCGGGAACTGCTGCAGGAATTCCCGGACCTGCCGGTCGTTGCGATGTCGGGCGGCGGGCGCAAGGTCACGTCAAGCTATCTTGACGTTGCCGGTTTCATGGGGGCGGCGGCCACGCTGCCCAAGCCGTTCCTTGAAGCGGAACTGGTCAAGGCGCTCGAAACCGCCACCGCGGCCAAGGCGCCCTGACAGGAACGCGTGGCCGGAAAGGGCTTCCGGCCGGGTGACTGACAGGTTGACCGGGCTCGGATCAGCCGCCGCGCACCGTGTCGATCATCAGCTGCACGTTGTCGGGATCGGCATCCGGCGTGATGCCGTGGCCGAGGTTGAAGATATGCGGCCCCTTGGAAAACGTCTTCACGATGCGGCGGGTCTCGTCGATCAGTTCCTGACCGCCGGTGACCATGTGGCGCGACGCCAGGTTGCCCTGCACGCAGCCATCGACCTGCACGTATTCGGCGGCCCATTCGGCGGTGACGCTGTCGTCGATGGCGACACAATCGGCGCCGGTCGCCTTGGCAAACCCGATGTATTTGTCGCCCGCTTCGCGCGGGAAGGCGATGACCGGGATGCCCGGGTGGCGGGCCTTCAGTTCCGCGATGATCTTTTTCGCGGGCTCCAGCGCGTAGCGGTCGAAATCCTCGCCCTTCAGCGATCCGGCCCAGCTGTCGAACAGTTTCACCACCTCGGCCCCGGCTTCGATCTGTTTCGACAGGTATTCGATCGTGCCTTCGGTCAGCAGGTCGATGATGCCTTCGAACACGGCGCGGTTTTCCGCCTTCAGCGCATGCGCCGGGCCCTGATCGCGGGTGCCGCGCCCGGCGATCATGTAGGTCGCCACGGTCCAGGGCGCGCCGGCAAAGCCGATCAGCGTGGTTTCCTTCGGCAGTTCGCGCGACAGGATGCGGACGGTTTCATAGACCGGGTTCAGCACCTCGTGGATCGCGTCCTTGTCCTTCAGCGCGGCGAGTTCGGCTTCGGTGGTGGTGGTGGACAGGCGCGGGCCTTCGCCGGTGACGAACCACAGGTCGGCCCCCAGGGCCTGCGGCAGCAGCAGGATGTCGGCGAACAGGATCGCCGCGTCGAAGCCGTAGCGGCGGATCGGCTGCAGCGTCACCTCGGCGGCCAGATCGCTGTTGTAGCACAGCGACAGGAAATCCCCCGCCTGCGCCCGGGTGGCGCGGTATTCGGGCAGGTAGCGGCCCGCCTGGCGCATCATCCAGATCGGCGGGGTGGGCAGGGTTTCGCCCGCGAGGGCGCGGAGGATCAGTTTCTGCTCGGACATCAGGTTTTTCTGCTCGGACATCAGGTTTCCTTTCGCTTGGACAGGTTCGTCCCCTTCTGGGCCCCGGATGTCAAGCCTTGCGGCGCCAGCGGAACCAAAGGCCGCAGGGCAGGGCGCGCATGTGCGCTTGTTTCCGGGTCAAACGGCGTCTAATCAGGGCGTATGACTTTGACCCTTCCTACCCCCGCTTCGCCGCTGAAGATCGGCACCCGTGGATCGCCGCTGGCGCTGGCGCAGGCCTATGAAACCCGGTCGCGCCTTGCCGCCGCTTTCGACCTGCCCGAAGAGGCGTTCGAAATCGTGGTGATCAAGACCACCGGCGATAACCGCGCGCTGATCGCGGCGGACAAGCCGTTGAAGGAAATTGGCGGCAAGGGGTTGTTCACCAAGGAAATCGAAGAGGCGATGCTGTCGGGTGCGATCGACATCGCGGTGCATTCGATGAAGGACATGCCGGTGGCCCAGCCCGAAGGGCTGCTGCTGGATTGCTACCTGCCGCGCGAAGACGTGCGCGACGCCTTCGTGTCGCTGAAGTATGAAACCCTGCAGGACCTGCCCGAAGGGGCGCTGCTCGGGTCGTCTTCGCTGCGCCGCCGGGCGCAGCTGCTGCACCGTTTCCCGCATCTGAAAGTGGGCGAATTCCGTGGCAACGTGCAGACCCGGATGCAGAAGTTGCAGGACGGCGTTGCCGATGCGACCTTCCTTGCGATGGCGGGTCTGAACCGGCTGGGGCTCGCCGATGTGGCGCGGTCCGCCATCGATCCCGATGACATGCTGCCGGCGGTGGCTCAGGGCGCGATCGGCATCGAACGGCGCGTCGACGACAGCCGCGCAGCCGAAATGCTGGCGGCGATCCATGACGGTGAAACCGGCCAGCGGCTGGCGGCGGAACGGGCCTTCCTCGAAGCCCTCGACGGGTCCTGCGAGACCCCGATCGCCGGGCTGGCGGAACTGTCGGGCGGCACCCTGCGCCTGCGCGGCGAGGTGTTGCGCCCCGACGGGTCGGAAGTGATCGCCGAAGATCGCAGCTGTGCAGTCGAGGACGGTGCGGAACTGGGCCGCCAGATGGCCAAGGACATGCTGGCCAAGGCGGGGCCGGATTTCTTCAGCTGGCGGTAAGTATTGATTGGTGTCGCGCATGCGGCGCCACGCGCCTGCCCGCCCCATGGCGGGCGCGTTCGCACCCGCCCGGGCAGTCACCTGCCGCCGCGTTTGATTGAGTGCCTCTGTCCGGACCATCTGAACCCGTGGTTCAGCGCGCCTGACTATCCCCAGATCGACGGGTCCATCCGAAACAGCAGGGCCAGCTGTTCAAAGACCGCCGGTTCCCTGTGTTTGAGCACCGCCGGTCTTTCAAAGAAGGTTTCAACCGCCACCGCGAAAAACTCTTCCGGCCCCTCCGCGCCGTAGGCGTCGAAGACCGTCTTGTGCCCGGCCTGAACCTGCTGGACATGGGTCGCGTAGGCCGGGGCGAAGGCGCGCTGCCATCCGGCGAAGCTCTGGGTCTTGTCCAAGTTCGGAATGCCGTCGGTATGGCCGGACAGGTCGTCGATCTGGTGGGCGAATTCGTGAAACACGACGTTGTGGCCGTCCCGGTCGTTGATCGCGCCCTGCCTTGTATGCGCCCAGGACAGGACGACTGGCCCCCGCGCCCAACTTTCCCCGGTCCGCACCGTTTCGCGTTGTGTGACGACATAGCCGTGATGTTCTGTTTGCCGCGATTTGAAGGCGCCGGGATAGATCAGGATGGTGCGCAGGTGATCGTACCACGTGTCGCTGTTGACGATGAGAAGACAGGCCTGCGCGGCGATGGAAAGCCGCATTTCCTCTGTCACCTCCAGCCCGTCGCAGCCGATGAAGTCGATCTGGTCCAGAAACGCGTTGATCTTGCCTTCGAGCTTGCCGCGCATTTGGGATGGAAGCCTCCGCGTCAGCGGGACCTGCCCGGCGACGATGGCGCGCTGTTGATCCGATAGCGGGGAGGCGAGAAGGCTTTTTCGGGCCTGTTTTTTCGACCAGTACCACGCCCCGAACGCGCCGAAAACGATGAGCAGGAGGATCAGAAATGCTGTCATGGGTGCTTGCCCCCGCCGGTCGGTCGATACCTGAAATAGCTAGGCATTGGCGGGCGTAAAGCAAGCGGTGAGTCTACCTCAGGCCCCGCTTTCCACCTTCGCCCCTTCCGGGATTGTTCGCTCGGCATTGTTCAGCTTCTCGATGGCGAAGCCAGCGGCGGCCTTGTACTTGGCCATGAACTCGGCGCGTTCCGCGGCCGGGATCACGTCGTCGATATCGTCGAATTCGCCGCCGCAGCGGTCGTCGACCATGTTCAGCAATCCGAACGGCCCGGCACCGCGGTTGCGCAGGATAAGCTCCGACACCGGGCCGCAGAGCTTGTCGTCATAGGCCTTCAGCGCCTCTGACGTGACCCCGTGTTCCAGCATCGCCACGCCCAGTTCGCGCGCGTCGATCACCGCCTGGCTGGCCCCGTTCGACCCGGTCGGGTACATCGCGTGCGCCGCGTCGCCCATCAGCGCCACCGCGCCGTCGCGCCATGTCGGCACCGGGTCGCGGTCGATCATCGGGTTTTCATAGGCCACCTCGGCCCCGCGCAGCAGCTCCGGCACGTTCAGCCAGTCATATTCCCAGCCGTCGAAGTGGTGGGCGAAATCCGACAGCTCCACCTGCCGGAACCAGCCGGTGGTTTCATGCGCCGACGGGTCGTCATAGGTGACCTCGGCGATCCAGTTGACCTGCGCCAGCCCGGTGTCCGGGTCGGGATGCGAAATCGGGTAGATCACCATCCGGTGCTTATGGGTGCCGAGGCCGACGAAGGACGACCCGGTGCGGATCGGTTTGGTCATCGTGGTGCCGCGCCACATCACCGCGCCGCCCCAGTGAATGGGGGGCTGGTCGGGATGCATCTGTGCGCGCACCGCAGAATGGATGCCATCGGCACCGATCAGGATCGTGCCGGTCGCGCGGGCCTGGGTTCCGTCAGCCTGTTCGATGATTGCGGTCACGCTGCCATCGGCGTTGTTTTCATATCCGGTGACACGCTGGCCCAGTCGCACCGCGTCCGCCCCGGCGCGTTCGACGAATTTGCGATACAGCAGCATGTGGAACTTGCCGCGATGCACCGCGTATTGCGGCCAGTTGTAGCCGGCCAGTTCGCCGCGCGGTTCGGAATAGATGTCGTTGCCGTTCAGGCCCACCAGCGCCCATTCCTTTGCCGGCACGCCCACCTGATCCAAGTCATCCGCCCCGATCCCGAGGTCATAAAGTTCGCGTACCGCGTTGGGCTGCAGGTTGATGCCGACGCCCAGCGGCCGCAATTCCTGCACCGCCTCAAAAACCACGCAGTTCACGCCGATCTGCTGCAGCGTCAGGGCCAGCGACAGCCCGCCGATACCGCCGCCGGCAATCATCACGAGGGGCTGGGGCATGGTTTTCCTCCGGTCCGAAAGTCCGGCAGTTTGTAACAAGACATAACTGTTATCGGAAGTCCCAATCGCCCCTCAGGGCAGGACCTTGCCCGGGTTCAGCACCCCGTTGGGATCGAGAGCGGCCTTGATCGCCTTCATCGCCTGAAGCGCAACCGGGTTCTTGCGCCGCCGCATCGAGGGCAGCTTCGACGCACCGATCCCGTGTTCGGCGGAAAAGCTGCCGCCCATGTCCAGCACCACGTCCTCGACCGCTTCCATGATCGCGTCATGGACCTGCGGGTCCTGGCTGCCGGGCCAGACGCAGTAATGCACGTTGCCGTCGCCCAGATGTGACACCGAGATGGGTTCGGCGCCAGAATCGATCTGCGGCAGGCGGGTTTCCATCCGCGACAGGAAGGTCGCGACCTTGTCCAAAGGCACCGCGACATCGTTGATGATGACGGGGCGCCGCGACAGGGCGATCTCGGCTGCAGCTTCGCGCCGTTCCCACATCTCGCGTCGCTGAGCCTCGGTCTGCGCCACCACCGCATCAAGTACCATGCCATCCTCAAACATGCCCTCGAGAACCTGTTCCAGGTAGCCCGCCACCGGCACCTTGCCATCCGGGCCCGGATCGCAATCGCGCGGTGCGGTGGCGCCGACCTCGATTAGGATGTTGATCTGCTGCGGCGCATCGAAAGGTTCGCGGGCATCCGGCTTGATTTGCAGATGCACCTCGACATGTTCGCGCGGCATGTATTCGAACGCTTCGACCGCGCCGCCGGTCGCCTGCTGCAGACGGTTCAGCAGGGTCAGCGCGTCTTCCAGCGCGGGAACTGCCACCATCGCCGTGGCATAGGCCCCCGGCTTGGGATGCAGTTTCAGCACCGCACCGGTGATGATGCCAAGCGTGCCTTCTGCGCCGATCAGCAGGTGTTTCAGGTTGTAGCCCGAATTGTCCTTGTGCAGTTCGCTCATGATCTCCATCACCTCGCCGGTGGGCAGAACCGCCTCGATCCCCAGAACCAGGTCGCGGGTATTGCCATAGCGCAGAACGTTCGAGCCGCCCGCATTGGTCGACAAGACACCGCCGATCATCGCCGATCCCTTGGCACCGAAGGTCAGCGGGAAGATCATGTCCTGTTCCTCGACGGCCGCGTGCAGGTTGGACAGGATCACCCCGGCCTCGACGATGGCGATGCGCGCTTCGGGGCGGATATCGCGGATCCGGTTCATCCGGTCGAGCGACAGCATCACCGCATCATCGGCCCGGGTGCCGCCGGCAAGGCCGGTATTGCCCGAGACCGGCACGATGGCGGTGCCGGTGCGGTTGGCCCATTTGACGATCTCCGACACTTCCGCGGTGCTGGCCGGGCGGACCACCGCCAGCGGGCTGAATTGGTAATTGCCGGTCCAGTCCTGCGACCAGCCGGCCAGATCGGCCCCGGTCAGCAGGTAATCTTCGCCCACGATCGCGCGCAGTTCCTCGATCATTGTCATCCTCCCTCGATTGGGTCCCAAGTGACGCACAATCGCCCCGGTTGGCAAGGGGGATTAACCGAAGCGGATGGCCACCCGCCCGAAGAGGCCGAAATCGGCCTCGATGAGACTACCTGCCGGGGCTTCGAGAGGGCGGATGAAACTGCCCGACAGGATCACCTGTCCCGCCTCGATCCGCTGCCCGTACTCATCCATGCGGCGCGCCAGCCAGACGATGCCCTCGATCGGGTCGTTCAGAACCCCCGCGCCCAGACCGGTTTCCTCGACCGCGCCGTCGCGGCTGACGATGGCGCCGACCCATCGCAGGTCGAAGGCATCGACCGCATGGCGTTCATGGCCCAGAACCAGACCCGCATTGGCGGCGTTGTCGGCAATCGTGTCGGTGATGATCCGGGCCTGACCGGTTTCCGGATCGGCGCGCAGGATGCGGGTGTCGAGGATTTCCAGCGACGGTACCACGTAATCGGTCGCCGCGATCACGTCATCCCGCGTCACGTCGCTTCCCGCCAGCGGCGCCTTCATCACGAAGGCGATCTCGGCCTCGATCCGGGGCTGGATGAACCGGCCCGCGGGCACCTCGCCGCCGGTTTCGAACAGCATGTCATCCATCAACACGCCGCTGTCGGGAATGTCGATATTCAGCGCCTGCTGCATCGCGCGGGAGGTCAGGCCGATCTTCCAACCGATCACCTTGCGCCCGGCCGCGCGGCGTTTTTCGACCAATGCCGCTTGCACCGCATAGGCATCATCCATCGTCATGCCCGGATATTGCCGCGACAGAAGTCCGAGCTGTTGCCCGCTTTGTTCAGCCTGCCACAGCGCGGCGGCAGCGTCTGCATGCTGCCCGGGCGTCACGCCTCGTCCTCCACCGTGTTGCGCAGGGTTCCGATGCCGGTGGCCTCGACCTCGATCACGTCGCCGGGTTTCAGGTAACGCGGCGGATCGAAACGCGCACCGGCACCGGTGGGGGTGCCGGTGACGATGATGTCGCCGGGCACCAGCGTGGTGAAGGTGCTGATATAGGCGATTTCCTCGCGGATCGGGAACATCATGCGCGACAGAACATCGTCTTGCCTCAGTTCGCCGTTCACCCGGGTCCGGATCCGCGCCTCATCAAGCTGCGCGGCATCGGTGAAGGGCACCAGCCACGGCCCGATCGCGCCAGAGGCGTCCCAGTTCTTGCCCTGCGTCACGTTGAACTTCGCATGGCGCACCCAGTCGCGGATCGTGCCTTCGTTGCACAGCGTCAGCGCGGCGATGTGATCATAGGCATCCTCCGTCGCGATCCGCCGCCCCGGTTTGCCGATCACCACGGCGACCTCGCCCTCGTAATCCAGCTTGTCGCTTTCCGGCGGCCGGATCAGCGGCCGGTCATGGCCGGTGAAGCTGCTGGGGAACCGGGGGAACAGCGACATGTGCTTGGGCTGGTTCGACCCGTCCTTGTATTCAGCGTTGCGGTCGGGGAAGTTCACCCCGACGCAGATGATCTTGTCCGGGTGGGGCACCGGGATGTCATAGCGGAAGGTGCCGTTCGGATGGGTCACCGCGCGCCCCGCTGCCGCCTCTGACAGCCGCGCCAATCAGCCCGCCGCGATCACCTCGCGCAGGCTGGGCCAGTCGGGGAAATCGGGCGACAGGGCGATCAATCCGTCCTCGACCACCGCGCCGAAAAGCTGCTGCCCGTCAGCATGAACCGTTGCGAATTTCATCTCTTCCCCCTGCCTTCTTCTTGGCGAAAATACTCCCGCCGGAGGCGTCCCGCCCCCGGCCACGCGCGCTCACGGCGCGATGATGGGCTGCGCCTTCATTTTGGAGTCCCGCATCTCGACCCCTTTGAAGGTGCTGCCATGTTCGAACCAGCTTTTCGGCGCCGGCGCCCCCCACAGCGTCTGCCGCTGCGGGTCCTTCAGATCCCATTTGATCGGTTCCAGGTCCGGGTCGACGGTTTGGTAATCGGAACAATAGATCTCGATCCGGTGGCCGTCGGGGTCGAGGATGTAGAGGAAAAAGGCATTGGAAATCCCGTGCCGCCCCGGCCCCCGCTCGATATTGGACAGGTATCCGGTGGTGCTCATCAGATCGAGCAAGTCGATGATGTTCAAGGGCGTCGGCACCCAGAAGGCGGTGTGGTGCAGACGCGGTCCGCGCCCGTTGGTGAAGGCGATATCGTGGATGCCGCCCTTGCGGTGCATCCAGGCCGCCCACAGGTTGCCGCTTTCTTCGTCCTCGGTATATTCGGTGACCCGGAAGCCCATTTCGTTGTAGAAGGCGACGCTTTCGTCCACGTTCGGGCTGAAGCAGTTGAAATGGTCGATGCGCAGCGGCTTCACCCCGTTATAGAGCGCGTATTTCTGGTGAATCGGTTCCAGTCGGTCCATCTTGAAATAGAATTCCATCGGCGCACCAAACAGGTCCATTGTGCGCAGGGTGCGGCCCTGATAGGGGCGGGTCACCCAGTCCGCCGGCAGATTCTTGGCCACGAACCAGTCGTGGGCCTTGTCGAGGTCTTCCTCGGAATAGAGCTTGTACGACAGCGCCCCGACCTCTGCCTTGGCGCCCTTGCGCAGCACCATGCAGTGATGGCCGCGTTCCTCCATCGCGCGCAGGTAAATGACCTGATCGTCCTCGTCCGTGACCTGCAGGCCCAGCGTGTCGACGTAAAACGCCCGGCTGGCGGCCAGGTCGGTGACCATCAGTTCCACATGGCTCAGCCGCACGATGTTGAAGGCCGGATACAGGTTCGGGGCGGGAATGGGCATGCTCGTTCTCCTTCGGGCCCCGTCACGTTACCGGGAAGATGACATTGGTCTGGCCGGTGCCGGAGCTGGGAAAATAGTCGGTCACCACCTCGCATTTGCCCTCATACTGGTCCCAGCCAAGCGCGCCGTAAAGCATCGCTGTGTCGTGCATCGATCCTTCGCCGCAGCAGAACCGCGCGTAATCGCCCAGCATCTTCAGGAAGGTCGCGTGATCGCCGTTCTTCCACATTTCCAGCACGTGCAGGTCCATCTGCCGGTTGAATTCGGAACTGATGGTGAAGGTGCCGTTATTGGCGGCATACTCCTTGTTGGCCCAGATCTTGTGGGACAGGCTGCCGCTGGCGACCAGCAGAACCTTGCTGTCGCTGGCCTCGACCGCGTCGCGGATCGCCTCGCCGATGATCCGGCTTTCGTCGTGACCATGCACCGTGCACCAGGCGGCGACGGACACGACCTTCATGTCGTGTTCGCGGCTCATGAAGCGCATCGGCACCAAGGTGCCGTATTCCAGCTCCAGGCTGTCGAGGTGATGCGCCAGCGTGAAAACGCCCTTGTCACTGGCCGCTTCTGCAATCGCGTCGCCCAGATCCGGATTGCCGTCATAGTCGTAGGGCAGGTCCTGGATGAATTGCGGGAACTCGTTCGAGGTGAACACCCCCTCGAACCGGCTGTTGGCGTTGATGTGAAAGCCTGCGTTGATCACCCAATGGGTGTCGCAGATCACCACCGTGTCGGCGCCAAGCGCCCTGGCGCGGCGCGCGATTTCGCGGTGCCCGTCGATGGCGGGTTGCCGCTTGCCCTTTATCGGCCCTTCCTGTTCCGACATCAGCATGGTCGGAACATGGGTCATCTTGGCGGCCAGTACGATTTCTCCCATCTGTCTTCCTCCTCCAGAAGAACCTGTCGCGCGTTTCCTTGGGGCGGCTCAGGCCCCCAGCCGGGGGATGGGGGGCTGGCCGGTGGCCAGACCGATATGTTTCTGCTCCATGTAGAATTCGAAACTCCAGTCGCCGCCGTCGCGCCCGATGCCGCTGGCCTTGACACCGCCGAAGGGGGTGGGCAGGTGGCGAACGTTTTCGCTGTTCACCCAGATCATTCCCGCCTCCAGCTGGTTGGTAAAGCGCAGGGCGCGGGTCAGATCGTTGGTCCAGACATATCCCGTGAGCCCGTAAGCCACATCATTGGCGATCTTCAGCGCCTCTTCCTCAGTGTCGAACTGGATCGCGGTCAGGACCGGGCCGAAGATTTCCTCCTGCGCGATGCGCATGTCGCTTTGGGCGCCGGTGAACAGGGTCGGGCGCACGTAGTATCCCGGCCGGTCCAGCGCCGCGCCCCCGGCGGCGATCGTCGCGCCGTCGGATTTGGCGGTGTCGAAATAGGAACAGACCTTGGCGAAATGGGTCTGGTGGATCAGCGGTCCGACCTCGGTCGCAGGGTCCAGCGGGTGGCCGACCTTGATGTTGTTGACCCGCTCGACCAGCTTTTCGGTGAAGTCTTCGGCGATGGAAGAGTGCAGCAGCAGCCGCGAAGACGAGGTGCAGCGTTCACCGTTCAGCGAATAGATCATGAAGATCGCGGCATCCAGCGCACGATCCAGATCGGCGTCGTCGAAAACGATCACCGGGTTCTTGCCGCCCAGTTCGAAATGCACCCGCTTCAGCGTGTCGGCGCCCTGTTTCATGATCATCGAACCGGTTTTCGATTCCCCGACAAAGGCGATGGCCTTGATATCGGGATGTTCAGTCAGCGCCTGGCCTGCGTCTTTGCCATATCCGTTGACGAGGTTCCAGACGCCCGGCGGCAGGCCGGCCTCTTCGGCGATCTCCATCAGGATGCGGGCGGTCACGGGGCTGAATTCGGCCGGCTTGTGCACCACGGTGCAGCCCGCCGCCAGCGCCGGGGCGATTTTCCAGGTCGACAGCATGAAGGGCGTGTTCCACGGCGTGATCACGCCCACCGGGCCGATCGGCACCCGCGTGGTGATGTTCATCAGCGTGGCTGAGGGCAGATGCTGCCCGTCGCGTGCCGACGGCGCGCGGTCGGCGAAGAAGCGGAAGTTTTCCGCCCCGCGCAGCGCTGCCTTGGACATGAAGCGCAGCGCCTGACCGGTGTCCCAGCATTCGCAAAGCGCGATTTCCTCGGCGCGCTCGACGATGCCGTCGGCGATCCTGTGCAGGATCTTTTTGCGCTCACTTGGGTCCATGTCGCGCCAAGCCGGGAAGGCTGCCTTGGCGGCCTGTGCCGCGGCGTCGATATCGGCGCCGCCGGATTTCGCAACCGAACAGATCGGCGTTTCATCCACCGGGGAATGGTTGTCGAATGTCGCGCGGCTTTGGGCAGGCCGATCCTGCCCGTTGATGCGGTTCATCACCCCGCTGTCGCGGAACCGGGCCAGGTATCCATGCAGCTTGTCGAGATTGGCTTGAAGATCGGACATGGGTCAGCCTTTCAGATGATCGCGGATGGTACCGGTTCTGGGGGCTAGTTCCGGGTCGATGTCGCGCATTTCCATCGACAGGGCGATGGGGCGGGTTTGCATCAGCGGTTTCAGGAACGCTTCGGCGGCGGCGAACAGATCCGCCGTGGCGGATTTGCGCGCCTCCAGCGTGCGGCCGCCGCGCAGCCGGACGGAAATGTCGACATAACCATGCTTGGCGTCGCCGTCGGCCATGCTGACATGATCGGCGCGAAAGGCCCGGACACGGATCCCTGCCATGGGGAAAACGCCGGTGTCGATCGCGCTGCGTCGGATCAGGTCGCAGAAGG
>JAWVXM010000040.1:0-14673 GCA_033723255.1 Thalassovita sp.
CGGGGTGGCGGGATACGCGCAGATCCAGATGCTGCTGTCCGACTACGTGCAGCATTACGGGTTGCGGCGCGCGTTGCGGCCCGATGGCAAACCGGCGCCGGTGGGGCCCGAACACAGCTGGAACACGCCGCATTGGTATTCCAGCGCGCTGATGCTGAACGCGCCGCGCCATTCCGATCACCACATGCACCCGGCCCGGCATTACCCGGCGCTGCGGCTTGCGCCCGACATGCCGGTGTTGCCGCAATCGCTGCCGGTGATGGCGGTGGTCGCGCTGTGGCCGCCCCGGTGGCGCAAGGTGATGGAACCGAGGCTGGAGGCGTTGGGATATTAGGGGGCTGTCCGCCCCCTCTGCGCGTGCCGCGCATTCACCCCCGCGAGTATTTTCGCCAAGAAGAAACGGTCAGAACAGGCTGCCCTGTTCGGGCGGCTTGGGTTTCGCCTTGGGGGCGGGCTTGCCACCCAGCGTCAGCCGGCCGTCGGCGAATTCGATTTCCAGCAATTCGGCCTTTTGCGCGGCCTTTTTCGTGGTCACCACGTCGCCATCGCCGCGCACCACCGCATAACCGCGTTGCAGGGTCGCCTTGTAGCCCAGCGTTTCGCGCAGCCGGTCAAGCGCTTCGACCTGGCCCTGCCAGTCGGTGACCTGCCGTTGCCCGGCATCCGACAGGCGCTGCGCCAGGCGGGTGAAGTCATCGCGTTTGCGCGCGACATCGCGCAGCAGCGGTTCGAGCTTCAACCGGTCGGTCCGGCGATCGAGCGCGTCACGCTTGGTGGCGATCGCCCGTTGCAGGCCCGCCGCGAGGCGGGGTGAGAGCGCAGAAAGGGCGCGTTTTTCGCCCTCGATCCGGCGGGTGAGGTTGGAGGGACGCAGCCCGCCGCGAATGTCGGAAAGCTTCACCTGCCTCAGCTGCACCGAGCGGGTCAGCGCCTGCGGCAGCCTTTCCCCCCAGCCGTCAAGCCGCTGGCGCGGCCCGTCGAGCAGGGTTTCGGCGCGCGGCAGGGCGCGGGACAGATCGCGCAGGCGCTGGCCGCGCTGGCCGACGCCCTGTGTCAGCGCGCGGGTCAGCCGCGCCCCCTGCTGATCGAGCCAGCCCAGAAGTTCCAGCCGCACCGGCACCGCCAGTTCGGCCGCCGCCGTCGGCGTCGGCGCGCGCATGTCGGACACGTAATCGATCAAGGTGGTGTCGGTTTCATGCCCCACCGCCGAGATCAGCGGAATATCGGAAGCCGCCGCCGCGCGGGCGACGATTTCTTCGTTGAAGCCCCAGAGATCTTCGATCGAGCCGCCGCCGCGCGCCACGATCAACAGGTCCGGGCGCGGTAGCGCGCCGCCGGGGGTGAGCGCGTTGAAGCCCGCGATGGCGCGGGCGACTTCGGCGGCGCATTTTTCGCCCTGCACCGCCACCGGCCAGATCAGCACCTTGCGCGGGAAACGGTCGCGCAGCCGGTGCAGGATGTCGCGGATCACCGCGCCCGAGGGCGAGGTCACGACACCGATCACTTCCGGCAGGTAGGGCAGTTCCCTCTTGCGCTCGGGCGCGAACAGCCCTTCGGCAGCCAGCATCTGCTTGCGCTTTTCCAGCATCGCCATCAGCGCGCCCATGCCCGCCGGTTTCAGATCCTCGATCACGATCTGGTACTTGGATTGCCCCGGGAAGGTGGTCAGCCTCCCCGTCGCGACGACCTCCATGCCTTCCTCGGGCCGGGTGGTCAGCTTTGCGGCGACGCCTTTCCAGATCACCCCGGCGATCACCGCGCGGTCGTCCTTGAGGTCGAGATAGACATGCCCCGAGCGCGGCATCGACACGCGGCCCACTTCACCGCGGACCCGGACATGGGCGAATTCGCCCTCGATCAGCCGCTTCACCGCGCCGGACAGCTCCGTGACGCTGAATTCCGGCGCGTTCTCGCCCGCGCGGGGATCGTCGATCAGATCGGACATGTCGCCTGTGCTCGCTTCCCTTGTTTCCTGTCTCGACGCACCTTAGAACGCGGCCAACGGAAGGCCAAGCGGAGTCAGGCTCATGAACATTCTCATCCTCGGTGGCGGCGGGCGCGAACATGCGCTGGCATGGGCGGTTCTGCAGAACCCCAAATGCGACAAGCTGATCGTGGCGCCGGGCAATGCAGGCATCGCCGCGATCGCCGACTGCGCCAGCCTCGACATCCTGAACGGCGCGGCGGTGGTGAATTTCTGCGAGGAAAACGCGATCGACTTCGTCATTGTCGGGCCCGAAGCGCCGCTGGCCGCGGGCGTGGCAGACCGGCTGCGCGATGCCGGGCTCCTTGTCTTTGGCCCCTCCGAGGAAGCGGCGAAGCTGGAAGCGTCGAAAAGCTTCACCAAGGAAATCTGCGACGCCGCCAAGGCGCCCACCGCCGGGTATGGCCATTTCACCGATGCCGAGGCCGCCAAGGCTTACATCCGCGAACAGGGCGCGCCGATCGTGGTCAAGGCCGACGGGCTGGCCGCCGGCAAGGGCGTGATCGTGGCGATGGACGAGGACACCGCGCTGGCCGCCATCGACGACATGTTCGGCGGCGAATTCGGTTCCGCCGGGGCCGAGGTGGTGATCGAGGAATTCATGGAGGGCGAAGAGGCCTCCTATTTCATCCTCGTTGACGGCGAGACCTGCCTGCCCATCGGCACGGCGCAGGATCACAAGCGCGTCGGCGAAGGCGATACCGGGCTGAACACCGGCGGCATGGGCGCCTATTCCCCCGCACCGGTATTGTCCGATGATGTCGCGCTGAAGGCGATGGAAGAAATCATCAAGCCCACCATGAAGGCGATGGCCGATCGCGGCACGCCGTATCAGGGCGTTCTTTATGCCGGGCTGATGATCAAGGACGGCCAGCCGCGCCTAGTGGAATACAACGTGCGTTTCGGCGATCCGGAATGCCAGGTGCTGATGCTGCGGCTGGGCGCACAGGCGCTCGACCTGATGCAGGCCTGCGCCGAGGGCCGTCTGGACGAGGCGAAGGTCAACTGGGCCGACGACCACGCGATGACCGTGGTGATGGCCGCCAAGGGTTATCCCGGCGCCTATGAGAAGGGCAGCGTGATCAAGGGGCTCGATACCCTGCCGGAAACCAGCTGCGAGATGTGCTTCCACGCCGGGACCGGAGAAAAGGACGGCCAGATCGTGGCCACCGGCGGCCGGGTCCTGAACGTCACCGCGCGCGGGGCGACGCTGCAGGAAGCGGCGGATCGCGCCTATGCGATGGTGGATCGGATCGATTGGCCCGAAGGCTTCTGCCGCCGCGATATCGGCTGGCGCGCGCTGTAAGCATATCGCCCGTCCGGTTCACGGGCGGGCACCCGCTCAGCGGCAGGCGAGCGCGCGGTCGACGCTGTCGCGTCCCGCATACGCCCCGGCATCGCGGCTTTGCAGTTTTCCGGCTGTCGTGAACCGGGTCAGCATTACCCGGCCCCAATCGGCATCGGCGGTGACGATTTCGGGACCTTCGCCGCAATCACGGATACCGCCGAGAATGTATTCCCACCCGATCCGATGATTGGTCAGCCCCGGCTGGTCCACCACATGGGTCAACCGACCATCCTGCAGGCGCCAGATGCGCAGGGTCTTGGCCAGGTGCGGCCGGTCGACATAGGCGATCTCGATCGCGCCGTCGCCATCCAGATCCCCTGCACCAAGCGGCGCCAGCCAGCGATGGGTGCGGCCGATGAAGGGCGTCGCGGCATGAAGCCCTTCTGAATCATAGAGCGCAAGGCGCGCCCCGCGGTCCAGATCCGTTTCCACCACCATGACCAGCGCGGAACCGTCATCGCCTTCGATGATCCGCGGCGCGAGGTCTTCGAATACCCGCGTCTCCGGCAGACGGATGGTGACGTTCCGGATATCCCTGCCCGCGCAGCCGGGACATTTGTCCACCGTCAGTTGCAGCGCGCCCCATTCCACCGCATCGCCAAGGATACCGTGATCGTAACGCGTGGTGGGTTCAACGAACCGCGCCTTGGTGATGACATCGGGCGGCGTCGCCCCGGCCGCCAGCGGCAGCGCGGCAAGCGCGGCGAGTCCGACGAGGAACCGGGCGACGCGGCCGATCATCAGATCTGCTTCTCGGGCATGTGCACGACAAGGCCGTCCAGATCGTCGGTCACCTTGATCTGACAGGTCAGGCGCGAGCGTTCCGGATCGGGCTGGTAGGCAAAATCCAGCATGTCCTCTTCCATGTCGTCCTTGCCCGGAAGCTTTTCGACCCAGGCAGGATCGATATAGACATGGCAGGTCGAACAGGCGCAGGCGCCACCACAATCGGCCTCGATGCCCGGAATGTTGTTGTCGCGCGCGCCTTCCATCACGGTCAGGCCATTGGCAACCTCGACAACGTGTTCGGTGCCGTTGAATTCGACATAAGTAATCTTCGCCATACGGGCGGTCTCCTGCTATTCGCCGTTATTCGTATCAACGACTGTACCTAGCCAAGCCCCGCCCGGCTTTCCAGTCCCTTTTGCGTGATCAGCGGGACAGGCGGGCCTGTGCTGCATCGCCCGCTTATGATGCGGCTTTCGCCACTGCGGCAAACCGGCTAGACTGAAAAAAACAGGTACGAGATATCGAGCCATGCGTTTCCTGCCCCTGACACTGGGCCTTGCCGGGGCCTGCGGCCTGCTTGCGGGATGCGGCGGGGATCTGCCTGTGCCGTCGCTCGCAATGGAACCGCAGGTGACTCGGCAATACGAAAGCGCCCCGCGCGGCGCGGCGCCGGGCAGTTGCTGGGGCAAGCAGGTGGTGCCGGCGATCTATGAAACCGTGACCGAACAGATCATGCTGCAACCGGCCGAGATCCTGGCCGATGGCACGGTGACCCGTCCCGCGATATACAAGACCGAGACCCATCAGGCCGTTGTCCGTGAACGCAGGGAAACCTGGTTCGAGACCCCCTGTGACTCGGTCCTGACGCCCGAATTCATCGCGTCGCTGCAGCGGGCGCTGAAGGTGCGCGGGATTTATCGCGGGTTTCCCAACGGCGAGATGGACAACCGGACCCGCGCGGCCATCCGCCGTTTCCAGAAACCGCAGGGATTGGATTCCGGCATCCTGTCGATCGCCGCCGCGCGCAAGCTCGGCCTGATCACGGTGGAAAATCCGGGCAGCTGACACGGTCGGAACGCTTGTCCTTCTGCCTCCAAAAAAGAAAGGCCGCCCTCGCAGGCGGCCTTTCCACATCGGGTTTGGATTGAGATCATCCCGCGTCGATCGACAGCGCCACGAAACGCGGCTCGCCCGAGCGGCGCACCAGCAGCAGCAGGGATTTCCGCCCCGCTTCGCGCGCCTCATCCACCCGCTGCTGCAGGTCCTCGGCGACTTTCACCTTTTGCTGGCCGGCCTCGGTGATCACATCACCGGCGCGCAGCCCCTTTTCATAGGCTTCCGACGTTTCGTCAACGTCGACAACGACCAGCCCCTGCGCGTCAGGCGCCAGGTTCAGTTCCTCGGCCAGCTTTGCAGTGACCGGGCTCAGGGTCATGCCAAGCATTTCGCGGGGTTCATCCGGCGCGGCTTCCTTGGGTTGCGCAGCCGGGATCGCCTCGGCTTCCTCGCGCCGCCCCAGGGTCACCTTCAGCGTCACGGTCTTGCCGTCGCGGAAAACGGTGACGCGTACGGTCTTGCCCACGGCGGTATTGCCCACCTGCCGCACCAGGCCACGGGTATCGGCCACCTCAGCCCCGTCGAAATTCAGGATCACGTCCCCCTGCAGAATGCCCGCCTCCTTTGCCGGGCCATCGGGAACGTCGGTCACCAGCGCCCCTTTGGTCTTCTCCAGACCCATCGCTTCGGCCACGTCATCGGTCACATCCTGGATGCGGACGCCCAGCCAGCCGCGGCGGGTTTCACCGTATTCCCGCAGCTGATCGACCACCCGCTTGACCACGTTCGACGCCATCGAGAATCCGATGCCGATCGACCCGCCATTGGGGCTGAGGATCGCGGTGTTCACCCCGATCACCTCGCCATCCATGTTGAACAGAGGTCCGCCGGAATTGCCCCGGTTGATCGCCGCGTCGGTCTGGATGTAGTCGTCATAGCTGCCCGACAAGGCGCGGTTACGGGCCGACACGATGCCGGCGGAAACCGAAAAGCCCTGTCCCAGCGGATTGCCCATCGCCATCACCCAGTCGCCGACACGCGCGGTGTCGCTGTCACCGAAGTTGACATAGGGCAGCGGCTTGTCCGCCTCGACCTTCAGCAGGGCGATATCTGTGTTGGGATCAGTGCCGACGACGGTCGCTTCCAGCTCTTCCCCCGAGAAGAACTCGATGACGATTTCGTCCGCGCTTTCGATCACGTGATTGTTGGTAACGATGTAGCCGTCTTCGGAAATCACGAAGCCGGAACCAAGCGCCGAAGACCGGCGCGGGCGGTCCTGGTTCGGGTTGCGGTCCTGGAATTCGCGGAAGAAATCCTCGAACGGGCTGCCCTCGGGCACGATCGGGTTCACCCCGCGACTGCCCGGGATCACCGTGGTGGTGGTGATATTGACCACGGAATCGCTGATATCCTCGGCCAGTTGGGCAAAGCTTTCGGGACGCGCCGCGGCCTGAATCGCCTGTGCCAACACCAGCGCGGCCGCCATCAGCCCAAGCAAGAACGCCCTGATAATCCCGGCATTCTGTCGGGATATCGAAACTGCAAGACTGTTCACTCCCTTAACTCCTCTATTCTGAGTGGTTCGCCGCCACCTTTCCTCCAGGCCCGGCGATGTGCAACTCAAACCGGCTCTCCACACCTCAACTGCGCGTGAAGACTCGGCAAGACAGCCGCGCTCCATTATGCGCCCAAAGCCTTGGCAATCCAAACCAGCACGAATCCCGTCGCCAGCGCCAATGCCCCAACCATGCGCCGGTTGGCCTCGGGCATCGCCCGCAGCAGCTCCAGGATTTGCTCCACAAGCGAAGGGGCCAGCACATAGGCCAGCCCCTCAACAATCAGCACCAGCCCGAGAGCCAGAAGCGCGGTTTCCATCACTCCGCGCCCCGGTCCGATTTCAGGTAATCGAAGAATTCGCTGTCCGGCGTCATCACCATCGACGAATTTCCACCCTTCAGCGCCTTTTCATAAGCCTGCAGCGACCGGTAGAAGGCGAAGAATTCCGGGTCCGCCCCGAAGGCTTCGGCAAAGATCCGGTTGCGTTCGGCATCGGCCTCACCGCGGCTCACCTGCGCTTCGCGTTCCGCCTCGGACAGGGTTTCGACGACGGTACGATCGGCCAGCGCGCGTACCCGCTGCGCCGCTTCGTTACCGCGGGCGATTTCATCGGCCGCTTCGCGTTCACGTTCCGCCCGCATCCGGGCGAAGGTGGCGTTGAGGTTCTGTTCCGGCAGGTTGGTCTGCTTCAGGCGCACGTCGACAACATCGACGCCGAGCGACCGGGCGCTGTTGCGGGCCTGATCGCGGATCCGCTGCATCAGCACCCGGCGGTCTTCCGACAGGATGGTGTCCGATGTCACCTGATCGGCACCCAGAACTTCGCGGATCTGCGCGTTCAGGATCGAGCTCAGGCGATCTTCGGCCAGGCGCACACCGCCAACGCCGACGGCCTGACGGAACTGCACCACGTCGCTGATGCGGTAGCGGGCGAAGGCATCGACCACCAGGCGGCGATCGTCCGACGGTGTCACCTCGATGGTTTCGGTATCGAGCGACAGGATACGGTCATCGTATTTGACCACTTCCTGGATCAGCGGGATCTTGAAGCTGAGCCCCGGTTCTTCCTTCACCGCACGGATCTGGCCGAATTGCAGAACCAGCGCCTTTTCACGTTCGTCCACGACGAAGAGCGAGGACAGGACACCAATCAGGGCGATCACCAGGACCGGAATGATAATGGCAGTTTTTCGCATCGCTTAGTTCCCCCCATCCGTACGGCGCAGCTCGTTGAGCGGCAGGTAGGGCACGACACCCTGGCCACCCCCGGCTCCGGTCAGGCCACTGTCGAGGATGGTCTTGTCGACATCGCCCAGCACCTTTTCCATGGTTTCCAGATACAGGCGCTTGCGGGTCACTTCCGGCGCCTTGCTGTATTCTTCGCGCACCGCACTGAAGCGGCTGGCTTCACCCAGCGCGTCGTTGACCACCTGGGCGCGGTAGGCCTCGGATTCCTCCAGGGTCTGCGCGGCTTCACCGCGGGCTTCGGCCAATACGCGGTTGGCATAGGCATCGGCCTGGCGCTGCAGCCGGTCGCGTTCCTGTTCGGCGGCCTGCACTTCGCGGAAGCTGTCGATCACCTCGCGCGGCGGATCGGCCTTTTCAAGGTTCACCCGCACGATGTTGATGCCGCTCTCGTATTCGTCGAGGATTGACTGGATGTTCGCCTTGACGCTGTCGGCGATGATACCGCGGTCACGGTTCAGGATCGGCGCCAGGTTGGACGCCGCGATCACTTCGCGCATCACCGATTCCGACACCGCCTGAACGGTCAGCCGCGGATCGGCGATGTTGAACAGAAGCCGTGCCGGATCGTTGATGTTCCAAACCACTTGGAAATCGATATCGACGATATTGGCATCAGTTGTCAGCATCAGGCCCGAATCCATCCCGGCACGCGACAGGCCGATATTTTCGGTCCGTTCCGAAGTCACATTGACGACCTCGGCGGAAACCACCGGCCAAGGGGCGAAGTTCAGACCCGGGTTGCCGGTCTTGTAATATTCACCCAGCAGAAGTTCGACCGACTGTTCCTCGGGCTTCACGGTGTAGAAACTGCTGAACGCCCACAGGCCGACCGCCACCAAGGCGCCGAGCCCGATCGTGCCCTTGGAAAAGCCCGGCCCGCCGGCGCCGCCGGTTCCACCGCTGCGGCCACCCGAACCGCCACGGCCGCCCATCAGGACGCGCAGCTGTTCCTGGCCCTTCTTCATCAGCTCATCGATTTCGGGGATCTGCGGCCCGTCATCCTGGGGCCGGCGTCCGCCCCCGTTGTTGCGACGGTCATCATCGCCCCTGTTTCCGCCGCCGCCGCCCCAGGGGCCGCCCGAATTGCCTGCCATTGGCTTGTGAACCTCTCTGTACTCTCGTTTCAACAGCTTGCACCAAAACTGTGCAGTCTGTCAGAAATTTCAACCGTCAAGCGGTCCGAACCGGCGCTTTCATGGTGACAATTTCTTCCGCCATGGTCGGATGCACCGCCACGGTGCGGTCGAAATCTTCCTTGGTCGCGCCCATTTTCACCGCGATCCCGGCCAGTTGGATCATTTCGCCCGCCCCCGGCGCGACGATATGACAGCCCAGAACCTTGCGGGTCTCGGCGCAGACGATCAGCTTCATCAGCACCCGCGCATCGCTGCCCGCGAACAGGCTGCGCATCGGCCGGAAGGACGAACAATAGACCTCGATCGGTCCCTTGTCGCGCGCCTCTTCTTCGCTCATCCCCACGGTGCCCATTTCCGGCTGGGTGAAGATGGCGGTCGGGATCAGATCATGATCCACCGGCGTGGGGTTGCCCTTGAACACGGTTTCGACGAAGGCCATGCCTTCGCGGATCGCGACAGGGGTCAGGTTGACCCGGTCGGTCACGTCGCCGATAGCATGGATCGAAGGCACGGCGGTCTGGCTGTATTCGTCGACGATCACGTTGCCGTTGCGGCCCAGCTGCACGCCGGCGTCTTCCAGCCCCATGTCATCGCTGTTGGGCACGCGGCCGGTGGCGAACATCACCTGGTCGAACACCCGTTCGGTGCCGTTTGTCGCCTTCACGCGGATAGCGCCCGACGCGTCGCGTTCCATCGACAGGATATTGGTACCCAGATGCAGGTCGATCCCTGCCTGGATCATTTCCTCGGACACCAGCCCGCGCGCTTCGCCGTCGAACCCGCGCAGGATCTGCGCGCCGCGGTAATATTGCGTGACCTCGACCCCAAGCCCGTTCAGCACGCCGGCGAATTCGCAGGCGATATAGCCGCCGCCGACGATCAGGATGGATTTCGGCAGTTTGTCGAGGTGGAAAATGTCGTTCGAGGTGATGCCAAGTTCTTCGCCCGGGATGCCGGGTTTCACCGGGCGCCCGCCCATCGCCAGCAGGATATGCTTGGCGGTCTTGCGTTCGCCGCTGCTCAGTTCCACCGTATGCGCATCCACCACCTTGGCGCGGGCATCGAAGGTTTCAACGCCCGACCCGGCCAGAAGCTTGCGATAGATGCCTTCCAGCCGGTCCAGTTCCGCGTGCAGCTTGCCCTTGAAGCTGTCCCAGTCGAAGGCGCCGGTGGGCATGTCCCAGCCATAGGCGCGGGCCTCTTCCGCCATGGCGGGGAATTCCGAGGCGAAGACCATCAGTTTCTTCGGCACGCAGCCCCGGATCACGCAGGTGCCGCCATAGCGGTCTTCCTCGGCCAGCGCCACCTTGGCGCCGGTATCGCCCGCGGCCACCCGGGCCGCGCGCACGCCGCCCGACCCGCCACCGATCACGAAGAGGTCATAGTCGAAGGTCATGAGTTTCTTCTTTCGTTCTGAAGACGTTCCGTTGCGCCCCATCTATGCTGTCGGGCGCAAAAGTCCAAGCCGGAACAGGCGATGAATTGAGCAGCCCCCGGCATCGCAAGGGGTTTTCGGCCGAGGAAGACACGAAAAGATCCGGCCAAGGCATCGGCCGGACCCATTCGGGAAAAGTCGAATAATGGGGCGCGCCCCGCTCCAGCTCAATCGTCGAGATCGGTGAACAGGTTTTCGCTGTCGACGAAATCCAGCTTGTCCTCGGCCACCTTGTCTTCGTTGATGTCGCGCACCTGCACGCGGCCGTCGCCGAAGCCCACGATCACGGTGTCGCAGATATCGACGAACAGGCCGTTTTCCACCACGCCGGGGATCTGGTTCAGCACCATCGCCAGCTGCCGCGGGTTACCGATACGGTTCAGATGCAGGTCGATGATATGGTTGCCCTCGTCGGTCACGAAGGGGCTGTCACCGTTCATCCGCAGGGTCGAGGTCCGTCCCATCACGTCCATGCTGTCGAGCATCTCTTCGACCAGCGCCTTGGTGGTCTGCCAGCCGAACGGGATCACCTCGACGGGCAGCGGGAAGGCGCCCAGCGTTTCCACTTCCTTGCTGACATCGGAAATCACGATCATCCGGTCGCTGGCCGTGGCCACGATCTTTTCCTGCAGCAGCGCGCCGCCGCCGCCCTTGATCAGGTTGAAATCGGCGTCGAATTCATCCGCCCCGTCGATCGTCACGTCGAGCCAGCGCGCCTCGTCGAGGCTGATCACCTCGATGCCGCATTCCCGGGCCAGCGCCGCGGTGCGGGTCGAGGTCGGCACGCCGCGGATTTTCAACCCATCCTCGCGCACCAATTCGCCCAGGCAGCGCACCATCCAGGCAGCGGTCGACCCGGTCCCCAGACCGACCCGCATCCCGTCTTCCACGAATTCCACCGATTTCTTGGCGGCGACGAATTTGGCCTTGTCGATGGGCGACAATTCTCCGGGCATGGCAGCGACTCCGTTTCAGTTTGCGCTGCTTATAGGAAAGTTGCCGTTCCGGGGCGAGAGGCAATATCGGGCATTTTGCGCGTTTGCCCCCGTTTTTGTCGCTTTCCGGTTGGTGCCCGCCGGGCGCCAAGGCTAGGCTGCCCAGAAACACCACCGCCGCAGAAAGGTCGGGCAGAAATGTTCCTGTCGGTTTTCGAGATGTTCAAGATCGGGGTTGGCCCGTCCTCGTCGCACACGATGGGGCCGATGGTCGCCGCCGCGCGGTTCCTTGACATGATGCGCAACGCGCCCTTCGATTTCCACGGGATGCGTGCTTCGCTTCACGGGTCGCTGGCCTTCACCGGCGTGGGCCACGCCACCGACCGCGCCACCATCCTCGGGCTGGCCGGGTTCGAACCGGACAGCTATGACCGCGACCGGGCGGACAAGGCGCTGGAAGAGATTCGCCAGACTGGGATCGTTTCGCCCCCGGGTCTGCCGCAACTGCGTTTCGATCCGCTGCAGGATCTCAGCTTCGATTACGGCCCGCCGCTGCCCGGCCATGCCAACGGCATGCGTCTGATGGCAACCGACGCGCAGGGCGATGTGATCCTGCAGGAAGTGTTCTATTCGATCGGCGGCGGCTTCGTGATGACCGAGGCGGAACTGGCCGCGGGCAAGAATACCGACGAAGGCGCCCCGGTTCCCTACCCGTTCAAGACCGCCGTCGACATGCTGGAAATGGCGCAACATTCGGGCAAGACCATCGCCCAGATGAAAACCGCCAACGAAATATCGCGCTGCGGCTCGCAGAACCTGAAGGCCGGGCTTAACCGGGTCTGGCAGGTGATGAATGACTGTATCGAACGCGGGCTTGCCTCCGATGGCATCCTGCCCGGCGGGCTGAAGCTCAAGCGCCGGGCAAAGGACATTCACGAAGCCCTGCAGGCCGAACGCGGCATGAACCTGACCGCGCCGCATGTGATTAATGACTGGATCAGCACCTACGCGATGGCGGTGAACGAGGAAAACGCCGCCGGCGGGCAGGTCGTCACCGCGCCCACGAACGGGGCGGCGGGGGTCTTACCGGCGGTGATCCGCTACTGGCTCGACCACGTGCCGGGGGCCAGCCCGTCGCGGATCGACGATTTCCTGCTGACCGCCGCCGCCATCGGCGGGCTGATCAAGCACAACGCCTCGATCTCGGGGGCCGAAGCGGGCTGCCAGGCCGAGGTCGGCAGCGCCGCCGCGATGGCCGCCGCCGGGTTCTGCGCGGTGCTGGGCGGCACGCCCGAACAGATCGAAAACGCCGCCGAGATCGCGCTGGAACACCATCTCGGAATGACCTGCGACCCGGTCAAGGGGCTGGTGCAGGTGCCCTGCATCGAACGCAACGGGCTTGGCGCGATCAAGGCGGTCAGCGCCGCCTCGCTGGCGTTGCGCGGCACCGGCGATCATTTCGTGCCGCTCGATGCCGCGATCGAAACCATGCGCCAGACCGGGCGCGACATGCACGAGCATTACAAGGAAACCGCGCTTGGCGGGCTGGCGGTGAACATTCCCAACTGCTGAGGGATCGCGGCTAACCCGTGCAGTCGGACCAGCGCGGCGCGGACATGACCGCCCGTGCCACATGCGGCAGGCCCGACAGCGGCAGCATCACCAACATCCCCGGTCGTTCGAACCACAGATGCAGCGGACCGCTGATTTCGTTCGACGTGCCCACCCGCCCGTCGGGGGCGAAATCCAGCCCCTCGATCGGCCAGCGTAGCCCGGCCGAACGGCCCGCGACCGGGGCCATCGGGAACAGCGACAAAAGCGTGCCAATGGCAACGTCGAGCCGCAGTTCCGGCGGGGCGGCGAAGATGCACAATTCGGGGCCGAGCAGGATGCAGCGGCGATCGGGCCGCCGCACCAGCGTGTTGAACGCCGCCATCTGGTGATCGATCCGGCTGCCATCGAACCCGGCGCCAAGCACCAGCGGCGCCTCGATATGGCGCAGGCATTTGTCGAAATCGGTGCTGTCCTGTTCGGCGATCGGATGCAGACGATTCTCGGGGATGGTGTTCCGCGCCTGCTCGGACAGGCTGTCGAAATCCCCGATTACGGCCACAGGATCCAGCCCCAACTCCAGCGCCGTGTTTGCACCACCATCGGCGCAGACCACCCGCGGCGCAAGCTCGACCGCCAGGTCGATCACCGTTTTCGGCACCGAACCAGCACCGATCAGCGTCACGGGAGAAGGGGAATGAACAATCGCGTCTGTCATAGGGTGATTACTGCCCTGAACGGAAACAGACCACAATATGGTCACAAAATGATACGGTAAAATTCTTAGATTCGTTCGGGTTTAGACGGGAAATACATTGTAGAAAGCTGACCACAGGCAGAGGAAGGCGCGGCACGATGGTATCGAACAGTAAGGTTTTGACAGTATCCTACGGCACGTTTTCGTGCACGCTGGAAGGGTTCGACGATTCTTTTGAAACGATGAAGGCAATTGCGGAATACTTCCGTGACCTGGCAGCGGATGACCGTTATTTCGGTGCCGAACCGCCGACCCCCGACGCCGAAATGTTGGCCCGCATCGCCGAACGCGAGATCGAGCGCCGGGTGCAGGCCCGGGAAGAACGCGGCGCCATTGTTCTGACCGCCGCGCAAACGCCAGCCGCCGCCCCCGCAGCCGAAGCCGAGGTCGCCGAACCCGCAGCCCCCGAAGCGCCGCTTGCTGAGGAACCTCTCGCCGAACAGGCCGAAGTGGAAACACCGGCCCCGGTCGAATCCGTGGCCGAGGCACCCGCCGAGGAAGCGGCAATCGCCATGCCCTTCCCCGTTGCCGAAGAAATCCCCGCATCTCAGGAAGAACCGGAAATCGACACTCCGGCCACCGCCGCCGATGCTGCTGTCAGCCTGCTCGATGACAGCAGCGTCGCGGCCAAGCTCGAACGCATTCGCGCCGTCGTGTCGCGTGGCAAAGCCGCCGCGCAGCCCCCGGATTATTCCGAAGACGAACATGCCGAGGATTTCCTGGCCGATACGGTCGATCAGATCGAGGACGTGATCGAAGCCGACGATCAGGCCGAGATCGCGGCGGAAGAGGTCGAAGAAGAAGACTTTGCCTCGATCCTCGACGCCGTGAACAGGGCCAAGGCTCAGGATACGGCGATCGAAGAAGCCGAAGCCGAAGCCGAAGCCGAAGCCGAAGCCGAAGCCGAAGCCGAAGCCGAAGCCGAAGCCGAAGCCGA
>JAWVXM010000041.1:0-14594 GCA_033723255.1 Thalassovita sp.
AAGATCATCGGCGGCTTCGACCTGCTGACCGAGATCATGTCGAAGGAAGGCATGAAACGGTTCCGCGGCTACCTCAAGGAACATCCCGACATGAACGAGATCCAGAAACGCCGGGTGATCACGGCCTTCCTGGACAAGTACGTGATCGAAGACGAGGTCGAGGAAGAAGTCGACCTGCCCGGCTGGTCAGAAGCGCTGGTCGACGAGATGACCGAGATCTACGACGAGGACGTGCTGGAAATCTCGCGCCTGCCCGGTGTGCATATGATCGCGCCGTAGATCCCCGCTCGGTCGCGGGTGATCTTACCCCCCGGTTCGGCAGAGTCTAGGATCTTGGCGCCCCTGCCTCGATCCAGCGCAGGATCACGTCCACTTCATCCTGCGACAGAGGCCTGTCGAGAAACGGCATCCGCGGGACGCTTTCGCCGCGCAGTCTTCGGATCATCTCGCTTACTGCAGCATCCCCTGCAACGACGACCGCACCATCGTCCCCGCCCGCCAGAACAGCTTCATAACTGTCGAGCCGGAGACCTTTCGACGCCCCGTGTTCGGAATGACAATTGATGCACCGCTTTTTGAAGATGGCGCTGACCTCATCCCATCCGGGGGCCGGGGCATCCCCGGCCAAGGCCGGTTGCCCCGCAGTGGCCAACAACGAGAAAGCGATAAGCAGGCGAATGCACGTCATGCCCTGCACCCCGAACCTATTGCGCTGGATCCAATGCCGACTTCGGCAGGACGGTTTCCAATCGCGACGATAGCACATTTCTGGCCGTGAAGTCCGCCCCCGGAAAAAGAAAGTACCGTCCGTTCGGGCCCGATTGTGCTATGATGAGATTTTTCGTCCTCGGACAAAAAATGCCCGGGGCATTTTTCTGGGAGGCAATATCATGAAGTCTTTAATTGCTTGTGTATTGGCGGCAGCCGCATTTCCAATCAGCGTTTCGGCCGCCGACGTCGATATCGATCAGCTGCGCGAGGCGCTATCGAAATACAAGGACATCAACGTCGCGCTGGCCGACGGTTATATCACCCCAGACAACCACTGCGTTTCCGCCAAGAACGAAGGGCTTCCGCCGGAACTGGGCGGAATGGGCATTCACTATATCCACCCCGCACTTCTTCAAATCACGGCGACACAGCCACGCGTCGACGGCAATTCCACCTATACGGATTGGGAACACCCGTCGATCCTGATCTATGAACCCCAGGCGGACGGGTCTCTCGAATTCGTCGCGGTGGAGAACCTGGTGTTTGAAAAGGCGTGGGAGGATTCGGGAAAGACCGAGGAACTCGTGCTGAATGGCCGGGGCTGGGATCACATGGCCGATGACCCGGCGACGCCGGGGGACGAAGCGCACGGCTTCATGCCCCATTACGACCAGCATGTCTGGCTGTTCCGGAACAACCCGATGGGGGAACTGATGCCGTTCAACCCCAACGTGACCTGCGACCATCAGAAGATGTGATCCAACGTTGCCTTTCCGCTGGCCTGCCTGCAGTTCAGAGCGGGGCAGCAGCTTCGCTTCGTCCCGCCTTCCCGGAACACCTGACTGAGGCGGGCAACCGGATGCCCGCCGAATGCCCCTTGTTTCGGCGTGGGGCATATCCTACTGCTGTGCCGCAGGAATCTCCCCTTGATATCCCAGGTTCGGCGCCGCGCAGATGACCATCAGCTCCCCTTCCCAAGTCACGGGCTATGCCGCCGCATGGAGCATCGTTTTGGTCTGGTCTTTCTGGCTGATCGTAAGCCGTGTGGCCAATGAAAGCGGGCTCACGATCTATGATCTTGCCGCGATGCGATATGGGCTGGCTTCGCTGGTCGCGCTGCCGCTCAGCCTCTACTACAAGCCGTGGCGGGGGCTGCGGCTGCGGCAGATCGCGGTGATCTCGTTCATCCTGGGGCCGGGCTATATTCTGTGCGTTTTTGCCGGCTTTCACTATGCGCCCGCCGCGCATGGCGGGATCTTCATGAACGGCGTGCTGCCGCTGATCAGCATTCTTTTCGGCATCGTGCTGTTTCGTGCGCTTCCCAGTTTGCGGCGGGTGCTGGGAGCGGTGCTGATCCTTGTCTCGGCGGTCGTGCTGGCCTGGGACGGGGCCGCCACCAGCAGCCCGGACGCATGGATCGGCGACCTGCTGTTCGTGGTCGGGGCGCTTTTCTTCTCTTCCTACGTCCTGCTGTCCGAACGCTGGCAGCTCGGCGCGATGCAGGTCATCTTCTGCGGCACGGTGGTCAATGCGGTGCTCTATGTCCCGGTCTGGGCGCTCTGGCTGCCCTCGGGGCTGGCCGAGGCCCCGTTGAAGCCGCTGCTGCTGCAAGCGGTTTACCAGGGGTTCGTGCCAAACCTCATCGGGCTGATCTTCATTGCCCATGCCTCGCGCAGGATCGGGAACGCCAATACCTCGTCGATCCTGGCGGCGGTTCCGGGGGTGGGCGGGCTTCTGGGCGCGCTGATCCTCGGCGAAAGCCTGAGCCCGATCAGCGTGGCGGCGATTGCCCTGTTGACGATCGGGTTGCTGAGCAGCGTGCGCCGGGCAAAACCGGCGCCATAAAAAAGCCCGGGCGCGGCCCGGGCTTTCGGCTCAGCTCATGCCGAGCGCTTCCTTGTACATTTCCAGCACCGCCTCTTCCTCGGCGATGTCGTCCTTGTCGCGCTTGCGCAGCGCGATCACCTTGCGCATCACCTTGGTGTCGTATCCGCGCCCCTTGGCTTCGGCCATCACCTCTTTCTGCTGTTCGGCGATGTCCTTCTTTTCCATCTCCAGCCGCTCATACCGTTCGATGAACTGGCGCAGTTCGTCCGCGGTGACGCGATAGCTGCTGTCGATATTCGTCTCATCCATGAAGCTGCCTCCGTCTGCTTTGCCGTCTTCCCTAGCGTCCCGCCCCGCCCCCCGCAAGGGGCGGCTGCGAAATTGCGCCACGTTGCCTTGCCGTCGCCGATCCGCTAGGCGTTGCACACGCGAACGGGAAGAATGGAGAACACGGGATGGATTGGTTGATCTGGGGCGGCGCCGCGATATCGGTCATCGGGCTGGCCGGGCTTCTGTGGTGCATCTTCAAGGTCGCGGCGGCGAAACGCGCCGGGCTGAGCGACGAGGAATTGCGCGACGCGGTGAAACGCGTGGTGCCGATCAACATGGGGGCGCTGTTCCTGTCGGTGATCGGGCTGATGATGGTGATCCTCGGCATCTTCCTGGGCTGATCCCCGGGCGGACGCCGCGGCGTATCATTTCATCCCGGGATCGTCCGGCGGTTGCGCCCGACCCGGTTCAGCACCTCGAAATCCTCGCCGTTCCTGACCAGCGCGGCGATCCCCGGTTCGGGATCGAACAGCACCGGGTCGGCATCGCCGCAGCGGCGCAGTTCCTGCAGGATCGGGAACAGGCCGGCCATGTCGGCCGCCTTCATCGGCCCGCCCTGATAGCGCGGAAAACCGTGGCCGAGGATCATGACCACATCGATATCCGATGGCCTGAGCGCCGCACCGCTGCGCAGCAGCTTCGCCCCCTGGTTCGCCATCGCCGCAAGGCAGTTGAGCTGGACCTGCGCCCGGGTCGGCCCGCGCCGGCCCATCCCATCCAGCCCCAGAACCGCCGCGAGGTCATCATCTTGCTCGGGATGCATATGTTCATCCCAGCGATAGAAACCCCTGCCCGCGCGCAGGCCGGTGCGGCCAACATCGACCAGCCGTTGGAGCGGTTCGCGGATCCCGGCGGGATACTGGCCGTGATCGTGCAGCAGGTCCATCCGTTTCAGCGCCACGTCGATCCCGATCCGGTCCAGCGCCATGAACACGCCGCCCTGCAGACCGAATTCCGCCAGCGCCGCGTCGATCTCGAAGGGCGATGCGCCCCGCCCGGCATTGAACCACGCCGCAGAGCGCAGGGCGCAGAGCATCGCTTCGCCCAAAGTGCCGCCACCGGTGCCGCAGCGCACGACGGTACGGCCCAGAGCGGCGACGAAATCAGCCGCGGTCACGATGGTTTCGGCGTCGTTTTCCGGACCGGGAATGACCTCGGCCAGCTGCAGCAGCGGCACCGGCGCATGGAAATGCAGTCCGATCACCCGTCCCGGGTGGCGCATCGCCGCCGCGATATCCCCGACTGAAAGCAACGCACTGTTGCTGGCCAGGATCGCATCCTCGCGGGCGACCTTGTCCAGCGCGGCAAAGACCTGAGCCTTGGTTCGGGGGTTCTCGGCTACCGCCTCGATCACCAGATCCGCCACCCCGAGCCGGGTCAGATCCTCGGTCACCACGACGTAGCGGTCCAGGATCGCCTCCACCGGATCGGCAAGCCGAATACCGCGCAGTACCGCTTCGATCCGCGACCGGGCTTCCGCGGCGGTTTCCGCGCTGCGTTCGTACAGAATGACCTTGCGCCGTGCCGCCGCGGCCAGCGCCGCGATCCCGGCACCGGACGGGCCGCCGCCAACGACCCCGAGCGTTGCGATGCCACGCGCGTTGGCCTGCAGCCGTTCGGGCAGGTTCGAGGCGCGGTGCAGCGCCCGATGGGCATGGCGCATGCCCTTCGAATAGGCCGAGTCGCGGCAATCCTCGGCCGCGGCCTCCTCGAACGCCAGGCCGGCCTCGAAGGGCAGGATCAGGCTGGCTTCGACAGAATCGATCAACCGCTGGTCCGCAGGCCGTGTTTGATCGGCCAGATCGTGCCGCGCCTTGGAGACCGCCGCCTGGAAGGCCGCCGGATCGGCGAAACCGTCGAAGCGGTCGCAGGTCCGGCACAGCCGTTCGGGATGATCGGCCAGGTCCTGCGCAAGCGCGATGGCCTCGGCCTCGGCATTGTCGGCAACGATCCGGTCGAACAGACCGGACAGCATCTCGGCATCGGCCCGCAGAAGACGCCCCGACCGGATCAGCGTCAGCGCGGGCCCGGCCCCGATCAAACGGGGCAGCCGCTGCGTCGCGCCAGCAGACGGCATCATGGCGAGCGTAAAACATTCGGGAAAACCGTACAGGCTGTCGCGCTGTGCCACCCGGGCATGGGCGGCAAGCGCCAGTTCCACCGCGCCGCCCAGCACCCGGCCATGCAGCGCTGCCACCACCGGCTTGCCGCACTCCTCGACTGTCCGGCACAGGTCGGTCAGCGTGGGGGCATCCGGCGGGTTTTCCAATTCGGCGAAATCCAGACCCGCGGAAAACCCCGGCCCCGCCGCCGACAGCACGATCGCCTTGACCGCGGCATCGGCTTCGCAGGCGGTGATGCGGTCGATCAGGGCGGCGCGCAGTTTCGCGGACAGGACATTCGCCGACCCGTTGTCCAGCGTCAGAACCGCCACCGCGTTTTGCTGCCCGACCTTTATCAATTCCGCCAAGGGGCCTTCCTCATTCCGAAAGAACAACCATCACTGCCAGGATCATCCCCGGCAGTGTGGAAACGGAACGATAAAAACGCAAGCCCCAGCCGGGGTGTCGCGCCGTCCGTCAGACGGGCATGTTGTCGAACATCGATTCCACCGCGTCATCGGCGAGCTGGTCATCCAACTGCTGCAGCCGTTGGGGCACTTCCAGCCCCTTCGACTTCATCTGTTCGACAACGCTGTGCAGCTGCACTTGCATCTGCGCGCGGCTACCTTCCTCGGCGGCGTTGATTTCGGCCTCGAGCTGTTCGATCAGTTCCAGGAATTTCCGCTCAGCCATACCCGTCTCCTCCTGTGGCCGTGCCAGTCACTAGTGAGATGCCGCGCACTTCTTGCAGAAGGGCGTGTCGGGAAGCACATCGAGACGCTCCGACGAGATCTCTTCACCGCATTGCGTGCAGACTCCGTACTCACCTTCGCGGATCCTTTTCAGCGCCGCACGGATCCGCCTGATCTCATCTTGTCCGGCCAGCCCGAGATGCTCCAGAACTTCTTCGCCTTCGCTTTCAATCGCGGCATCGTCCCAGTCCTGGGTATGAGGCTGGTCCAATTCCGACTCGATTTCATGCAAACGGCTGTCCAGTTCCGACAGACGCCCCAGCAACACGGCCTTGCGGTCTTCGATATTCGTCATTCGCGCGCTCCTTATAATTTACGGCAACAACTGTAATATTTAAGTTCAGGCAGCCTTGATACAGGTCAATATGAAAACTTATTCTTTTGAGGGGTTGCAACATATGCAGCTTTCACTATATGTCTCTCAGGAAACGAGAGGAAACGACCATGAAACCCATCGTAACAGCATTCTTTGACGAAGCCACCAACACCATCTCCTATGTCGTTCAGGATCCGAACAGCAAGTCCTGCGCCGTGATCGATTCGGTTCTGGATTTCGATTATTCCTCGGGCCGCACCGACACCAAATCGGCCGATGAAGTCATCGAATTCGTCCAGAAGAACGACCTGAAGGTCGAGTGGCTTCTCGAAAGCCACGTCCATGCCGACCACCTGTCGGCCGCGCCCTATATCCAGGAACGCGTTGGCGGCAAGATCGGCATCGGCGACCGCATCAAGATCGTCCAGGACACCTTCGGCAAGGTGTTCAACGAAGGCACCGAATTCCAGCGTGACGGCAGCCAGTTCGACCAGTTGTTCGTCGAAGGCGACAGCTTCCACATCGGTCAGCTGCGTGGCGACGTGCTGCACACCCCGGGTCACACCCCGGCCTGCCTGACCTATGTGATCGACGACGCGGCATTTGTCGGCGACACGCTGTTCATGCCCGATTTCGGCACTGCGCGCTGCGACTTCCCGGGCGGATCGTCGGAAGTGCTGTACGCCTCGATCCAGAAGATCCTGGCACTGCCGGATGACACCCGCATCTTCGTTGGCCACGACTACAAGGCGCCGGGCCGCGACGAATATGCTTGGGAAACCACCGTTGGCGAACAGAAGGCCAAGAACATCCACATCGGCGAAGGCAAATCGAAAGACGAATTCGTCGAAATGCGCGACAGCCGCGACGCGACGCTGGCGATGCCCAAGCTGATCATCCCGTCGCTGCAGGTGAACATGCGCGCCGGCCAGATGCCGCCGGCGGACGAACAGGGCGACGTGTTCCTGAAGGTGCCCGTCAACAAGCTCTGATCTCAACCTGAAACCTGACCCCGTCTACCGCGCGAACACGGCCGGCGGGGTCTCTTTTTGCACAAACATCAAACAGGAAAAGGAAACGCGATGTTGGAAAATATTCCCGTCGATTGGATCTGGGGCCTTATCGGTGGCCTGATCATCGGCCTTGGCGGTGCCGTATATCTGCTGGCCAATGGCCGGATCATGGGCGCCAGCGGTATCATCGGAGGACTGGTCGACCGCAGTGGCATTGACACCTGGAAGGAACGCGCAGCGTTTCTGGCCGGCGTGTTCCTGCTGCCGATTCCGCTCTATCCGCTCTACCGCGAAGTCGACACCCATATCACCGGCAATATCGTGGTGATCATCGCGGCCGGCCTGCTGGTCGGAATCGGCACCCGTATCGCCAATGGCTGCACCTCGGGTCACGGGGTTTGCGGGATTTCGCGCTTTTCGCTGCGCGGTATCGTGGCGACCGTTTTCTACATCATGGCGGGCGGTTTCGCCGTGATCGTCTTCCGTCATCTGCTGGGGTGGGTCTAATGCGTACGATTTATGCTTTCATTGCCGGTGGTCTGTTCGGTGCCGGGCTGTTCGTCTCGGGCATGACCGACACCTCCAAGGTGCAGGGTTGGCTTGACGTGTTCGGCGAATGGGACCCGACGCTGGCCTTCGTGATGGGTGGGGCCATGATCCCGATGTTCATCGCGTGGCGCCTGGTACCCGGCCGAAAGCCGCTGGCGGGCGGCAACTTCCCGGCCCCGCCGGCCCCGAAACTGGGCCGCAACCTGGTGCTGGGATCGGTCATGTTCGGCTTTGGCTGGGGTCTGGCCGGACTGTGCCCGGGACCGTCCATCGCCTCGCTGAGCTATGGCGGCGTGAACCACTGGATCTTCGTCGCGGCGATGCTCGTCGGCATGTTGCTGGCACCGAAAGTGCGCGCGGCCCTCGATCGGTTCGACGTGGACAAACAGGCGCTGGACGCCAAGGCACCCGCAGAGTAAGGGCACGATCATGGATATCAAACAAATCAACGACCGCTACTCCGTTTCGCCCCAGATCAACCCCGAAGATATGCCCGCCATCAAGGCGGCCGGCTTCACCCGGGTGATCTGCAACCGTCCGGATGAAGAAAACCCCGCCTCTCACCAGTCGGCCGCGATGGACGCGGCGGCCCGGGAAGCCGGACTGGACTTTGTCGTGCTGCCGCTGACGCATCAGACGATGACGCCGGAAAACATCGCCCGGCAGGCCGAGCTGATTGACGCCGACGGTCCGGTACTGGCCTATTGCGCCTCGGGCACCCGCTCGACCATCGCATGGGCGCTTGGCCAGGCCGGCAAGCAGAGCGCCGATGACATCCTGACGGCGGCCGCGAACGCGGGCTATATGCTGGATCAGCTGCGCGAACGGCTGGAAGCCTGACACCGGTGCCGGTCCGCCCGGCATCACCGACAATGACAAAGCGCCCCGCCCCGGAAACATACCGGGGCGGGGCGTTTCCTTTTCAGGGCGATCCCGCAGGCGCCGGATGCCGAATGCTGCCTATTGCGCGGCCATCTTCAACTTGACCGGCAGGCTGACCCGGAAGGCCGCGCCACCCTGCCCCGGCAAATAGGCGATGGCCCCGCCCAGCCGCGCCATGATTTCCCGGCAGATCGCCAGACCCAGCCCCGCCCCGCCGGCCTGCCGGTCGCTGACCCGGGCGAATTTTTCGAACACCATGTCCTGAGCATCGGTCGGGATCCCCGACCCGTTATCGACGAAATCGACGATCAGGTAATTGTCGCGCTCGGCCGCCCGAATGGTCAGTTCGGGCCGCTCCGCGTCGCAATATTTCTGTGCATTGGCGATCAGATTGATGAACACCTGCGACAGCCGGTCGAGATCGGTTTCCAACGTAATCTCCGCCGCGACCCCGCTGCGACGGATCCGCAGGCCGCTGTCTTCCGCCCCGGTCGAGGCCAGCGCGTGATCGATCAGGTCCTGCAGTGATCCTTCGCGGATATTCAGGTTGACCTGGCCGTTTTCCAGTACGCTGAGATCCAGCAGATCATCCAGCAGGCGGGTCAGGCGGATCGCTTCCTGATGGATGATGTCGGCGTATTTTTCCAGCAGGTCCTGATCCAGCTCGTCGGCATCGCGCAGGATTTCCGAAAACGACCGGATCGAGGTCATCGGCGTGCGCAATTCGTGGCTGATCTGGCTGAGGAATGCGTCTTTCTGCAGCGAGATCTGGGTCAGCTTTTCGTTGGCCGCGCGCAGCTGCCGCGCGGTGCGGGTCAGTTCCGCCGATTTCACTTCGAGCTGGGATGAATATTCCATCATCTGCGCGGTTTCATCCGCCACCGCCAGCAGGTCTTCGACCGACACGGTAGCGCGGCCCATGATCTGACTGACCATCGCATGCGCGGTGGCCGCCCCCACCGACCCGGCCAGTTCCCGTTCCAGACTTTGCAGGAAATCTGGCGTCGGTTCCGGCAGATACCCGACCAGACCTTGCGCCGCGGCGGCGCGCTGAAACAGGGCCTGTGCCTCATCCGGGCCCAGGATGCGCTGCGCCATGACCATCAGGTCCTCGGCCTGCGCGGCCCCGCCGGACCAGCCCTGCGGTTTGCCCGTATGCCGGAACACGTTCACGAACTGCGCGCCCTGCAGCCGCTCCATGGGCTGCGGGAAACTGAGGATCGAAAACAGGATGAAGGCGCCGGTATTGAGCGACAAGGACCACAATACCGTATGCACCACCGGGTCTATCCCCTCGATCCCGAACAGGGCCTGCGGCTTCAGCCAGCCGATCCCCCAAGGCCCCTGCGACAGCAGATCAGCGGACAGGAAAACACCCGGCCCGAAGCTTGGCAGCAGCAGCGAATAGGCCCAGATCAGGAACCCCACCAGAAGCCCGGCCAAGGCGCCGTTATGGTTCGAGCCGCGCCAGAAGATCGCCCCCATCAGCGCCGGGAGAAACTGCGCGACGCCCGAGAAACTGATCAGCCCGATCGACGCCAGCGCCGCGCCGCCCCCCGAGAACCGGTAGTAGAGATAGCCAAGCGCCAGCACCCCGCCGATCGACAGCCGCCGCGCCAGCAGCACGACGTTGCGCACATCGCCCGACATCACCGCGCTGCCGCGGGTGAAACGCAGCCAGATCGGCATCACGATATGGTTCGACACCATCGTCGACAGCGCGATCGCCGCCACGATCACCATCGAGGTCGCGGACGAAAACCCGCCGAGGAAGGACAGCATCGCCAATCCTTCGCGCCCCTGGCTCAGCGGCAGGGTCAGCACGAACTGGTCCGGGTTCGATCCTTCCGGCATCAGGTCCAGCCCCAGCACCGCGATCGGCACCACGAACAGGCTCATGATCATCAGGTAGGTCGGGAAAGCCCAGCTGGCGGTGCGCAGGTGGCGTTCGTTCTCATTCTCCACCACCAGCACCTGGAACATCCGCGGCAGGGTCAGGAACGCGGCGGCCGACAACAGGATCAGCGCCGTCCAGCGCCCGTTATCGACCTGCCAGGTGCCGATTTCGGACGCATCGATCCGGGCCAGCGTCTCGGACACCCCGCCGCCCAGCTCCCAGACCACGAAGACCCCGACGGCAACCAGCGCGAACAGTTTGACCACCGCTTCCAGCGCGATCGCCATGACCACGCCGTGGTGGCGTTCGTTGGCGTCGAGGTTGCGGGTGCCGAACAGCACGGTGAACACCGCCAGCCCCGCCGCCACCCACAGCGCAGTGGCGTCGCTGTCGGCCAGCTGCACCGCCTGCGGATCGAGCCGCGCGAAAGAGGCGAAGGACAGCGTCACCGATTGCAGCTGCAGCGCGATATAGGGCGTGGTGCCGATCACCGCAATCAGGGTGACGAAGACCGCCAGCAGGGGCGACTTGCCATAGCGCGACGAAATCAGGTCGGCGACCGAGGTGATCCGCTGGGTGCGGCCGACCCGCACCAGCTTGCGCAGCCCCCACCACCAGCCGAGCATCACCAGCGTCGGGCCAATATAGATGGTGAGGAATTCCAGCCCGGACCGGGCCGCATTGCCCACCGCGCCGTAAAAGGTCCAGGCGGTGCAGTAGATCGACAGCGACAGCGTGTAGACCAGCGGCGAGCGCAGCCATGTCGCATTACCCCGGAGCGCCGCGCGTTCGGCCATGAAGGCGATCACGAAGAGCAGCGCCACATAGGTCAGGCAGACCGCGACGAGAACGTTCAGCGCGCCCATTTATTCAAGCCCGTCATTCCCGCCGTTTTCCGCGCTGTCGTCAAGCCAGAAGGTCAGCACCATCGTCACCGCGATCAACACCGCCCAGACAAGGAACAGATAGAATATCGCGCGCGACGTGCTAACAACGTTTTCCCCCGGCCCCGGCCACAGCACCGGCACGCCCCACAAGGCCGCGCCAAGAAACGGCATCAGCTTCGCCGCATCCATCACCCGCCGCAGCCGATAGCTGCGCCGTTCCAGGAACAGCGGCGAACGTTTGCGGCTCATTGCGGCACCAATTCGTGCAGCGCCTCCAGCACCTCGGCATTGGAAAATGGCTTGGTCATGAAGCGGCTGGCGCCGATCCGCTCGGCCAGTTCGCGATCCTTCGACTGGCCGCGGGCGGTCAGCATCAGCACCGGCAGGTTGCGGGTGGCATCGTCCTCGCGCAGTTCGCTGAGGATATCGTAGCCGCTTTTGCCGGGCAGCATCACGTCCAGAATGACCAGATCGGGGGTTTTCGCGCGGACGACATCGACGGCATCATGCCCGTTCGAATGCGTATCCACCGTCCAGCCATCGCGCGACAGGATGAAACTGATCGCTTCGATGATGTTCGGCTCATCCTCGATCACAAGGACATGCTTGCCCATGCATCGTCTCCCCTCTGAGCGCTTATTTCAGTCTTTATCACGGAACTGCCGCCGCGAGTCAAAACCCATCGGTCAGGATCGAAGGTTCACGCCGGCCTTCGCAGGTTTCGCGCGGGCAGATCCGACAGCCGACGCCAAGACCGCCCACGTCGTCCTGTTTCCATTCCGACGGATCGAGAGCCACCAGCAGCATATGCGCCTGAAACAGCGGGTCCGTGCCGAAATCGGGGGCGGAAACCGGTTCCGCGATCGCGAAGGCAAGAAAGGCGGAACGGCCGCGCATATCCTGCTGCACCACCCGGCGGATCGGCAAAAGCGGTCGGCTGAGCGCCTGGAACAGCGGCCATTTCGGGCAGGCGGCGCCGAACCGGGGCAACGCGAACCCTTCGAGGGATTTTCGGAAGATCAGCGTACCGGAGGCATCGCAGCTGACCATCCCGATCCGGGGCAGGTCCTCGGTCGGTGGCAGCGCCGCCATCCGCCGCATGGCCCGCGCCACCCCGGTACCGAAACGCCGCGCCAGCGCCGCCGGATCGGGCCCCAGATCGCGCAGCGCCACGGTGGTTTTGGCCAGCGGCATGCGCGCCGCATCCTCGGCGTAGCTTTCCAGATAATGACGCGCCAGTGACCGGCCCGCCGTCGACTGCAACCGGCCGGTGCCCTGCAGGATCGCATCGATCGTGCCCGCCCCGCCGGCTTCCAGTTCCGCGAAGTGGTATTCGGCATCCGTCAGGAAAGCGTCGAGTTCGTCCTGCGGAGACGCCAGCCCGGTTTCCGCCTCGCCACCCTCGTCGAGATAGCTCACCAGCGACTGCGCGCTTTCCGCCAGCCTGCGGGCATCTTCGTTGACGTTGCGATGGAACCGGTCGCGCCATTCGCGTTCGAGTTCGGGCGTATCTGCCAAGATGGCCGCGGTAGACCGGATCGCGGTCACGGTGGACAGCACTTCGTGCAGGGCCGCGGCCAGATGGGGATCGTGGGTCAGACGGTCGGTAAGGGTTTCGACCGTGCGTTCCAGTTCCAGCACGCGGCGATGGCGGCGTACCAGAAGTTCGGCCCAGCCGGGAAAGCGGCCGGCGAAATCCTCTGGGGCTTCCTGTTCGGCGACCGCGGCGGCAGAGTCGGCGGCGCGGGCTTCGCCCAGCCGGGCAATGACCGCCACCTCGGCCCCTTCGGTGAGCACAGAGGGTTCCACCTGCAGCACGTCTGCCAGTGCGAGCAGCAATTTCCCTCCGATTCTGCGCCGGTTATGTTCGATCAGATTGAGGTAGGAGGCGGAAATACCGGCAGCACGGGCCAGTTCGGCCTGCCGCATTCCCTGCATGATCCGCCTTTCCCTGATACGCGTCCCGGTAAGCTGACGTTGCGGCATTTCCTTTTCCCAAGCAAATCAATGCATTTCTGCACTGCGGAAAAATTTCTTTACAATGCATACTATGGCATTGTGCAAATCTTTACAAAAAAATTGTTTCAGCAAAAGCGATTGTTGCGAAGTTTTCTTTTTCCACCCGATAATGCTTTTGCACAACTGTGCCCGCGGACTGTTCTGAGGAGACTGTCCGCATTTCACGAAACGGGAGGAATTTATGTCCAAGACCAATCTGACGCGTCGTGGCGTGTTGAAGTCGGGTGCTGTCGCAGGCGCCGGCGTTGCGCTTCCGACGATCTTCACTGCATCGTCGGCCGCAGCCTATACCAACGAACCCACCGGCGGCTCCGTCACCCTGGGTTTCAACGTGCCCCAGACCGGTGCCTATGCCGATGAGGGCGCCGACGAACTGCGCGCCTTCGAGCTGGCCGTCGAACACCTGAACGGTGGCGGCGACGGCGGCATGCTGAACACCTTCTCGTCGAAGGAACTGCAGGGCAACGGCATCCTGGGCAAGAAGGTCGAATTCGTGACCGGCGACACCCAGACCAAGTCGGACGCAGCCCGCGCCTCGGCGAAGTCGATGATCGAAAAAGACGGCGCCATCATGGTATCGGGCGGGTCGTCCTCGGGTGTGGCGATCGCCGTTCAGGGCCTCTGCCAAGAAGCCGGCATCATCTTCATGGCCGGTCTGACCCACTCGAACGACACCACCGGCAAGGACAAGAAGGCGAACGGTTTCCGCCACATGTTCAACGCCTACATGTCGGGTGCCGCCCTGGCGCCGGTGCTGGCGAAAGCCTATGGCAAGGACCGCAAGGCGTATCACCTGACTGCAGACTACAACTGGGGCTATACCACTGAGGAAGCGGTCACCCAGGCAACGGAAGCCATGGGTTGGGAAACCGTCAATGCGGTCAAGACACCACTCACCCAAACGGACTTCTCATCCTACATCGCACCTGTTCTTCAGACAGATGCAGACGTTCTGGTTCTGAACCACTACGGCGGCAACATGGTGAACTCACTCACCAATGCCGTTCAGTTCGGCCTTCGTGAGCGTCAGGTGAACGGCAAGAACTTCGAAATCGTCGTTCCGCTCTACTCACGCCTGATGGCACGTGGTGCCGGTGAAAACGTTAAGGGCATCTTTGGTTCAACCAACTGGCACTGGTCGCTGACAGATGAAGGCTCCAAGGCCTTCACCAAGTCCTTCGGCACCAAGTACGGCTTCCCGCCGTCGCAGGCCGCACATACCTGCTACGTTCAGACGCTGCTTTATGCAGACGCCGTGAACCGCGCTGGCTCGTTCAACCCATGCGCCGTCGCAGAAGCCCTCGAGGAC
>JAWVXM010000042.1:0-14371 GCA_033723255.1 Thalassovita sp.
AATGACGCGGCATGGTTGTTGTTTTCAACGTAAACGATTCGTAAAATTTGCCACGATTGTTCTCAATTTGGCCAATATTCCCGGGCAAAAGGGGCGCAGATTTTCAAGAAACCGGTCCGTAGCGTGGCCGGGGCCGGACCAGGAAAGGTCGAGATGTTTATTAGATTCCTCCTCTGCTCGGGTCTGGCTGCCGCTGTGAACCTCGCCGCGGGTTACCTGTTATACGGCGTGATGGGGTTCAATGACCCGGTGGGATATGCGGTGTCCGTGGCGATCGCCTTCGTGGTGGGGATGGGGGTCAGCTTTGCGCTGAACCGGGCCTATACCTATGATCCGTCGGGGCGCCACCCGAAGGAGGAATTGCGTGATTTCTTCCTCGTTTCGATGGTCGGCCTTGGCCTGACCACCCTGATGGCGCATCTGTTCCTGTCCGGGCTGAAATGGATCGCGGCCGGTCAGTGGGGCCTGACCGTCGGCCCGGAGGTCACCGCCCATGTCATGGCCGTGGGCTTCACCGCCTTCTATTCCTTCTTCGCGCACAAGCATGTGAGCTTCCGCCGCGCCCGCGCGGAATCGAACCCTTCTCTCGTATAGGGATTACGAATGACCCAGAAAATCGCCCTGATCGTCGGCGCCGGCCCGGCTGGCCTGACCGCCGCCTACGAACTTGTCACCCGGACCGATATCAAGCCGGTCATTTTCGAGGCGGACACGCAGGTCGGGGGTATTTCCAAGACCGTGAACTACAAGGGAAACCGCATCGATATCGGCGGTCACCGGTTCTTTTCCAAGTCCGACCGGGTGATGGAATGGTGGACAAACATCCTGCCGCTGCAGGCGCTGAAGGAGGGCGAGGAAGGCCTGACCATCACCTATCACAACCGCCAGCGCGAAGTTGAAGCGGGGCCGGGTCCCGATCCCGACGCAGTGGATGAGGTGATGCTGGTGCGCAACCGGGTGTCGCGCATCCTGTATGACCGCAAGATGTACGATTACCCGTTGAAATTCAGCGTCCAGACCTTTGCCAATCTCGGCCTGCTGCGGACGCTGAAGATCGTGGCGAGCTATGGCAAGGCGCGGCTGAACCCGATCAAGCCCGAGGTCAACCTGCGCGACTTCATCGTCAACCGGTTCGGCGAAGAACTCTATGCCACCTTCTTCCGCGACTATACCGAGAAGGTCTGGGGCGTGCCCTGCGAGGACATTCCGGCCGACTGGGGCGCGCAGCGGATCAAGGGCGTGTCGATCACCGGGCTGATCAAGAACATGCTGCGCAAGCTGAAGCCGGCCACCGGGTCTCTGTCGCAGAAGGATACCGAAACCAGCCTGATCGAACGCTTCCTCTATCCCAAGCACGGGCCTGGGCAGCTGTGGGAAGTGGTCGCGCGCGAGATCGAGGCGCGCGGTGGCGAAATCCATTACCGCAATTTCGTCAGCGGCGTTTTCCATGACGAAGGGCGGATTACCGGCGTGACCGTGGTGGATGCTGACGGCCAAACCCGGCAGGTCGAGGGCGATTACATGTTTTCCTCAATGCCGGTGACCGAACTGATCGGTGGCTGGACCCCGCCGGTCCCTGCGCCGGTGCGCGAAGTGTCCGAGGGGCTGAGCTACCGCGATTTCATGACCGTGGGGCTCTTGCTGAAGCGGCTGAAGCTGGGCGGCGGCACTGATACGTCGACACTGGCGGAAAAGGTGCCGGACAACTGGATCTACATCCAGGATAATGACGTGAAGGTCGGCCGGTTGCAGATCTTCAACAACTGGAGCCCCTACCTCGTGGCTGATCCCGATACGATCTGGGTCGGGCTGGAATATTTCGTCAACGAGGGCGATGATTTCTGGACCATGGACGAAGACAAGCTGAAGGCTTTCGGCGCGACGGAACTGGAAAAGCTGGGCGTGGCCGATCCTGCCGATGTTCTGGACGCGGTGGTGGTGCGTACCAAGAAAGCCTATCCGGCCTATTTCGGTACCTATGACCGGTTCAAGGAAATCGAGGATTACACAAGGCAGTTCGATAACCTGTTCTGTGTCGGCCGCAACGGCATGCACCGCTATAACAACCAGGACCATTCGATGCTGACCGCGATGATCGCGGTCGACGGCATCGTCGAAGGGCGCGACGTGCGCGACGCGTTGTGGGGGGTGAACACCGAAGAGGAATATCACGAAAGCAAGTGAGGACGTTGGCCCCCTGATGCAGCAATCTTCCGGCAATAACAGATCCCTTTTCGGAGGTCCGTCCGGTTTCCGGCTGGCGTTTTGGACCGGGGCTCTGATCTACCTGATGGTGCAGGCAAGGCGTGTCGGGGGCGTGTTTTCCTATCTCACGCTGCCGGACAATGACGATGCGATGCGTCTGGTATCGGTGCTGGATTTCCTCGGCGGGCAGGGCTGGTACGACATGGTGCAGCACCGTGCGATGCCGCCCGAAGGCCTGTCGATGCACTGGTCCCGGCTGGTCGATTTGCCGCTGGCCGGGCTGGTGTGGTTCTTCGATTTGTTTGCCAGCCGGGATATCGCGCTGGCCCTGACGGCGGCGGTCTGGCCGATGCTTTTGTTCTTTGTCTTCCTGGTGATCACCGGGCGGGTCGCGCGGCAGGTATTCGGTTATTCGGCGGCGGCCTTCGCGGTTATCGCCGCCGGCGCGATGCCCATGCTTTCAAGCAGCGTTTTCCCCGTGGGGCGGGTCGACCATAACAACGTGCAACTGATCTGCATGCTGCTGGCGATCTCGGCGGCGATCATGCCGGGAAAACCCACGTTGAGGGGAATCATCGGCGGTCTCGCCGCAGCGGTTTCGCTGGCGGTGGGGCTGGAAACGATCGTGGTGCTGGCGCTGGTCGGGATCGTGCTGAGCGTGCAGCACGTGCTGGATCATCCGGGGGCGACAGACCGGTTGCTGGGCTATGGCATCGCGCTTGGGGGGGCGGCCCCGCTGCTGTTCCTGATCCAGACCGACCCGGCGCTTTGGGAACTGTCGCGTTGCGATCAGCTGTCGCGTACCACGCTGGTGCTTACCGGTTCCGCGATGGCTTTCTCGGTCATCGTCTATCTCAGCCGCGAAATGGTGGTTTCCACCCGGTCCCGGCTTTTGCTGACCGGTGGCCTGATTGCGTTGGTCCTTGTCGCGCTCTGGCCGGTGCTCAGCCCCTGCCGTGAAGGGCCGTTTTCGGTGCTGCCGCCAAAGGTGCGTGACCTGATCCTGGGCAACATCACTGAGTCGCTGTCGGAAATGCGGATGTTTGCCAAGGATCCCAGGCTGGCCACGCAGCTGCTTTTTCCCCCGCTTCTGGTCGCCTTGTTGCTGGGGCTGTTTGTGCTGGGCGGTCCCGGACCCGGCCGCCGACCGGCGGCGGTTCTGCTGGTCTTCGTGCTGCTGGGGCTAGCGGGACTGTTCTACCAGGTCCGCACGGTGATCTGGGGTCTTGCCGCGATGCCACTTGCCTTCGGGGTCGGGATTTCATGGGCCGCCAACAGCCACTGGCGCAGCTTGCGAAGATCCAAGCCGGTGCTTCTGGTGATCGCGACGATCCTGATTCTTTATCCCCATATCCTGACCGGGAGCACGCTTTTCGCGGCCCTTCTCAAGAACGATGTACAAGGGGAGGAACGCAAGCTGTCCCTTGCCGACAAGAACTGCAGCCGCCGGGATGGGCTTGCCGCGCTGAACGGCATTTCCCCGGCTGGCATCCTGGCGCCGCTCAACCTTGGCACAAAGATTCTGCTTTTCACGCCGCATTCGATCTTCGCGGCCCCCTATCACCGGGCGCCCGAAGCCTATTGGAACGGGACGCTGGCCTTCATGGGGGGCGACAAGGACATGGCGCAAAGGCTGCGGGCCACCGGCGCCGACTATGTGCTGGTCTGCAGTGGCGAAACCTATGCCAGCCAGAACAGCATCGGGTCGCGGCTGGCGCGGGGGGAAGTCCCGGGCTGGCTGCAACAGGTTGATATCGGCGACGGCCCGGCCCGGTTGCTTGAGGTGAAGCGCGATGAGTTGAAACGTTTCCTGAACGGCGGCTGAGAACATGGTCCGGCTGCGGAATTTTTTATCGCGATGCAGGCGGTTGATCATTGTGAAGCAATGCGCGAAGGGTTTGAATGAATTCGCAAAGCAAGGCGATATCGCCGCAAATCGAGGGACCCATATCATCCGATGCATTCAGAATACCTGACCGCAGATTACATCATCGTCGGCGGAGGGTCGGCGGGTTGTGTGCTGGCCAACCGGCTTTCCGAGGACCCCCGCAACAAGGTCCTGCTTCTTGAAGCCGGCGGCGAGGATTGGAACCCGCTGATCCATATCCCGGCGGGATATATCAAGACCATGGTGAACCCGGCGGTCAACTGGATGTTCGAGACCGAGCCCGAACCGGACACCGGCAACCGGCCGATTGCCTTCCCGCGGGGCAAGGTGCTTGGCGGGTCCTCGGCCATCAACGCAATGCTTTACGTGCGCGGTCAGACGCAAGACTACGATCGCTGGGCCGAAGCCGGCAACCCGGGATGGTCAGCGGCGGATGTCCTGCCCTATTTCAAGAAGGCCGAAAGCTGTCAGGTCGACGAGATCCTGAACGGGCCTTCGGCAGACCATCGCGGGACCGATGGACCCCTTGTCGTCAACAAGGTGCAAAGCACCTACCCGGTGCTCGACCGGCTGATGTCGGCTGCGGCGGGGCTCGGTTATCCGACCACGACCGATTACAACGGTCCGGATCAGGAAGGCCTGGGCTATTCGCAGGTGACGCAGAAGAACGGGCTGCGCTTTTCCGCGAAGCGGGCCTACCTCAGCCCGGTGCGCCGGCGGCCCAACCTGCGGGTCATCACCCATGCGATGGTCACTGAACTGACCTTCAGTGATCCCGTGAAGGTTGACGGCGTGCGTTTCACCCGGCGCGGCAAGATCATGACGGCGAAGGCCGGGCGGGAGGTGATCCTTGCGGCCGGGGCGATCCAGTCGCCGCAGATCCTTGAACTGTCGGGGGTGGGGCAGCCCGACCGCCTGTCGGGCTTCGGAATCGGGGTGAAACAGGCGCTGTCCGGGGTCGGTGAAAACCTGGCCGATCATTATATCTCGCGCCTGTCGTGGCGATTGAACGCGCCGCTGTCGCTGAATGCGAATGCCCGCGGTATGGGGTTGGTGCGCGAAGTCTTGCGTTTTGTGCTGACCCGCAAGGGGACGCTGACGATGCCCGCCGCCATCGTGCTGGGCTTTGTCAAATCGTCGTCCGACCTGCCGGTGCCGGATATCCAGTACCACATCGCCAATGCGAGCTTCTCCGACCCGGCAAAGCGGATCTTCCACGATTTCCCGGGGCTGACCATCGGCCCGTGCCAGCTGCGGCCCAAGAGCCGGGGAACGGTTCATATCACCTCGGCCGATCCGCTTCGTGCCCCCGCGATCAGCCCGAATTTCCTAGCGGACGAGGAAGATCAGCGCATTCACGTCGCCGGCATGAAGATCGCGCGGGCGATCATGCAAAGCGACGAGATGAGCGCGGTGGTCGATCACGAACTGACCCCGGGGGCCGAAGCCGCGAGTGACGAGGCCTTGCTCGATTATGCGCGGGCGACCGGCGTGACGCTCTATCACCCGGTATCGACCTGCCGCATGGGGCCGCACCCGTCCCATGGCGACGTGGTCGATTCCTCGCTGCGGGTGCATGGCATCGCGGGGTTGCGCGTCGTCGATGCGTCGATCATGCCGGACCTGGTATCGGGCAATACCAACGCCCCGGTTATCATGATCGCCGAAAAAGCGGCGGATATCATTCGCTCGGAAGCGGTGGGCTGACAAAAGGGGGAAAGGGTCGGGAGAAGGTCGCGTGTTTGAAAAGCTCAGATCGCTTTACGAAGGGCATACGGCTCAGGCGCACCGGTTTCGCTATGCGCTTCTGATCTTCGATTTCGTCACGGTCTTTTTCGTGATTGCGACCTCTTTCTTTCCAAGAACCTTGCTGGTGGAAATCGCCGACGGGATCTTCGGGAGCCTGATCCTGATCGATTTCCTCGTCCGGGTCTGGCTGGAGCGGGAAAAGGCCCGCTTTCTGCTGCGCTTGGCCACATGGGCCGATATCGTCGCCGTCTTGTCCTTCCTGGCGCCGATCGCCGGCGAAGGTTTCGGGTTCCTGCGTATCCTGCGCACGCTGCGGCTTTTGCATACCTATCAACTTCTGGCGCGGCTGCGGAAGGATTTCAAGATCTTCCGCGAAAACGAAGACGTGGTGCTGGCATCGATCAATCTGGGTGTGTTCCTGTTCGTGATGACCGGGCTGATCTATGCCACCCAGGAAAGCGTCAATCCGCAGATCGGCAATTACGCCGATGCGCTTTATTTCACCGTCACCGCGCTGACCACCACGGGGTTCGGCGACATCACCCTGCAGGGCCCGTGGGGGCGGATGCTGTCGGTGGGGGTGATGATCTTCGGCGTCACCCTGTTCCTGCGGCTGCTGCAGGTGCTGTTCCGCGCCTCCAAGGTGCGCCACGAATGCGAAGTCTGCGGGCTGGTTCTGCACGATGCCGACGCGGTGCATTGCAAGCATTGCGGTACGGTCATCCATATCACGACCGAGGGCGAGGTTTAGGGGTTATGAGAACGAGGTCGGGGGAGGCATGACAGATTCCAGGGGTGACTTGCGGCGCGCCGTCGCGCCGAAGGGCACCTTGCGCGCGGCTTTGAACCACGGCAATCGCATATTGGTGACCCGCGATGCGGCGGGCAACGCACAGGGGATCACCGTGGATCTGGCCCGTGCCCTGGCGGATCGTTTGGGCCTGCCGCTGGAATTCATCCACAAGGACCGTGCCATCGACGTGTCCTCGGTCGCGCAGGACGATGTCTATGACATCTGTTTTCTGGCCGTCGATCCGGAACGTGCCAAGACCATCCATTTCACCGCGCCCTATGTGCAAATCGAAGGCGCCTACCTGGTTGGCGCGCATTGCGACACGACCGACGCGCATACGCTGGTCAGCGAAGGCCACAGGGTCGCCACGGTGGATGGCAGCGCCTATACGCTCAACCTGTCGCGTAAGCCAGGTGCGGAACACCTTGTCCATTTCCCGAGCATCCAGGCGGCGCTTGATGCCTTGGACAAGGGTGAAGTCGCTGCAGTCGCCGGGATCAAGGCGGTGATGGAACGCGAAGGGGCGAAGCGCGCCGGTTCGCGGGTTGTCGGGCCGCCCTTCATGCAGATCCGACAGGCCATGGGGATGCCCACCGGGCGGCCCGATGCGGCGCGGTTCCTCGATGAGGTCGTCGCCGATATGGCCCGGTCTGGCCGGGTGGGTGATATTCTGGAACGCCACGGTGTTTCGGCAAGCTGCGCAATCTTGCCGGACTGAAACGGGATCCGGGCCACGGCCCCAAAATGAAATGCCGGGGTCCGTTTCCGAAGCCCCGGCATTCAAATTCGCAATGTTCAGACCCGATCAGAAATCGAGGTTTTCCACGCTCAGCGCGTTCTGCTGGATGAATTCGCGGCGCGGTTCCACCACGTCGCCCATCAGCTTGGTGAACAGGTCGTCGGCTTCGGTCATGTCCTCGATCCGGACCTGCAGCAGGGTGCGCGCCTCGGGGTCCAGCGTGGTTTCCCACAACTGATCGGGGTTCATTTCGCCAAGACCCTTGTAGCGCTGCAGCGAAAGCCCCTTTTCGCCTTCCTTCAGGATCGCGTTCAGCAGGTCGAGCGGCCCGTGGATCACCACGCTGCGGTCCTTGCGGATCAGCGTGGCGGGCAGGTCGTAGACTTCCTGCAGCGACTTGGTGAAGCTGCCGGTCTTGCGCGCCTCGCCCGAACGCAGCATCGAACCGTCCAGCGTGCGGACTTCCTCGACTCCGCGCAGGATGCGGGCCAGCCGGATGCCGTGATCCTGGGTGATCCGGCCCTGCCAGCCGCGTTCGTATTCCAGCGCGATATCGTCCAGCCGTTTCGCCACCTTGTCGGCCACGCCCTGCAGGTCGGCATCGACCGCACCGGGCACGAAGGCGCCGGCAACCGCTGCCTGTTCAAGGATGTGGCGTGGGTAATGTGTCGGGAAGGCATCGAGAACGCGCTTGAGCTGGCGGGCTTCCTCCACCACACGCTTCAGGTCGGCGCCGGCGATTTCCATGCCGGAGCCCAGTTTCAGAACTGTGTCCTGAATGCCCTGTTCTATCAGGTAATCGTCCAGCGCGGCCTGATCCTTGAGGTAGACTTCGGACTTGCCGCGGCTGACCTTATAAAGCGGCGGCTGCGCGATATAGAGATAGCCGCCCTCGATCAGTTCCGGCATCTGCCGGTAGAAGAAGGTCAGCAGCAGGGTGCGGATATGCGCGCCGTCCACGTCGGCATCGGTCATGATGACGATCTTGTGGTAACGCAGCTTGTCGATGTTGAATTCGTCACGCCCGATCCCGGTGCCAAGCGCCATCACGAGGTTGCCGATTTCCTGGCTCGACAGCATCTTGTCGAAGCGCGCCCGTTCCACGTTCAGGATCTTGCCGCGTAGGGGCAGGATCGCCTGGGTGCGCCGGTCGCGCCCGGTCTGGGCCGACCCGCCGGCGGAGTCACCCTCGACCAGGAACAGTTCGGTCTTGGTGGCGTCCTTTTCGGAACAATCCTTCAGCTTGCCGGCAAGGAAATTCACGTCCATTGCCGTCTTGCGCCGGGTCAGTTCGCGCGCCTTGCGCGCCGCTTCACGGGCCAGCGCCGCCTCGATGATCTTGGACACGATCATCTTGGCCTCGTTCGGGTTTTCCTCGAACCATTCGGCCAGCTTTTCACCGGCAAGCCCTTCGACCGCCGGCCGCACTTCGGAACTGACCAGCTTGTCCTTGGTCTGCGAGCTGAATTTCGGGTCCGGGACCTTGACCGACAACACGCAGGTCAGGCCTTCGCGGGCGTCGTCACCGGTGAAGTTGATCTTTTCCTTCTTGGCGATGCCGCTGTCCTGAGCGTATTTCGACAGGGTCCGGGTCAGCGCACCGCGGAAGCCCGCCAAGTGGGTGCCGCCATCGCGCTGCGGAATGTTGTTGGTAAAGGGAAGCACGGTTTCGTGGTAGCTGTCGTTCCACCACATCGCCAGTTCCACGCCGATGCCGTCCTTTTCGCCGATGACATAGATCGGTGCGGACATCAGCGGGTGCTTGTGACGGTCGAGATACTTGACGAATTCCTTCACGCCGCCGTCGTAGTAGAGTTCCGTTTTCAGCGGTTCGGCGGGGCGTTCGTCTTCGAGAATGATGCGGACGCCGGAATTCAGGAAGGCCAGTTCGCGCAGGCGCTTTTCCAGCGTCTCAAACGAATAGGCGAGGTTGGAAAACGTGTCGGTGGAGGCGAGAAAGCGCACCTCGGTCCCGGTTTCACCTTCGGCATCGCCGGTCACGCGCAGATGTTCGGTGCATTCGCCATGCTCAAACTTGGCGTAATGTTCCTTGCCGCCCCGCCAGATGCGCAGTTCCAGCCACACCGACAGCGCGTTCACCACCGACACGCCGACGCCGTGCAGTCCGCCGGATACCTTGTAGGAATTGGAGTCGAACTTACCGCCCGCGTGCAGCTGGGTCATGATGACCTCGGCCGCGGAAACGCCTTCTTCTTCGTGGATGTCGACCGGAATCCCGCGCCCGTTGTCGCGCACCGACACGCTGTTATCGGCGTGAATTTTCACCTTCACGAAGTCCGCATGTCCCGCCAGCGCCTCGTCGATGCCGTTGTCGACGACCTCATAGACCATGTGATGCAGGCCGGATCCGTCATCGGTATCACCGATATACATGCCCGGACGCTTTCTCACTGCTTCCAAGCCTTTGAGAACCTTGATAGATTCTGCGCCGTATTCCTGCGAGTTTTGCTCGGTTTCGGACATCCCGCCCATCCTTTGTTATTGTCAGGAATATATAGGAAACTTGGCGGGGAATGTCACGTCCCACACCAGATTTTGCGGCACCTTGCCCCGCCACCGGCGATGAAGATTTCCGCCCCGCTGTGTGGTGCGTCAGGCACAGCCGATCCCCTGAAAGGAACCGGCCCGGTCAATCCGCCCAGTAGGGCGCGCGCAGTTCGCGTTTCAGGATCTTGCCGATCGAGGAACGCGGCAGGTGATCACGGATTTCCACCCGTGACAGGCGGTGGCTTTTGCCCAGCTGCGCGTTGGCGTCGGCGAGGATCGCCTCGGGCGTCCTTTCCGAACCCGGCGCCAGCACCACCAGCCCCAGCGGGGTTTCCCCCCACTGGTCCGATGGAATGCCGATCACGGCGGCGTCGGTCACGTCCGGATCGCGCAGCAGGATCAGTTCCAGATCGTTGGCATAGATGTTCAGCCCACCGGAAATGATCATGTCCTTCTTGCGGTCGGACAGGACGAGGAAGCCGTCTTCGTCGAACTGCCCCATGTCGCCGGAGCGGAAGAAGGTCCGCCCGTCCTTGTCGCGCCAGATGTAATCGGCGGTCAGGTCGTCGCGGCCGAAATACCCCGCCATCATCGTCGGGCTGCGGCCGCAGATTTCACCGACCGCGCCTTCGGGCACCTCGTTGCCGTCTGGGTCGATCAGCTTGATTTCGGTGCCCGGGCTTGGCTTGCCCACGGTGTGCAGCTTGTCGCGCATCTCGTCGGCCACCAGGATGGTCACGCCGCCGCCTTCGGTCAGGCCGTAATATTCGATCAGCTTGCCGGGGAAACGCGCCAGCACATCGGCCTTCACATCCGCGCGCAGCGGGGCCGAGGTGGAAAACTTCACCCGCATCGACGACAGGTCGAATGTGTCGAAATCCGGCACGTCCATGATCCGCTTGTATTGCACCGGCACCAGCATCGTGTGGGTGATGCGTTCCTTTTCGACGATCTTCAGGTATTCCCGCGCGTCGAATTTCGACATCAGATGCACGGTAGATCCGCCGAACAGGGTGGGCAGGAAGGACACGATCGTGGTGTTGGAATAAAGCGGCGTCGACAGCAGCGTGCGGGCGTTGTCGCAATAGCCGCTGGGTTCGGCGCGTTCCATCTGCACGGTGCGCATCCAGTGGTCGTGCAGGATGCCCTTGGGCGTGCCGGTGGTGCCGGACGAATAGATGATGTTGAGCGGATCGTTCCAATCCACCGGCACCAGCGGATCGCTGTCGGATTGGGCGGCCAGCAGGGGTTCGTAGCCGTCATGCCCGGGCGCGTCGAAATCCAGCGCCACGCGATGCGCGTCGATCGTTTCGATGAAAGGTGCGGCCAGGTCGCGGTAGCGGTCGGCCAGGAAGAACACCTTGGACCCGCTGTCCTTCAGCATCTTTTCCAAAGCCTCGGACGACGCCATGGTCGACAAAGGCACGATGCAGGCCCCGGCCTTGAGCGTGCCGATGAAAATCTCGGCATAGCGGGAAGAATTCGGGGACAGGATCGCGACGCGGTCACCCTTCGCGATGCCGAGGGCGATCAAAGCGTTGGCAACCCGGCTGCTGCGGGCGTCGAATTCCGACCAGCTGAGCCGTATGTCGCCGCAGACCACGGCTTCCTTTTCCGGGGTTTCCCTAGCCCAGGCGCGGATCGCGTCAATGACGGTTTGTTGCGGTTGTTCGGCGGGTGCAGCCGGTGTGACAAGGCCCATGCGCGTCCTCCTTCGCGGTGGTCGTCGGCACTATTGTTTGTCCGGATTGCGAAATCAAGTTCCGCTTTGCGGTCTATTCCGGGATCGGGTGCAGCTCGGACACCCCGTCATGGTCGCGCATCTCAATATATTGCGCGCGCGGCCCAAGGGCATCGAACAGTTCCGGTCCGGTCCCGGTCATCCAGGCCTGTGCGCCGAAGCCGACGATTTCGTCGTAAAGCGCGGCAAGTCGCCCGGCATCGAGATGCGCCGCGACTTCGTCCAGCAGCAGGATCGGCGGCATGCCGATCCGGTCAGACAGCGCCCGCGCATTGGCCAAAATCAGCGACACCAGCAGCGCCTTCTGTTCGCCGGTGGAACAATCCCTGGCGGGCACGCCCTTGGCGGCGAAGACACCGTAAAGATCGGTCCGGTGCGGGCCGACAAGGCTGCGCCCGGCGGCCAGATCGCGGAACCGGCTTTCGGCCAGCGCGTCGCGCAGGTCGGCTTCGGTCTCGGGCATCTCGCCTTCGCTTTGCATCAGTTCCAGCGTTGCGGCGGGGAAGGCGGTTTCGGCCCGCGCCTGTGCGTCGCCGAGGAATTCCAGCGTGGCAATCCGGTGCGCGTGGATCGCGGCCCCGTTCTGGGCCATCTGGGATTCCAGCGCCGCGTACCAATGGGCATCGCGCACCTGGTCCTTCAGCAGTCGGTTGCGTTCGCGCATCGCCTTTTCATAGGCCAGCGTTGCCTCGGCGTGGGCGGGGAAAAATGACAGGGCCATCCGGTCAAGAAACCGCCGCCGCCCCTCGGCGCCTTCGATCCACAGCCGGTCCATCGACGGGATCAGCCACAGCACGCGCGACAGGTTGGCCAGTTCCAGCTGCGCCGCCGCCTTGCCGTCGATCTTCAATTGCCGCGCCGCGCCCTTGTCGGACCAGATTTCGATTTCGTGCAGACGCGGTCCGCTCTGCAGCAGCCCGGTGATTTTCCATCCCAGCGTTTCGGGTCGGCGCATCATTTCCTCGGCCGAGGCACGACGCAGTCCGCGACCGGGGGAAAACAGCGACACCGCTTCGAGAATGTTGGTCTTGCCCGACCCGTTGGCGCCATAGATCGCCACCGGTCGGCCATCACATTCGATCCGGCCCGATTTGTGGGACCGGAAATGCGACAGGGTCAGCTGCTTGATCGCAATTTCAGACATGGCGGGGCACCGTTATCCGGCGCAGAAAACGTGGTGGAATCCGTGTCAAATTCCGCGGCGCATCACACGCGCATCGGCATGACCACATAGACTGCCGAGGTGTCGTTGCCTTCGCGCATCAGGGTGGGATCGCCCGACGAATTGAACAGGAAAACGGCGTTTTCGCGATCGACCTGGCTGGCGATTTCCAGCAGGTATTTCGCGTTGAACCCGATTTCCAGCCGTTCATCGCCATAGGCCACGGCCAGTTCTTCCTCGGCCGCGCCGCTGTCGGGGGCGTTGACCGACAGGGTCAGCTTGTCTTCGTCCAGCGACATCTTCACGGCGCGGGACCGTTCCGACGAAACCGTTGCCACCCGGTCGACCGCGGCGGCGAATTCGGCGGCGTCGACTTCCATCTTGCGGGTGTTGCCCGAGGGAATGACACGGCTGTAGTCGGGGAAGGTGCCGTCGATCACCTTCGATGTCAGGGTGATGTTGGGGGTGGCGAAACGGATCTTGGTCTCGGAAACCGAAACGGCGATTTCCATCTCGTCATCATCCAGCAGCTTGCGCAGTTCGCCCACGGTCTTGCGCGGGACGATCACGCCGGGCAGGTCCTCGGCGCCGGCAGGCAGGTCGGCATCGATCCGGGCCAGCCGGTGGCCATCGGTTGCAACCGCGCGCAGGACCTTGCCGCCATCGGCATCGGCCACGTGCAGGTATACGCCGTTCAGGTAATAGCGGGTTTCCTCGGTCGAGATGGCGAATTTCGACTTGTCGAACAGGCGGCGCAGCACCGGGGCGGGCGCGCTGAAATTCGATTGGTATTCGGACGAGGCCATCACCGGGAAATCTTCGCGCGGCAGGGTGGCGAGGTTGAAATGCGACCGGCCCGCTTCGACGCTGAGGCGGCCCGCAACACCGTCATCGGTCAGGGTGACCAAAGCGCCGTCGGGCAGTTTGCGGACGATTTCATGCAGGGTGACGGCCGAAACGGTGGTGGCGCCGGCCTTTTCGACCTGCGCTGGCGCCTTGTCGACAACCTCGATATCAAGGTCGGTCGCGCGGAACGACACGCTGTCGCCGTCGGCTTCGATCAGGACATTGGCGAGGATCGGAATCGTGTTGCGCCGCTCGACGACAGACTGTGCCTGAGACACGGCCTTCAGAAGCGTCCCGCGTTCGATGCTGAATTTCATACCCTCGCTCCTATCCCTGTTCCGGCTCATCCCGGGGAATTGCAAATTAGCCAAATCCCCAAGCGGCTCAAGCTTTTTATTGGTTTGTCTGCCGGAAAGGGTGGGGCGTCAAGGGGATCGGTGCCGCCCCGGGACCAGAGCGGCGCGATTGTGTGCGTTTGCGGCTACGCTTCCAGCGCCCGGCGCAGCATTTCCAGGTCTTCGGCGATCTGGCCGTCCTGCACCCGCAGTTCTTCGATCCGACGTACCCCGTGCATGACGGTGGTGTGGTCGCGGCCGCCGAAACGGCGCCCGATTTCGGGCAATGACCGGCTGGTCAGTTGCTTGCACAGATACATGGCGACCTGGCGCGGCCGGGCATAGGTGCGTACCCGCTTCGGGCCGATCATGTCGGACAGGCGGATATTGTAGTGCTCAGATACC
>JAWVXM010000043.1:0-14054 GCA_033723255.1 Thalassovita sp.
CACTGGACGATCTGATTGCCCTGAAGGAAGCGGGCAAGAGCGTCGCGGATCTTTCCGGCGCCGAGACCACTTCGAGCGAGGCGGCAATCACCGCCGATTGCGATATCCTGATCCCGGCCGCCCGCCCCGACGCCATTACAGGGGCCAATGTCGATGACGTGAAGGCGCGGCTGATCGTCGAAGGCGCCAATATTCCCGCACGCGCCGAGACCGAGATCATTCTGCACGAACGCGGCGTTCTGATCGTTCCGGACTTCATCGCCAATGCGGGCGGCGTGATTTGCGCTGCGGTCGAGTATCAAGGCGGGTCGGAAGCCAAGGCACTGGAAACGATAGAGGAAAAAATTCGGCGCAATACTGCAGAAGTCCTGTCACGCGCGCGCGATACCGCCAGCACCCCGCGCGCGGCGGCAGAAACCCTTGCATTGTCGCGCGTGAGAGAAGCAATGAGCTTCCGGCGTTCTTCCTAGCCCCCATCAGGAGCCTCCGGCAAACCCGGCGCGGTTCAGAGCGTTCAGGGCTGACTACAAGTTCGCTGTCTCAGTGGCGCAGACCTTCGGAGACTTCCGTCTAATAATGAATTGGAAGCAATGGGTTAAGCACAATGATAAGCATACTATATTGTTCTTGACTCAAACTAGTAAGTATGAGTATCAACCGGCCATCCAGGCAACCACATGTGGCTGGGCGAAAGGGAGGGTGTGATGCAATTCTATCTCGATGGTTTCCGCGGGGGCGATCCCGATATCAAGAACGCGGCGCCCGGACGCCGGAGCCGTGATGCGCATGCTCCACTGCCGGAAAAGGTGGATGTGCTGATCGCTGGCTGTGGCCCGGCGGGGCTGTGTCTTGCGGCACAGCTGTCGCAGTTTCCCGAAATCGACACGATGATCGTCGAGCCCAAGCCGGGCCCGATCGAAAAGGGGCAGGCCGACGGCGTCAACACGCGCACGATGGAAATGTTCCAGGCCTTCGGCTTCGGGGAAAAGGTGAAGCGTGAAAGCTACTGGGTGAACCAGACCACGTTCTGGACCCCCAACCCGGACAATCCCGCCCATATTAAACGGATCGGCCGGGTGCAGGACGTGGCCGACGATTCCTCGGAAATGCCGCATACGTTGATCAACCAGGCGCGGGTGCATGAACTGTTCCTCGACGTGATGAAGAATTCGCCCTCGCGGATGGAACCCGATTACGGCTGGGCGGTGCGCGACGTCGAAATTGACACCATGAGTGATGATTACCCGGTGACGGTGACGCTGGAAAATACCGGCGTGAACGCGGGCGCTTTGAGAACCGTGCGGGCCAATTACGTGGTGGGCTGTGACGGGGCGCGGTCGAACGTGCGCAAGGCGATCGGCGGGGAACTTCACGGCGACGCGGCGCATCAGGCCTGGGGCGTGATGGATATCCTGGCCAACACCGATTTCCCCGACGTGCGGCAGAAATGCCTGATCACCTCGGCGCATGAGGGCAATATTCTGATCCTGCCGCGCGAGGGCGGGTACCTGTTCCGCATGTATGTGGAACTGGACAAGCTCAACCCCGATGAACGCGTGGCCAGCCGCAATTTCACCGCCGATCACATGATCGCGGCGGCCAACCGGATCATGCAGCCCTACACGATCGACGTGAAAGAGGTCGTGTGGTGGTCGGTCTATGAAATCGGTCACCGGATGACCGACCGTTTCGACGACGTGCCCGAAGGCGAAGACCGCAATCCGCGCGTCTTTACCGCCGGTGATGCCTGCCACACCCACAGCCCGAAGGCGGGGCAGGGGATGAACGTGTCGATGCAGGACACGTTCAACCTTGGCTGGAAGCTGGTGCATGTGCTTCAGGGCCGGGCGGATGCGCGCCTTCTGCGCAGCTATTCCGCCGAACGCTGGGCCGAGGCCAAGCGGCTGGTCGATACCGATCACGAATGGGCCCGGATCATGTCGGCACCGCCGGGGGAATCCGAACTCGACGGGTCTGACATGCCGCGGTTCCAGAAGCAGTTCATCGAAAACCTGGAATTCACCGGCGGCTTGGCGGTGAAATACAATCAATCGGCCCTGATTGGCGCCCCCACCCATCAGGCTCTGGCCACCGGGCAGGAAATCGGCCGCCGGTTTCATTCGGCCCCGGTGGTGCGCGTCGCCGATGCGATGCAGATGCAGCTGGGTCATGCGGCCGAGGCCGACGGCCGCTGGCGGATCTATGCCTTTGCCGGAAAGACCGATGGCTCGGCCCCGGTGTCGGCGATCCACAGGCTTGCGGATTGGCTGGAAGGCGATCCGGCGTCACCGGTGGTGAAATACGCCCGCGAAGGTGATGATATCGACGGGCTGATCGACCTGCGCGCCGTGTTCCAGCAGACCTTCGAAGATCTTGCCTACGAAGACATGCCGTCGCTGCTCAAGCCGATCAAGGGCAAGCTCGGGCTGCAGGATCACGAAAAGGTTTTCTGCACCGATCACAAGGGGCAGGGCGACATCTTCGACATGCGCGGGATCGATCGCGACCGGGGCTGCATGATCGTGGTCCGCCCCGATCAGTATATTGCCCATGTGTTGCCGCTGGATGGTTACAGGGAACTGGCCGGTTTCTTTGATGGGATCCTGCAGACGGTCGACTGAACCCAGTTTGCGCAAGGCTGAAAAGAAGGAGGGAGGATCGTTGATCCTCCCTCCTCTTCATTTGTAGCGATGGATGCTCTGGGTCCGGTCAGGGACTCAGTCGTGATTTTCCAGAATGATATGGCCGACGGCGGTGTTGGAGGCCGGCACGTGATAATGGCGGTGCACCTCGGTGACCTTGTCGTTCAGAGCGCCGCGCATCACCAGCCACATCACCATCTCGATCCCTTCCGACCCGGTTTCGCGCAGGAATTCCAGATGGGTGATCTGGCGCGCCTTGTCGGGATCGTTGGCGATCATATCGAGGAAATTCTGATCCCATTCGGGGTTGATCAGACCGGCGCGTTCGGCCTGCAGCTGGTGGCTCATGCCGCCGGTGCCGTAGATATGGACGTTCAGATCCTCGGGATAGCTGTCGATGGCGCGGCGGATCGCTTTGCCAAGCTTGTAGCAGCGGTTCGCGGTCGGCGCTGGGTATTGCACCACGTTCACCGCCAGCGGGATGACCGGGCAAGGCCATTCGCCGTCCTGCGGGATTTCGCCGAACATCGCGGAAAGCGGCACGGTCAGGCCGTGGTCGACCTCCATCTCGTTCATGATGGTCAGGTCGAATTCGTCCAGGATCACCGATTGCGCGATGTGGCTGGCCAGTTTCTGATGACCCTTTACCACCGGAACCGGGCGCGGGCCCCAGCCTTCGTCGGCCGGTTTGAATTCGGCCGCGCAGCCGAGCGCGAAGGTCGGGATGCAGGACGCGTCGAAGGCCGTGCAGTGATCGTTATAGACCAGGAAGATCACGTCGGGCTTGTTTTCTTTCACCCATTTCCGGCTGAATTCGAAGCCCTTGAAGACCGGTTGCCAATAGGGTTGATCGGTGATGCCCTGATCCATCGCCACGCCGATTGCGGGAACATGGGAACAGCCGATGCCTGCGGTGATTTTTGCCATTATTTCTTCTCCCATTCGGATTTGGAGCGGTTTCCTTCGATCGAGCGGCCGCCGTGCAGCATCATGTCGCGATAGTCTTCGCGTTTCATGCCGGTCATCATGGCTGCGAGATCCTGGAAGGTGATCCCGTCGAAAGAGGCCAGTTTCGAGGTGTAGTAGATATTGCCACCCAGTTCGAGCAGGTGGTTCCAGGCCCGGTCGCGCACGGCCTGTTTCTGTTCATCCGTCATCGCATAGCGCGACATGTATTCTTCGGGATCGTCGCGGAACGCATTGCGGTTCTTTTCCAGCCGCAGCGAGATGCAGAACTGGTTCAGCCAGTAGCCTTCGCGCGATCGGTCCGCGTCGAAGACGAAAGTTCCCGGGATGTCGTCATACTCTTTCTCAGCCATGTTCAGTTCTCCTGTTTGCGTCTTGTCAGACGCTGTCTGCGGGGTTCTATCGATCTATTTGGGAGTCTTCCAGACCCCCGTCACGTCAGCGCGTCGAAGATGATCTTGATTGCCAGCACCACGAGGATGAGCAGGATAAGCTGATCGAAGACTTCGCGCGACAGCCGGCGCCCGATCCATGCCCCCACCGGCATGAATCCGATCAGGGGGATCAGGGACAGTGCGCTGTAGGCGAAACGCTCTGTTGTCATGATCCCATAGGCGATCTGGACCGGCAACTGGGCCACGCCAAGCGCAATGAAATAAAGCGATACCGTGGCGACGAACATGTCGCGTTCGAACCGGATCGCGTTCAGGAAGGTCAGCGATACCGGGGCCGACAGGCCCGATGCCCCCTGCAGCGCCCCGGCCACGATCCCGACCGGCAGGGCGAGCTTCGAGGCGAGGGGTTTCGGCATCTGCCATGCGGGGCGGGCAAGGCGGAAGGCGATGTAGCTGACCAGCGCCACCGCGACCATCAGCATCAGCAGGTCCGGCCGCCACCCGGCCAGTGCGACCGTGCCGAGACCGGCGCCGATGCCGCCTGCCAGCGCGAAGGTGAACGTGAAACGCGGCGTGTCGATCGCGCGGCGGTATTGCAGGAACTGCAGCAGGTTGGGGATGATGTTGGGCAGCACGAACACGGCAACGGCGAATTGCACGTCGCGCAACAGCACCATCAGCGGCACCGCCAGCAACGGCGCCCCGGCCCCGACCGCGCCCTTGATGATGCCGCCCGCCGCGAAGGCCAGCCCGATCAGGATGAGGTCAGCCGTTTCCATCTGCATCCTTCAGGAAGTCCGCGACCAGCGTCGCGACCTCTTGCGGGCGTTCCAGCGGCGCGAAATGCCCCGCACCTTCGATCACTTCCAGCCGCGCATTCGGCAACAGCTGCAGCATGTCTTCGTGCTGGGAAACCGGGCTCCACTGATCCTGGCGCCCGACGACAAGCAGCACCGGGCAGGTGATCCGGTCCAGATACGCGGCGGCATCGGGGCGGTGCACCAGCGCATTGATCTGGCGTTCGTGCAGGTCCGGATCCTTGCGCAGCACCATGTCGGTGAGCCGCCGCATCAGGTCGGCATCGGCGCGGTTGGGTTCATATACCATGCCCGGCAGCCAGCGGTCCGCCAGCGCCTGCATCCCGTTTTCATGCGCGAAACGCACGATTTCGGCGCGCTTTTCGGTTTCGCCCTCTTTCAGCGGATGAATGCCGGTGTCCAGCAGCACCAGCCGTTCGACGCGGTCCGGCGCGATCCGGGCGATTTCCATCGCCACCCGCGCGCCCATCGAATGGCCCGCCACCCGCAACGGGCCCGAGGTCGCCGCAAGGCAATCCTCGGCCATTTGCGTGATGTCATCCTGACGCGACAGGTCGGCCACCTTGGCCTGCTGGTCCAGCGCGTCCAGAAGAGGCTGCCACACGGTTTCATCGCAAAGCAGCCCGGGGATCAGAAGGATCGTCGACATTGGATCAGTTCATCATCGTGTTGGGCAGCAGAAGCGATATCTGCGGGAAGGCGATCAGGATACCGACGGTAAGGATCATCATCAGCCAGAACGGCAGCACCCCGCGGAAGATATCGGCCAGCGCCACTTTCGGGGCCACGGACTTGACGATGAAGACGTTGATCCCCACCGGCGGCGAGATCAGCCCCATTTCCAGCGTCAGAACGGTCAGTACCCCGAACCAGATCGGATCGATGCCCAGCTGCAGGACGATCGGGAAAAAGATCGGCAAAGTCAGCACCAGCATCGCGAAGCCTTCGAGGAAACAACCCAGAATCAGGTAGATTACGAGGATCAGGACCAGGGTGCCGATGACGCCGAGGCCGAGGCCGGTCAGGACATCGCCCACCGCCGAGGGAATGTGGCTGAGTGCCAGGAACGGGTTGATCAGGTGCGCGGCGATCAGGATCAGCATCACCGTCGCGGTGGTCACCACCGAATCCTTGGCTGCGTCCCAGAACTGCCTGAGCGACAGGCTGCGAGTCAGCACGCCGACGAGGATGACGATGCCCGCACCGACGGCGGCGGCCTCGACCGGGGAAAACAGTCCGCCGTAAATCCCGCCGATGGTCAGCCCGATCACCGCGATGATGGGGCCTGCCCCGAGGATGGCGGTGATTTTTTCGCGGAATGTCGTCGCCGGGCCCGCCGGGCCGGAATCCGGACGTATCCACGCGATCACGGTGATGGCCACGACGAACAGAAGCAGCAGCAGGATGCCCGGCAGAACGCCGGCCAGGAACAGCCGCCCGATGCTCTGCTCGGTCAGGATGGCGTAGATCACGAAACCGGTCGAGGGCGGGATCAGGATGCCAAGCGTGCCGCCGGCGGCGACTGCCCCGGTCGACAGCTTGTCGTCATAGCCGTAGCGTTCCATCTCCCCGAGCGCCACCTTGCCCATGGTCAGCGCCGAAGCGACGGAAGATCCGGAAAGGGCCGCGAAGCCACCGCAGCCGATCACCGTGGCCGAGGCGAGCCCGCCGCGGAACTGACCGATCATCGCATAGGCGGCATCGTACAGTCTCCGGCTCATCCCGGTGACCGAGGCGACATTGCCCATCAGGATGAAGAGCGGGATCACCACCAGCTCCGGGGACGAGGCAAGGGTGAAGGCTTCCGACGCCATCAGGCTCATGGCCGAATTGGAACTGTCCAGAACGGTGATGCCAACAAAGCCGACAAGGAACATCGCGAATGCGACGGGGATGCGCAGAGCGAGGAGGACGAACAGAACGGCCACCCCGATTACGCCAACAGCGGTTCCACTCACTGGGATGTTTCCTTCCGTATATCACGCCCGGACAGCGTCAGTTCTATCGCGCGCAGCAGCATGCCCAGGGCCGTGAGCAGCGCCAGGATCACCAGGACGTCCTGGAACCACGCCTTGGGCAGGCGCAGCAGGTTGGTCGACAGGTTCAGCATCACCGACAGCTTGGCGCTTTCATAGACGGCATAGGCCATCATGGCGAAAATCACGGCGCCAAGAAGGGCCGTCAGGACATCAATCACACGGTTCATGCGGGCCGGGTAATAGCGTTCGAACAGGTCCACGGCAATATGGCCGCCCTTTCGGTCGCACAGCGCCATTCCCCCGAAAACAAGAATAACCATGGTCATCGTGATCAGGTCCTGCGACCCGTAAAGCGGCGAACCGGCGGCGCGCCCGATGACGTCAACAAGGATCACGCCGACCTCGACGATCAGGCCTAGCGATCCAATGGCAGCAGACAGGCCGATAAGCCCGTCTGCCACTTTTCTCATGCTTGCGAGCAAGGTCTTACTCGCCCCGCATCGCGGCCAGGGCCGCGTCACCACCGACGCTGGCGACATAGCCGTTGACCACGTCCGCGACCACTGCCGAGAATGCGGCGATTTCGGCGTCGGTCAGGTCGGTAACGGTGTTCGCCGAATCCGCGCGCGCCTTGTCCATCGCCGCGTTGGCGGTGACCAGCCAGGCGTCTTCCGCGCTCTTCGACAGGCCCACACCGCTGGCGGCATCAACTGCGGCCTTCTGGTCGGCGGACAGGCCGTTATAGACCTTTTCGTTCAGCACCGTGTAGAAGGTCAGGCGGCCCAGCGGCGCGCCAAGGGTCAGCGCATCTGCAACTTCGTCCAGCTTGAAGTCGACCAGGGTCGAGGCGCCGGTGATCACGCCGTCGATCAGGCCGGTCTGCATCGCGTTATAGACCTGGCTGATCGGCATCTGAACCGGGGTGGCGCCAAGCGCGGTGGCCACTTCGGCAGCCGTCGCACCGGCAACGCGCACCTTCAGGCCCGCCAAGTCGGCCGGCGAATGGATCGCCTTGTCGCGCATGATGAAGATGTTGGGTTCCGAGGTCCAAAGCGCCAGCGGCTTGGTGCCCGGGAATTCGCCGGCAAGATGATCGCCATAGGCGGCCCACAGCGCTTCATAGCCCGGCATGTCTTCGGGGATGGCGCCCGGCAGTTCGGCGATCATGGTCTTGCCGAATTGCGAAGAGGTATAGCCCGGCAGGCCCCAGGCGATATCGGCAGCGCCTTGCAGGACGCGCACATACTGTTCGACCGGACCGGCGCCCAGTTCGCCGCCGTGATAGCCGCGCACGGTCAGCGCGCCGTCGGTGGCAGCGGACAGATCGGCGTTCAGCTTCTCGATCACCGATGCATTGATGGTGTGGAACGGCGGCGTGAAGTTCGCAAACTTCAGTTCCTCGGCGTTCGAGGCCGTGGCGCTGATCCCCACGGCGGTCGCCGCTGCGCACAGGATGTTAAAGAATTTCATGGGTCTCCTCCCGGTTTTACGGTCAGCCTTCTCATGCGGCCGGCCGTTTCTGATTGACATGTTCTGCTTTGTGTTTCGACAGCGAATTCCTCTTTTTCGCTGCCGAAAGACACAACTTTGTTTGCGACCTTACGACTTCGTCCGCCAGCTGTCGGCGTAGTCTTCCCGCGCTTCGCGGGAATAGGGGGTCTGGGCAACTTTCACGCGGATCTCGGCCTGCTTGTGCCGTTCGGTCGACGTCTTGCCGGTATCGTCCGGTTCGCCCCAGACCAAGGTCAGTACGTCGCCCACCTCGACGCTGGCATCGACGACGCCGAGCGACAGCATGCAGCGTTCGTTGAAGCTGTAGCCGTTGAACATCGACATGCCCACCATCTTGCCGTCACGCATCACCATATCGGCCGAGGAAGAGGCATAGTTGGGCTGCGGGAAGTCGATCCACTTGTAGGGGGTGCCGTCCTCGAAGCCCGAGGCGATCACTTTCAGAATGTCGTCGCGGTTCCATTCAAAGGTGACCTTCTTGCGGTTCGGGCCATCCTTCATGCGGGCCAGGGCGTCCTTGCCGATGAAATCGTCCTTCTTCCAGCCGATATAGAAGCCATAGCCCAGTTCGAACGGGTTGACGTAGTAATCCGCGATATTGTCGGAAACGTAGCTGCCGCCGATCGAACCCACGGCTTCGTAGCTGTCGGCGCCCAGCCAGTCGCGGTATTCCGCCAGCATGCCGTCGCCGTCGTAGATGCCCGGCAGCGGCGACGGGATCCAGCCCGATTCAAGCGTGTTGGTGGAATAGGCACGCGACCCACATTGCACGAGGTTCACGCCTGCATCACGCGCCGCCTGCATGATGGTGGACTGGATGTAGTGCTTGTCGGCATAAGGACCCCAGATTTCCAGTCCCGGCGCGCCGGACATGCCGTGACGCAGCGCCTGCACCCGCTTGGAGCCGACATTGATCCAGTCGACGTGGAAGAACTTTATGTCCGGAACCGGGCCGCCATTCATCTTTTCGAAGATCTTCGGCGCGTCGGGGCCCTGGATCTGGAACCGGTAATGGGTACGCATCACGCGCTCACCGTCCGGGCGGCTGTCCGAGCGTGGATCGTGGTGCAGGCGCACCTTCCACGTGCCGACCGCAGCCTGGAATTTGGTCCAGTTGGCGGTGGGCGCGCGGCCGACGAGGACGAACTTGTCGGCGCGTTCGCGGAAGATGATCATGTCGCCGATCACGTGCCCGGCCGGCGTCACCGGCACGAAGTGCTTGGCGCGGTTGAGGTCGAAATTCGAAAACGCATTGACGCCGACATAGGCGAGGAACGCCTCGGCATCCGGGCCTTCGACGATCAGTTCATCCATGTGATGGGTCTGGTCGAACAGCACCGCGCTGTCGCGCCATGCCATCTGTTCGTTGCGCCAGTTGCTGAATTCGGGCGCAACGACGGGATAGACATACATCCCGATCTGGGAATTGCGCAGCATCTCCACCGGGTTTTTGTGCTGCGAAAGGATATCAGTAAGACTTGCCATTTCAGTCGCCTTTCCTTGTTGAATCAAGCTTCGATCAGGGCAAGTCCGGGAACCCTGTGGATCAGGTCCGGCTTGGCCCGGGTGACAAATTCGAGGTTCTTGCGTGCCAGGCGGGCATGTTCACGGGTCAGCGCTTCGGCCCGGGTGCCTTCTTTGTTTTCGATTGCTTCGAATATCGCCTTGTGCTGGGTCTGCGCCTGCCGCAGCGATACCTGGAAATCCGGGATCAGTTCCTGCCCCTGCATGAATGCGCTGGGGGACGCCAGCGGCAGGCGGCTTGCCCGTTCGACTTCGCGCGATACGATGTTGCTGCCGGCGCCGGCGCCGACCAGTTCGTGAAAGCGTGCGTTGAAACGCACATAGTCTTCGAAATCGATCGTGTCTTTCTGAGAAAGCGCCTCGTCGAGCCGGGCAAGGACCTGTCTGCATTCCTTGGCCAGTTCCGGCGCCATTCCGCGTTCCGCGGCCAGCCTGGCCGCCGTGCCCTCGATGACTCCCCTGATCTCGATCGCGTCCTCGATCTCTTCGATGGTGAAACGTGCGACCCGGCAGCCGCCGGTTGCGATCCGTTCCAGCAGGCCTTCTTCGATCAGCTGATTCATGGCTTGCCGCAGCGGCGTGCGCGAAATTCCCAGGCGTTCGGACAGGGTGGTTTCCGGCAGGCGGGCATTGGCGGCATATTCCCCGCGCAACACCAACGTGCGCAGCCCCATAAGCGCCTTGTCGAACCGGCTATTCCGCCCCGAGTTGCTCATTGAAATCTTGTCTCCCCGTTTTGCATTCCGCAAAACCCCTGCGACAAGCTATTTTGTATACAATATTCTTGTCAAACCCTGATTTGCATCAAGCGGCAGGGGTGAGGTGGCCAATATTGTATACAGTTTTGTCGCCAGATGCTGGGGGCGTAGATGCCAAGGGCGGAGCGTGACCCGAACCGGGGCGGGTCATAAGGCTGTTGAGCTCGGCCAAGTGAAGATCAGGCAATGCCAATTTTTCGCGCTGGGTCGATCGTTCCTTTGCCTGCCGTCGCGGCAACCGTGACATCAGATGCCTGAAAGAGTAGCGATGCTGACCACCATACGCGCGGCATGAAACGGAATGGCGTCAGCCACTGGTAGGAACGGAAAAGGGGATCAGATTGCCCTTGGACGAATCAATCAATGATGGTTTGACTTGGTTATTTTTACCAAATAGTCAGTGCTGATTACGCCCGTAAAAAACTGCGCCAGAAAATGGAAACTGGAATGCAGAGGGAGAGAAACAAGGAGGTCCAAGATATGACACAGAAAACCAAGTCGCTGGCAGCGCTGCTGCTGGCAAGCACCCTGATCGCGTCGCCGGTGCTGGCCGCCGGCACCCACCCCGTCACCGGTGAAACACTGGCCGATGACCAGACTTTCACCTATCGCGTTCTGGACGAACACAGCTCGGTCGACCCTCAGGTTGTCGAGGACGTGTCGGGTTCGGAAATCGTGCGCGACCTGTTCGAAGGCCTGCTGAACCAGGATGAGAACGGCGAATTGGTCCCGGGTGTGGCGATGAGCTTCGAGGCAAATGACGCCAAGGATGTCTACACCTTTAAGTTGCGCCATGATGCGAAGTGGTCGAACGGCGATCCGGTCACCGCGAATGATTTCGTCTATGCTTGGCAGCGTGCCGTCGACCCGGAACTGGGCTCGCCCTATTCGTGGTTCATGGAACTGATGTCGATCGAGAACGCGGCGGAAATCCTGGCCGGCGACAAACCGACTTCCGAACTGGGCGTTGCCGCTCTGGACGACTACACCTTCCAGGTCAAGCTGACCAAGGCGCTGCCCTATTTCGCGCAGATGACCACCCACGCCACCACCTTCCCGGTGCATCAGGCGATCATCGAAAAATTCGGCAAGGAATGGACCAAGCCCGGCAACATCGTGTCGAACGGCGCCTATATCCTGACCGAGCACCTGCCGAACGAACGCTCGGTGCGTGAACGCAACTCCATGTACTGGAACAACGATGCGACCATCATCGACAAGGTCGTGGCGCTGGTCATCAACGATGAAAACGTCGCGCTGACCCGATACATGGCGGGCGAACTGGACCGTACCGAGATCCCGGCCGGTCAGTATCCGCGCCTGGCCAAGGAACACGCGGATGAAACCACCGTGTTCCCGCGCCTGTGCAGCTACTACTACACCGTCAACCTGACCGATTCGACCAACCCGGCGCTGAAGGATGTCCGCGTCCGTCAGGCGCTGTCGCTGGCGATCGACCGCGACATCATCACCGAAAAGGTCCTGGCAGGCGGTCAGTACCCGGCCTACACCTTCACCCCCGAAGCGACCGCCGGGTTCAACGTGCCCAACGTGGAAGCAGCGTCGATGACCCAGGCCGAGCGTGACGCGAAAGCCAAGGAACTGATGGCGGCCGCCGGTTTCGGCGACGGTTTCGATCTGGAACTGATCTACAACACCTCGGAAGCGCACAAGAAGATCGCCATCGCGGTCGGCCAGATGTGGAAGCAGAAGCTGGGCGTTCAGACCGAGCTGGCGAACCAGGAATGGAAGACTTTCCTGGAAACCCGGGGCAACCAGAACTACCAGGTTGCGCGTGCCGGCTGGTGCGGCGACTACAACGAAGCGTCAACCTTCCTGGATCTGGTAGACACCAATTCCAGCTACAACGACGCCAAGTACTCGAACGCGCATGTTGATGAACTGCTGGCTTCGGCCAAGACCTCGGACGATCCGTCGGCGATCTATACCGAGGTGGAACAGATCATCGCGAGCGACGTGCCGCTGATCCCAATCTACCACTACACCGGCAACTACATGATCGATACCGATCTGAAGAACTGGCCGGTGAACAACGTCGAACAGAACTGGTATTCGCGAAACCTTTACAAGGTTGCCGAATAAGAGTCTGACCCGAAACCGATGCCGCCCCTTCCGGGGCGGCATTCCTATTCACGAGATCCCAAAATGTTCGGATACATCCTGAATCGCCTGATCTTTGCGATTCCGACGCTGCTGACGATGATTATCGTTTGTTTTGTGCTGATGCATGTTGCCCCGGGCGGCCCCTTCACTTCCGAAAAGCCGCTGCCGCCGCAGGTGCTGGCGAATATCGAAGCGCGCTACGGGCTGGACCAGCCCTATTGGAAACAGCTGCTCGATTACCTTGGCAACATCATCTTCCACTTCGATTTCGGCCCCTCCTTCCAATACAAGGACCGGGACGTGAACGATGTGATCGCGCAGGGTTTCCCGATTACGCTGACCTACGGTATCCTGAGTTTCATCGCCGCTTCCATTGTCGGCATCTCGCTGGGGGTTGCCGCCGCGATCCGCCAGAACACCTGGCTCGATTATCTCGCCGTCGGGTTCTCGTTCTCCGCTCAGGCGCTGCCCAACTTCGTGATGGGGCCGATCCTGATCTTGCTTTTCACCCTCTATCTCGGCTGGCTGCCCGGCGGTGGCTGGTATGGCGGTCAGTGGCCATATCTGGTGATGCCGGTCATCGCGCTTTCGACATCCTACATGGCCTCGATCGCCCGGATCACGCGGTCTTCGATGCTCGAGGTTCTGAATGCGAACTTCATCCGGACGGCGCTGGCCAAGGGCTTGCCGATGCGCCGGGTGATCTGGCGCCACGCGATGAAGCCCACGATGATGCCGGTGGTCAGCTATCTCAGCCCGGTTTTCGTCTATGTCATCACCGGCTCGGTCTTTGTTGACCTGTATTTCTCGACGGGTGGTCTGGGCCAGGCCTATGTCAATTCCGCGCTCAGCCGCGATTATGCCGTGCTGCTGGGGACGACGATCCTCTATGGCGCGCTGACGATCCTGTTCAACCTGATCACCGACCTGCTTTACGCATGGCTTGATCCCAAAATCAGGTACTGAGACGATGACCAACACAGTCAATATCGGGCAGCCCACCGCGGCCATCAAAGGCCGTTCTCTGTGGCAGGACGCCTATATCCGCTTCTTGCGCAACCGTGCCGCCGTCAGCTCGACGATCATCCTCGGCCTGATGGTTGCCTTCGTTCTCATTGGTCCGCATTTCGCGCGCTTCTCGGTCGAGGAAATCGACTGGGTGGTGATGGGCGACGTGGCCGGCATGGGCCAGCCGTCGCTGGAAAGCGGCCATTTCTTCGGCACGGATGATCTGGGCCGCGATCTCTATGCCCGGGTGATCCAGGGTACATCGACCTCGCTTCTGGTCGGCCTGATCGGCGCCGTCGTGGCGCTGGTGGTCGGCACCACCTATGGC